>JAYVIS010000062.1:0-27348 GCA_043769975.1 Bacteroidota bacterium
ATTCACCAACTTTTCATAAAAATCAATAATTGAATCAATTGAAACAATTGGTTTTGTGGGTTCTTTAGATTTTATTATTTCTAAACTTAAAAAAAATTGAGCTAAATTATCTTCTATAATTTTAAACTCGCTTTTGATAGGAAGTCCTGATTTTCTGGCCATTTCTATTAACCCTAAACCCGCACCACCCCTGTCAGACAATTCTCCAATGTTTAAAATTTTGGTATATAGTGATTTTAATTCTTGACTATTAAGACTGTTTACTTGATCTATTTTGGATTTAATATCCTTGGCAAGTTCAGTTTTTACAAGGTTGCAGGTTGAAAGTGCCACCCGATCAGCCAAAACATTTATTTGAAAAAAATCTTTGTGTTTCTCAAACGAGATTCCTTCAACCGAACCTCCATGCCGCACAACATTTTGAAAACTTTCTGCAATTAAAAAAGAAACCTTATTTGATAATTTGCTAAGGTCATCTGAATTTCTAAGATATGATTCGCTCAAATCAATTAGACTATCAGTAATTTCATCAGTAAAATTACCTAAGTATGAAAGACAGATTCTGTCTTTTTCTAGGCTATTGAATGCAGGGAGAATGGATGTGTTCATTGTGTTTTATTATTACTTTCAAAAATAAGGTTTATTTGATAATCTTCTGAAAATTAAGGGTTAATATATTCATTAATTTTAATAGGTGTTCTAAATCCTTTACAAATGAGTTCGAAAAAATGTCGGTGGACTCCACAATCTTTAAAGCCCTTGAAATTTAAAGGGCTTTAAAAAAAATTTGGCTAATTTAATTAAGGATGGAAAACATTAAATTTAACTAATCTTCAGCTCCAAAAATCAAATCAATTGTTGCTTTTTTTTCCTTGATAGCTTTACGTTTTAACCTAAGTTCAGGTGTAATTTCTCCACTTTTAACTGTCCAATTACCAATAATTAATTTGCAACGTTTCAGATGCTCATAAGTTGCCTATGCATCATTTACTTGCTTTACATGTGTATTAATTATCTTGGTTAAAATTTCGTTAATTAACATTGCTTCATAACCTAACCATTATGACTCCAAAGCATCAATAAACTCCAATTCAGGATATTCAAATGCTAATTGCACTTCGGGTGTATTTGGATTTTTATTTTTGTTAGTGATTAATTTTGAAATGGTATGGGCTATGAGTTCACCATCAGGCAGTGGTTTCATAAGGTCCGTAATTTCATTTTCTTTTAAATTGGTATTAAGCCATTCTCGTTCCATGCCCTTTGGCAAAATAAATGGCATACGCTGTTTCTCATTATGTATTTTACTCATCAATGCATTTGCCGGAGTTGTTATAATAGAACAGGTATGCGTCTGTTCACCCGTTTGTTTATTAACCCAATCATTAAATATTCCACCTAAAGCAAATGCTTCCCTATCCTTATACTGAATAAAATATGGATATTTTTGCTTTCCGATTGTTCTCCATTCATAAAAGCCATCAACAATAATTAAACACCGTTTTTCTCTGATTGAATTTTTAAAAGATGGTAAGGCAAAAACAGTTTCACTTTTTGCATTCAGTGTTTTTGCCTGCATATCTTTAGCATCTATATCTGTTTTGCAAAAATCAGGTATTAATCCCCAATTAAAAGCGGTAATCAATTCGGGGTTCAATGAACTTATAACAGGAACCAATTGATGTGAAAATCCTGATAAATAGTAATTGTCAGGCAATGTAATTTCAGAATCAATTTTAGCTTTAAATTGTTTCTCAGTTTTTTTACTTATTTTTTTTATCGATACGTTATAGCACATTTTTTTTCAATTGTAAATTTAAGATTCTAGTTTTATTTTTTACTTTTTTTTGCGTTAGGGATTGCAACGAAAATCCTTTTTGTGAGGCACGAACAAAAGATTGAAGTTTAAAGCCCGACCCGCAGGGAAACGCCCAACTCATTACGAAAATCGTTTATCTTGTTCTATATCCAATTTTGCCATTTTTTCAACCTCAATACTTGGCACTCCAAACTCTTCAACCACTTTACCTAATACTAAATAAACGCCCCAGCCTTTAAATGAATATGCTTTAAAGCTTGGCGGAAAATGAGTGGTATCAAAGTAATCGCCATCACTATCTAAAAAAGTACCAAACGCCATTAATTTGGCATTAGAGGTTCTAACCGTTTTTTGAGTCACGTAATTACCAAGTATACGTACTTTTTTACCAATGAATTTTGATAGATCATTTGCTTTACAATCTCCTCTCGACTTTGTTTTTAATAAATCAAACTCATTTAGGCTAACAGGAAATTCTAATAGTTCTATTTCATCATAGGCGTCTTCTATATTATTTTTTTCTAGTTTAGGTAGTTTCCATTTCAAAGCTGGCTCTTCAAACATACTTAACGATATATCTTTTCGTTTCAAGTCTGCTGGGTTATAAATCATATGGGCTTCCCATAACAATTCACGCTTGTCTTGTCCACTAAATCTAAAGGCGTTAATACGTATTAATATAATGAGCTGCTCTAATGAAATTTTAGTTCGTAGTTTAAAATTATCTAAGGAGGTATAATCGCCATTAACTTCACGCTCTATTACTATTTTATGAGCGATATCTTCTCCCAATGATTTAATATGAATAAAACCCAAATAAATATCTTTATCGTAAAGCGTAGTTGTATAAATACTTTTGTTTACACATGGCAAATGGATAATGCCACCAAGTTTACGAGCTTCATTTACGTAAATACGAGTACTATAGAAACCACCAAAATTATTAATCACAGCTACAATAAACTCTAAAGGATAATGAGTTTTTAAATACAAACTTTGGTAACTCTCTCCTGCATAACTTGCTGAGTGGCCTTTTGCAAAGCTATAACCCGCAAAAGATTCTATTTGTTTCCATACTTTTAATCCAAGTCCTTCAGGATACTTTTGTTTTTCACAGTACTTAAAAAACTTCTTCTCAATTTCTTCAAATTGTTTTTGATTACGAGATTTTCCACTCATCATCCTACGCAACACATCTGCATCAGATAAATCTAATCCACCAAAGTGATGAGCAATTTTTAAAACATCTTCCTGATAAACCATCACGCCATATGTTTCGTGCAATTGCTCTTTCATGATAGGATGTAAATAGTCTACCTTTTTCAACTTTCTGTGTCGCTCAATGTATGATCCCATCATCCCACTTCGTGCCACACCAGGTCTTATGACAGAGCTTGCCGCAACTAACGTTAAATAATTATCACATAATAATTTACGTATGAGCATTCGCATCGCAGGACTTTCGATATAAAAGCACCCTGTGGTGTTTCCGCTCACTAATAATTTATTACAAGCTTCATCAACCTTAAATTTTTCTATTTGATGAATATCTACATTGATCCCTTTATTTTTATAAATCAGTTCTCGTGCTTCTTTAATATGTCCCAAGCCACGTTGACTCAAAATATCTAATTTTTCAAAACCTGCATCTTCTGCAATATGCATATCAAACTGAGTGGTTTGATAACCTTTTGGAGGTAAGTCTAATGCTGTATAATAAGTTAATGGCTCTTCCGAAATTAATACGCCTCCCGCATGTATGCTTCGTATACTTGGAAAATCTGATATAGCATCGTATTGCTCTAATATTTCTCGGCAAATTTTTGTATCATTTAAAGTTGACGTTGGATACTTTATCAGTCTATCAATATCTTCTTTAGGCAAACCGTGTATTTTTCCCATTTCTCTAATAATGGATCTATCCTGAAATGTTACCATTGCGCCTAATAAGGCTGTGTGTTTATTTCCATAGCGGTCGAAAATATAATCATAAACGGCATCTCTATCTTTCCAACTAAAATCGATATCAAAGTCGGGTGGCGATTTACGTTTAGGATTTAAGAAGCGTTCAAAATATAAATCAAGTTCAATGGGATCAACATCAGTAATCCTCAAGCAATATGCGATAATACTATTTGCACCGCTTCCTCTGCCATAATGATAATATTGCTTGCTCCATGTAAACTGAATAATATCCCAAGTAATTAAAAAGTAAGCACAAAAACCTAGTTCAGAAATAATTTCTAATTCTTTGCGCACACGTTCCAATGCCACACGGTTTGTTTTAGAATACCGAAAAGCTAATCCTTCAAATGCTAGTTTCTCTAAAAGAAGTTTGTCTTCATACTCATTACCGGTATACGTTTTTTTATTTTTAATTTCTTTAAAATCATAATCAAAGGTGGCGATGGTACAAAGTTTTTTAGTGTTTTGTATAATGTGTGGAAATGCATCAAAGTACTCTAATAGTTTTTGTTTAGGCACAATGTATTCGTCAATTCGTGCATAATTCTCAGGCTTTAATTGATCGTATAACAAATTTAAATCAATGGCTCTTAATTTTTTGTGTATCACATAACCTGCTTTATTTTTAAAAGTAGAACTCTGTAGTATCACATATTTTTTTTGAATGGTTTTTTTTTCAACTACTATTTTATTTAAGTCGCCTAAACGGATACCAATGTATTCGTTATCTTTTAAACTGAAATTAGTTTTACCATATGGATATATCACATAACAGTTATCAAATACCGGTTTTTCAGGATATTGAACACCGGTTAAATTAGTTAAGGTTAAGAGTTCGTTAATTTCCTTGAAGCCCTCATTGTTAATTGCAATTGCAACAAATAATAATTCGTCTCCTTTTCTAAATTCTGCACCTACAATTGGCTTAATACTATTATCATAACATGCTTTTACAAAATGTAAAATACCTGACGTATTATTAATATCAGTTAACGCAATACTGTTGTACTGGTTGGTTTTGGCTATGTCAATTAATTCTTTAATAGATAATGTACCATACCTCAAACTGTAATATGAGTGGCCATTAAGTATCATGTTCGCTCGTATCTTTTTTATTTTTCAATCCAACCGCTTTTCCGATGGCATTCTCTCCAAAGCGTAATCGTATTTTATCCAGAGCACTGTATAGATTAATTTTTTCTTCAGTATCTTCAAATAAATTAATTTGATTAAATCCGGAAACCAAATTGCTAAACTTTACGCCAATCAATCTAATTAAAACTCTTCGGTTATAATTTTTATGAAATAGTTCGGTTGCTTTTTGCAACAATACGTGGTCAGAAGCTGTGTATGGAATAGTTGCCTGAAAAGTATGAGTTTGAAAATCCGAGTATTTTAATTTGATTGTAATACAACCAGCAACCTTCTGTAATTTTCTTAAATCAAATGCTAAGGTATCAATCATAGCTACTAAAACATTTTGCAATTGCTCTGCATTAGTAGTGTCTTTATCAAAGGTAGTTTCTTTGCTCATACTTTTTTGTTCTGTAAAAGGCTCAATAGGACTTTTATCAATTCCATTTGCTTTGCGCCAAATACTTGCTCCATTTTCTTGCAATACTTTTTGCATAGCAAGTATGGGCATATTTTGAATCGTCTCAATTTTAGAGATACCCATTTTTTGCAAAGTTGAATTTGTTTTTTCTCCAATGCCTGGAATTTTTCGAATTGATAAAGGAGCTAAAAACGTTTTTTCAAAGCCATGAAGTATTTGCTTTTCGCCATTTGGCTTCGATTCGCTTGTTGCAATTTTTGAAACTGTTTTATTCTCTGAAAGTCCGAAAGAAATTGGCAAGCCAGTTTCACTAATTATTTTTTCTCTTAACTCATGGCTCCAAAGCATGCTATTCTTAACATATTTATCCATGCCGGTAATTTCCAAATAATGCTCGTCAATGCTGGCCTTTTCAAACAATGGCGCTTCGCGTTCAATAATTTGTGTAACAATATTTGAATGTTTGGAATATTGATCCATATCACCACGAATAAAAATAGCATGCGGACAAAGTTGCTTAGCCATTCGAGAAGGCATAGCAGAGTGCACACCAAATTTTCGAGCTTCGTAACTACATGATGCAACAACACCTCTATCGGAAGTACCCCCAACAATAACTGGTTTTCCTATCAGTGATGAATCCATCAACCTTTCTACCGAAATAAAAAAGCTATCCAAATCCATATGTACAATTGTCCGTTCCATCCCAAAATATTTTGACAGATTGAAGGTACTATGAAATGCTATTTTACTTTGCTACAAATTATAGCAAAAAAGTTAATTGGTTAAAAGTCACACATCTAGTTTTTAAGCTGCCTTATACAGTTCAATGAATAATGGCTGGAAAGGTGATTTGGAGCAAATAGATGATATATGTGTGGTTGGGGTGAGAGTATAATTTTATCAGGTAACCATAAAAATTATTAATGAATAATACTCAACTCCAAAAATTTAATTGAGCAATAACTAATCTATTAGGTTATTTTTTTTCCAAACTAAACCTATAAAAAAATACAAACTGAAAAATTAATCCATCAGAAAAATTGGTATTCAGTTGTTTTCTATGACCGCCAATTAAAGCGAGTGGCAAGCCAAAATCTACTTTATCATTTTCGGCAAACACATTGTATTTACGTCCTATTGATTGCCCTATTTTTGTTTGAAAACTCATTTTTTTTGTAATATCAAATTTTAAATAGGCATACAATTCATTCGAGAATTTTGAAACATAGGAACCATTGTTATCAATTAGATGGTATGATCTAATTAAACCATTATAATTACAACCAAGGCTTATAAATGAATGTATTTTATAACTAAAATCTCCTTGTAAGGGTAGCATTACATTTGCTTCAAATTTTTTGTTTGGACTTAAATAATAGAACCCTAACATGGGGACAAAAAACGGTCCGAAAAGTTCAGAATTATAATACAAGCCTATCTTATAATTTAAATTATCACGCCTTTTTATTTTTAATATACCAATAACTCCAATCTGAAAATCTTTGTTCCCAATCGATTTGTAATCAGAAGATATTTTAGGAAGTACAACCAATGTAGCTGATAATTTTTCGTTAAACTTATTATTTAAGCCCAATTTTAAAGTGGTTGACCCAAAACTTTTGATATCACCATCTTCAAATAATTTAGTTTGAATAGTCTCATAAATCACACCGGTAATAATAGAGGTCTTCTCATTTAATTTAATTGGAATCGTAAGATCTACCATTCCTTCATTAACTTTTGTTTTTGCCGAACTGGTATCAAACGTATTGTATGGCGTTGTATTACCGCTCACTTTCAACAAATCAATATAGTTTTGAGAAAAAGCAAACCCTGTACCTATACAAATTACTATGATGAGGAAATACCGGTTCATTTCAATTTTCATTTTTAGAATTAAATATAGCTTATTTTAAAATAATGGTTTTGTCATTAATTCGTATGACTTAAATATAAAATAATAATTGATAGAAATAATAAATTGAATTGGAATTTTTCAAAAAAAAATGTATTCAATTTCATAAACCTAAAATTTCATTTTCCACCTAAAAGTCATTAATCTTAAATAGGTAAGGCATGATTTGAAGCGTTAATTTTAAACTTCTGATATTTGTTTAAAAACGCTATAAAAAAAACAATTATCCCTTAACGCCACTTTTTATTGATTTTATTAAAGCAATGAAAAAAGGCCAACGTCTTCAAAAAAATGGACACGCTATTCGTATGTCAACTATTGATGGTTACGAAATACCATTAAAACATTTACAATGCTTCCAAACCAATACACAAAAAAACTTGTATATAAAGGATTGGGAAACATTAAACATAAAATGTTATTTTTTAGCATTTTTTAGAATTATGACTGATTGATTTTATATAATTTTAGATTTCAAAAAAATAATTATGAAAATTTTATCTATTATACTTGTGTCTTGTTTTGGTTATATCACCAGCAATTTTCAAACGCCCACTTGGAAAAAAGAACAACTCATGTCAACCGTTGAACTTGCTAATAAAATAAAATTGAATACAAAAGATAAGCCTCTTATTTTTAATGTTGGGCCAATGGAAAATATTAAAGATGCCATTGCTGTTGGCGCTGCCACCAACTTAACCTTTGCTAGTAAAATACAATCCTACATGGCAATGGAAAATAAAACCAAAGCAATTGTTGTTTACTGCGGTTGTTGCTCTTATGCCAGTTGTCCAAATATTAAACCTGCTTATGATATTTTAATAGCACAGGGTTTTAAAAACACCAAAGTACTGGAACTACCCGAAGGAATAAAGCCTGATTGGGTTGCCAAAGGTTTTCCGATGGAAAAATAACACCGTCTAAATAACAAAATTGATGGAATTGCCTTTAAAACAAGGGATTAAAAATTAGTTGCTCTAAAAAAAGGCTACCCCCTATTTCTTCTATTTTCAATAAAATCTTACATGTGTTGGTGTAAAATAAATTCGGTATTTATTTTTTTTAATGGTTGGTATACATTTGAAGAAAAAAACAAACACATGAAAACATTAAAATCATATTCATTACTTACAATTTTATTTGTAATTGCATTCAATTCAACCGCACAAAAAAACAATAAAAGTTTAGATAACGCATTAGAAATTTCAGGATCCGTTTTATATAACGATCAAAAAACGAGTAAGTATTCTATTTCAATTTATTTAGATGGAATTAAATTAGATTCTGTTTACACAAAATCAAAAAGATCAAAACCGTTTTTTTTAGATTATAATAAAGTTTACACACTTGTATTTCAAAAAGAGAATTGTATTGATAAAATCATCATTTTAAATACACATTTGCCAAATGGCTGCAGAAAAATGAGGGATGAAACTTATAATTTTGATGTAGAAATGTCACAAGCATTAATAAAAAACTCTCCTGAAACGGAAGATTATCCAGTAGCAGTAGTTAAAATTTGCAAAACTGAAAAATCTCTTAAAGCTAGTGAAGAATACCACAGATTAACACACAAGGTAATAGAAGTAAGTGCTATTGATGTTGTAAATATTGACTAGCAAGTCAAATCATAATTTATTATTTTTAAATTCAAAAAAAACTTCAGTCATACTGAAGTTTTTTTTTGTTAATTACTAGAACGTAGTTCTTAATTTATTTTAATAAAAAATATCATTCTCATCTTTTCTAACTTTTGTTGCTTTTGCCAACGAATCATTAGCTTCATCTCGATAACCTAGTGATCGTTATTTATTTTTCCGTCTGTTTTTTTCTTTTATAATCAAGCCTAACTCTCTTCCGGTTTGCCCTTTAACAGAGGTGTTTTCTTGAGCTCTGCGTATTAAATAAGGCAACACTTCTTTTACTGGCCCATAAGGTACATACTTAGAAACATTGTAACCACTGATTGCTAAGTTATAACTGATATGATCACTCATTCCTAATAATTGAGAAAAATAAATACGCGAATCATTAGCAGAAATTGTATGCTTTGTCATTAATTCAGTTAAATACAAACTACTTTTTTCGTTATGCGTACCTGCACACAAACCCATCATATCAATATTTTTCACACATTCCAAAAGTGCTAAATTATAATCACTATCAGAGTTTTCTTTTGTGGTGTGAATTGGAGAAGTATAGTTTTTTTCTTTAGCACGCTCTCTTTCTTTTTCCATATAGGCACCACGCACTAATTTAGCACCAACGTGAATATTATGTTGTTTTGCTTTTGCAATTGTCGTTTTTAAATAATCTAATCTATCTGTTCTATAAAGCTGAAATGTATTATAAACAATTGCTTTATCTTTATTAAACAACAGCATATTAGAATTTGCCAAGTCATCAATAGCAGGCTGAATCCAACTTTCTTCAGCGTCAATAAAAATTGCTTGATTAGCTTTATGCGCTTCGTTACAAATTGTATTGACACGCGTTTTAACTTTTTCAAATTCTTTTGTTTCAGCCTCATTAAGTGTTTCATTAGCGCTCACTTTTACCAATAAATCAAAACGAGCCATTCCTGTTACTTTAAATACACAAAAAGGAATATGCTTATCATTCTTTGCTTTATGAATGGTTTCGATCGTTTCAGTGCAGCAAGCATCAAAATCTGTTTCACTTTCTTTTCCTTCAACACTATAATCTAATATGGTTCCAATATTATATTTTCCTAATTCAGCAATCGTTTTATTACACTCCGTAATATTTTCACCACCAACAAATTGCTTAAAAATAGTGGCTTTAATTAACCCTTTAAAACCGATATTAAGTCCAATTGGTGCTAATTTTGCAGAAATATTAACTAAAGTTGGATTTCCAACCATTTTAAATAACCAGTAAGATCTATTTAAATCGGAATTTGCTTTGCCTTTAAAGGCGTTTTCAGTATTATCAAAAGAAATCATAACAACTATTAAAAAGTTTAGTGGGCACTAATTTAATCAAAGTTTTGGAAGTTAAGAAGGGTTAAAATTAGGTGAAGTGATAAAATAAAATAGTATTTTTACCCATGCTTGTAGCCGATTTAATAACAGACGAAATTCCTCCATTAAAACTTACCGATTCGGTAGAGTTAGCATTGGATTGGATGGAACAATTTAAAGTGTCCCATTTAGCAGTGGTAAATGGTAAAGAATTAATAGGATTAGTTTCTGAACACGATTTAATAGATTATAATACCCCAGAAGATAGTATTCAAAAATTAAAAACGCCTTTATTAAAACCAATTATTCATAATTATCAGCACACTTATGATTTATTAAAGTTAATGATGTCATTTAATCTAACGTTAATTCCAGTATTAGATGATCAGGAATTATATAAAGGTTGTATTACATTAAAAGGATTGTTGCAAAACATTTCAACCATGGCTTCAGTTCAAGATCCTGGTGGTGTGATTGTTTTAGAAGTTAATCAAGTTGATTATTCATTATCTCAAATATCAAGTATAATAGAAGGGAATGATGCTAAAATTTTGAGTTGTCATGTCTCTTCATTACCTGATAGCACGAAGGTTGAAGTGACACTAAAAATAAATGTTGAAGATTTATCCCGCATTTTACAAACATTTAATCGTTATAATTATTTAGTAAAAGCCTCATTTCAAAACAGTGATTTTAGCGGTGATATGAAAAATAAATTTGATGAGTTTTTGCACTTTTTAAATATTTAATTTTAAAATATTTTCAAAAATGACAATAGCTGTTTATGCCCGTAATACAAAAGACAATTTTTCGAGTTACCTCGAACAATTAATAGTAATAGCAGAAATAGAAAAATTCGATATTGTTATTTACAAACCTTATTTTAATTTTTTAAACGAAACATCAGCCTTACCATTTAAATTAAAAACATTTACAACCTCTGAAGATTTAATTTCAATGGCTGACGTTGTAATTTCTTTAGGTGGGGATGGTACGATGCTTGAAACACTTGCTTTTGTTCGGAAATCAGGCATACCCGTTTTAGGTGTTAACACAGGAAGATTAGGATTTTTAGCAACTGTATATAAAGAAGATTTTGCAAAAGCACTTCAATTATTAACTAAAGAAAAATATACCTTAGATAAAAGAGAGTTAATTGTTTTAGAAAATAAACAATCCGAATTCAATAATCTTAATTACGCCTTAAATGAATTTACAATTCATAAAAAAGAATCGAGTGCAATGATAAACATCGACACGTTTGTGGATGGCGTGTTTTTAAACTCTTATTTTGCAGATGGTTTAATTGTATCCACACCAACAGGTTCTACAGCCTATTCATTAAGTTGCGGTGGACCAATTATGGTTCCTGATTCTGAAAACTTTATTATCACACCAATTGCTCCTCATAATTTAAATGTAAGGCCCATCATTATTTCTAATCACAAAACACTTAGTTTTAAAGTTAGTGGGCGAAGCGAAAGTTTTAATGTTTCATTGGATTCTCGTTCAACAACAATAACTAATAATTCTGAACTCGTTATAAAAAAGGCCGATTTCAAATTCAACCTTATTAATTTAGAAGGCCAGCATTTTTTCGAAACCTTGCGCAATAAATTACTTTGGGGTATTGATAAGAGACAATAAGTATTCGTTTTATCTTTTGTTTTTCTATTTTAATCGATAAAACAATATGATGTTAATTAATTCATGTAATTTTTGGATAATATCCTCGAAGAATTAACACCGTTTTTACTTTTCATTTCGTATATTTAACAAAAAACAGGTTTGTTTCATCGCTCTTTATTTTAAGGGAGGAAAGTCCGGGCAACACAGAGCAATATGCCATTTGAAAAAGTGGGTGCGCAAATAGGAATATAGCGTAACAGATAGTGTCGCAGAAAACAAGGTAGCCTTAAGCAATTAAGGTCATAGTGAAAATGTGAGGTAAGAGCTCACGTGCGCAGTTAGTAATAACTGCATAGGACAAACCTCTTATGTTGTAAGGCCATGTAAACTTTAATTTTGTGGCTGCTCGCCACAATAACTTCGGTTATATTAGAGAGGGTAGGCTGCATAGATAAATGATGAAAGTTCTGCTCGCAGAAAACAGAACCCGGCTTATAGAACCTGTTTTTTTATTTTTAAAATATGAAAAGATATTTATACATATTAATCTTTGTTTGGTTATCAAAATCATCAAACGCTGCCTGTCCTCTTGTATATGATTATCTAGGAAATTTATCAAGTCACCCTTATTGGATTAGTTGCACTGGTGGGGCATATAATTTAAATTTTCAATCAAACACCAGTTGGGGAGCTTATACCATTGACTGGGGAGACGGTTCTCCGACTTTTGCAGGAGGAGCTTATGTTGGGAGCACTATTATTGCACATACCTATACCGCCACCATTGATACGTTTGTAGTAACACTATCCATACCAGGCAGCACGTGTGTGATGACAGGTATTGTTGTTATGGAAAAACCTGTAAATGCCTCCATTCAAATTCCACTTGGTGGAGTAACAACCGCATGTGCGCCACAGGCTTTACTATTTACAAATTCGAGTACAGATGTTTCAGAAACAACCATATTTACATGGACTTTTGGTGATGGATCTCCAACAAGCACATTTAGTTATACTAATGCAGGGCAAACGTTATCTCACACGTATTTAAAAGGAACCGTCACTTGTACCACAACCGTTACTCTGACGGCAAAAAACTATTGCACAGCCGCACCAACAGTGGCAAATTTTACACCAATACAAATTTATGATGTTGATATTGCTGCCATAACACCTTCGGCCTTTATTAAATGTTGGCCAGATAATGTGTTTACATTTAATAATACCACCAACCGAAATTGTGTGCCACAGGGGAATACATTTCAGCGGCAGGAAAAATGGAATTTTGGAAA
Organism: Bacteroidota bacterium; assembly: GCA_043769975.1. GTDB lineage: Bacteria > Bacteroidota > Bacteroidia > B-17B0 > Aurantibacillaceae > UBA4416. The sequence goes on from JAYVIS010000062.1 coordinate 13,163, forward strand.
TTATTGGGGCTTGGGGCATGATTCAATTGTTGGCTGGAGACCTTGGCCACCAACTTCGCCTTATACAATTGCATACCCTTCCGTTGGTAGTTATTCAGTTCAATTACTTGATAGTAATTTATGTGGAGTTGATACCCAAATTATTTTTGTAAGTATTGTAAATCCACCAACAGCTAGTATTATAGCACCTCCTGGGCCTTTATGTCAGGGAGCACCTATTACATTTACTAATGCAAGTACAATGGGTGTATTATATAAATGGGATTTTGGTGATGGAGGAGGATTTGTATTTAAACCATTTGGACCACAAACCCATACCTATTCAACGGCAGGAACTTTTACGGTTAAGTTAGTTGCATTAGTAGGAGGTGCAGGCGCATCCTGTTCTGATACCGATAAGGTTGTGATTACAATTTTACCACGGCCTAATGCCTTATTTTCAGTGATTCCGAATAAAGGATGTGATCAAATTACTGGGGCTGTTTTTACAGATTTATCTACGAGTGCAGTAACATGGAGTTGGAATTTTGGTAATGGAAATACATTTATAGGCTTATTACCACCACCTCAAAATTATACAGCGGTTGGAAGCTATGTAGCAACGTTAACCGTAACAGCGGCTAATACATGTGCTCATTCTTATACAGCGCCAATAAATGTTTATCCAAAACCTATTGCAGCTTTTTCACCAACCTCTGCATGTGTTGGGTCACCAACAAATTTCTTTGATAATACCCCAATTTCTGTATTAAATCCAATTGTATCATGGAGTTGGAATTTTGGTGATGCTTCACCAACTGCAACTTCTAGCGTTCAAAACCCATTACATACTTATACCCTGCAAAATACCTATACCGTTCAACTAATTGTAAATACGGCCAACTGTAGCGATACTGTTTTGCAAACAATCACCATCAATATTAAACCAACCGCTAATTTTACCATGACACCAATTTCTGGATGTCCAACCTTAACCGTAAATTTTACAAATACATCGGTAAATGCGACTACATACAACTGGACTTTCGGAAATTTAAGTACTTCTACAGCAACTAATACAAGTAGTATTTATACAAATACATTAGGTGTCAATAATGATTATACGGTTACGCTTTTTGCAGGAACCGGCTTTGGCTGTACAGACACGAAAACAGCAGTAGTAACAGTATTTCCCAAACCTCAAGCCATTATTTCAACAACAGCTGTTGCAGGATGTTCACCAGTTGCTGCAACATTTACAAATAGTTCAATTGGAGCACTATCCTATCAATGGACATTTGGTGATGGTAACACAAGTACTTCTACCTCAAGTGTACTATCTCATACGTATTCAAATTTGACTTTACTAATTCAAACATACACTGTTCAGCTAGTTGCAACAAGTAGTAATGGTTGTAAGGATAGTATGCAACTAACGGTTACTGCCTATCCACGCCCAATCTTCAATTTTACGATGGTGCCAAACACAGGCTGTTCTCCATTGAGTATTAATTTTCCTCCTGTTCTAGGCGCCGTAACATATCAATGGGATTTTGGAGATGGAAGTCCGTTTTCGTTTGTTGCAAATCCAACACATGTTTTCACTAATACAACTACCGTTAATCAAACATTTACAGTTCAGTTAATTGCATCCAACGCATTTTCATGTGTAGATACTACTTATGGATATCCAGTTGTATTTGCGAATCCACTTGCCAACTTTGTGCTAACGCCAACAGTAGGTTGTTCTCCATTAGCGGTATCATTTACGAATACAAGTATTTCTGGGGCAACTTATTTATGGAAATTTGGTGACGGAGTTACTGATAATACATTAAATACTTCTCATACCTATACAAATATTAGTAGTACAACAAATCAAACATATACAAGTACGTTAGTTGCTATTACCATAAATGGATGCAGAGATTCGATAACTAAACCTATTTTACTTTTATTTAAACCAAAGGCTGACTTCACAGTTGACACTCCAAGTTGTTCACCAAAAATATTAACGTTTACTAATACATCTAGTGGAGCGCTTAGCTATATTTGGGATTTTGGAACTGTTACGTTTACCAATACAAATGTGACGCATCAATACATAAACAACACAGCAATCATTACAACTAATACCGTACAACTTATTGCTACTTCAGTTAATAATTGTTCGGATACTTTAATTGTTCCAATTAATATTTATCCAAAACCAGAATTTACAATTATTGCAAATCCAGATAGTGGTTGTACTGCATTAAACGTTCTATTCCCAAATATTGCAGGAGTTAATACTTACCAGTGGAATTTTGGTGACGGAACTTCATCAATGGTTGGAAACACAACTAATACATTTTATAATAATTCAACGGCAGATAAAACATTTACAGTTCAATTAATTGCAACTAATAATTATGGCTGCAAAGATACTTCGTTCAAAGTCATTAAAGTATTTGCTAAACCTGTAGCATTATTTCAAGCGAATCCAAATACTGTATTTGTGCCAAACAATCCGGTAAATTGTTCGAACCTCTCATCAGGTGCAATAAGTTATTATTGGAATTTTGGGGATTTAACAAATTCAACAGAAGTAAATCCTTCTCATTTATATCAAAACGCAGGCTCTTATCAAATAACTTTAATTGCAACTAATATCCATGGTTGTAAAGACACGTTTGAACTCCCATCCAAAATAATTGCATTATTAGAAAGTGACATACAAATTCCAAATGCCTTTTCGCCAAATCCTAATGGTGGTAATGGAGGTGTGTTTGGAGTAAATGATTTAAATAATGACGTTTTTCACCCAGTATTAAAAGGAATTGAAAAATATGAATTAAATATATTTTCTCGTTGGGGCGAATTATTATTCGTTTCAAAAGATGTTAATATAGGTTGGGACGGATATTATAAAGGGAAGCTATGTACATCAGATGTTTATATTTGGAAAATAATTGCAACAACTATTGATGCAAAAAAAATAAATAAATCAGGTGATGTTTTGTTACTACGATAATTTAAAAGAATTTAATTTGAAAAAAACGATACTTATATTTTTTATTTTTTGTTCAACACACTACTTTTCTCAAAAAAAAGTAAATTCTAAACTTTACTCGAAAGATTTAAAAGAAGCGAATTTATTTTTTGAAACTGAGGATTATTTAAAAGCAATTGAAAGTTATAAAAAGGTTTTAAAAGTAGATCCTAACAACGAAATATCGAATTTAAATTCTGCGATTAGTCGCATTAAATTGAATCAGCCAACAGATTCGAGCTCACTTCTTTTATTTAAATTAACTACCAGTAAATTACCTGAGGTTCAATTTTATTTAGGAAAGATAAATCATTTGACAAATAATTTTGATGAAGCGATAAGTTATTACACTAATTACAAGGCAATTCCAGAAAAAAACAGAAGCATATTTAATGATGAAGTTGATTATTATATTTCATGCAGTAAAAACGCTAAAGAATTTATCACAAATCCACATCGATCGATCATAAAAAATTTAGGGCCCATAATAAATTCATCATATGCTGATTACGTTCCTTTAATTACGCCAGATGAAAACATGTTATATTTTACATCAAGAAGAAATGGTAGCACAGGCGATTTAAAAGATGCTTACGGAAACTACTATGAAGATGTTTATGTTAGTCAAAAAACAGAAAGCGGAAAGTGGGGACCACCAAAAAACATTGGTCCTCCAATAAATACAAACACACATGATGCATGTGTTGCATTGAGTTTTGATGGTAACCAAATGATTATTTACAGAACTTCGGCAGACATGATTAGTGGAGATTTATATATATGCCACACAGATTTTAAAGGTTGGAGTGAGCCGAAAAAATTAGGAGCTGAAATTAATACACCATTTGTAGAAACGAGTGCTTGTTTTAGTAATGATACTAGTATAATTTATTTTAGCAGTGATAAACCTGGAGGCATTGGAGGCAAGGATTTATATCGTATCAAAAAACTTCCAAATGGAAGATGGTCATTTCCTCAAAACCTTGGAAATACTGTAAATACAAACAAAGATGAAGACGCTCCCTATTTACATCCTGATGGAACATCACTTTATTTTAGTTCAAAAGGGCATAACACGATGGGAGAATATGACATTTTTAAAACTGTTCTAAATCCTGAAACAAATACATTTTCAAACCCTGAGAATTTAGGATATCCAATTAATTCAGTTAATAACGATAATTTTTTTGTATTAAATTTAACAGGAACACGTGGGTATTATTCCTCCATAAAAGAAGAAACATTTGGAGGTAATGATCTATATGAAATTGATACACGTTTTGGGGATAATGATTTAAAAGTTAAACATGGATATATTAAAATTGGAAATGATTTTAGTAAAGCAAAAATAACACTGATTGATATTGAAAGTAAACAAGTAGCTGGAATTTTTAATGCAAATGCTAAAACTGGAAAATTTGTTTTAGTTATGAATCCAGTTAAATCCTATAAAGCAATAATTGAAGAAGAAAGTTGTCAAACAATGATTTTAGATATTGAACCATTAGCTAATGAATTAGTTGACAATGATATTATTTTAAGTTTAACCAAAAAGAACTAATTATTAAAACAAATTATAAATATTTAAAGCTCTCAATTTGCATCATTATGTTTTCCGTAAAACTGAAAGCACAGGACCCGCAATTTACTCAGTTTTATGCAGCACCCATGTATTTAAATCCGGCATTTACAGGTGTAACATACGAACATAGATTTGTTACCAATTACAGAAATCAATGGCCAGGTGTAAGTAAAACGTATCAAACTATGATGGCGAGTTACGATTATAATTTATCGGACCTTAACAGCGGATTAGGAATTGTAGTTATGCAAGATCGATCAGGAACAGCAGGATTAACACATTCTCAATTTGGTGCAAATTATGCCTATCATTTTAAAGTGTCAAAGTTTTCAGAAATAAGAATGGGTGCTGGTTTATCTTATAATATGAAACGCATTGATTTTTCTAAATTAAAATTTAATGACCAATTTACAACGGGATCAGCAACATCCTTAGATGCCTTAGGTTATGAAAAATTAAATTATGTTGATTTTAGCGCAGGGGCACTTTTAAACTCAACAGAATATTGGTTAGGTTTAAGCGGAAAACACTTAACTCGACCCAATGCAAGTTTGACCGGAGACAAAGTACCGTTACCAGTTAGCATAAGTTTACATGGAGGGTATCGTTTTATTTTTGCGCAAAAAAGCAAAACACAATTAAAAAAATATATTTCACCAGCGTTTAATTATCGCCATGAATTAAGAAATGATCAACTAGATATTGGAATTTATTATTTTCATTTGCCATTAAATATTGGTGTATGGTATAGAGGTTTACCATTTAAAACATATAAACCAACCTATGCAAGCAGAGAAAGCATAGCTATTTTAGTAGGTTTTGAATTAGCTGAATACAATTTACGTGTTGGATATAGTTATGATATTACCATATCCAAATTAGGCGTTGCTACATCTTATGGGGCTCATGAAATTTCTTTAATTTACGAAATCGCTCAGAAAAAGAAAAAAAACAAGCGCGTATTAGTTAGTTGTCCTAAATTTTAAAATGAAGTATACGCCTTATAAAATTTCAGTTACCAATTTCGCATAAAACATAAATTTACAATTACTATAAATAATGGATTTATTAAGCCTATTTTCAGATTACAACATGTTTGTGCTTTTAGGTTTAGCTTTTACAGCATTTATATCAGGCTTTATTGATGCTGTAGTTGGAGGTGGTGGCTTAATTCAAATACCTTATCTGTTAATTACATTCCCAAAAATGCCATTGCCCATCATGTTTGGCACAAATAAAATTGCTGCGCTTGCCGGCACATCCATTGCAGCATTTAAGTATGCAAAAAAAATCACGTTTAATTATAGATTATTATTTGTAATTGCATTAAGCTGTTTAATTCATTTTATCTAGGCGCAAAAATTGTTAGCCATATTGATTCAAGCTTATTAAAACCACTTATACTTGTCATTCTGATTGTTATAGCAATTTACACCTTCCTTAAAAAAAAATTAGGTTTAGTTGAAACCAAAAATTTACCTGTAAATAAACAAATGTTATACGGAACAGGAATTGGGCTAGTTGTAGGATTTTACGATGGTTTTTTTGGTCCGGGTACAGGAAGCTTTTTTGTTTTAGGATTTGTAGTTATCCTTGGTTTCGAATTTTTAAAAGCATCTGCTTATGCGAAAATCGTAAATTGTGTAACCAATATTTCTGCTCTAACAGTATTTATTAAACAAGGGAATTACATCTTACCATTAGCCGTTTTATTAGCTGTATTTAATATTACAGGAAGTTTTATAGGAAGCTCATTAGCTTTAAAAATTGGAAATGGATTTGTTAGATTTTTTTTCTTAATCATAGTTTCGATTATGATTTTAAAATACGGCTATGACATCATATCGGTTTATTTCTAAATCGAAATTCCAAATAAATCAATTGCTATAGTTTTAAAATACAACTCAACAAACAAATTCAACAACTCATCAGTTTTGATTTTAGTATGAGCAATCTCAAATGTAATTTTACATCATAAAATTAAAACTATGAAAAAATACGTTACAATACTATTAGCAATTGTAGGATTATCAGCACAAAATTCGATTATTGCGCAAAATCCGACTCAAACAATTAAAGGAACAATAATCGATAAACAAGCTCAATATCCATTACCAGGAGTAAGTGTTATTATAATAGGCTCAAATCCTTTAAAAGGAACTAGCACAAACAGCGAGGGTAAATTTAGCTTACCCGAAGTTGCTCCTGGTCGTTATGATTTAAAAGTTACTTTTTTAGGTTACAAAGAAATTGTTTTACCAAATGTTTTAGTGACATCTGGAAAAGAAGTTATTATAGACTTAGGGATTGAAGAAACAATTAATGCAGTAAATGAAGTAGTCATTACTGGTACTAAAAAAAACGAAACCAATAATGAATTGACGACTGTAAGTGGACGATCATTTTCAATGGAAGAAGTAAATCGTTATGCAGGAGGTAGAGCTGATCCATCAAGACAAGCGGCAAACTTTGCAGGTGTTAGTACACCTGATGATTCAAGAAATGATATTGTTATACGTGGTAATTCACCAGCTGGAGTTTTATGGAGAATAGAAGGTTTAGGTATTCCAAATCCAAATCACTTTTCTACAATTGGAACAACTGGCGGGCCAGTAAGTGGAATAAATTCTAATTTATTAAGAAATTCAGATTTTTTCACTTCAGCATTTCCAGCTGAATATGGAAATGCAAATGCAGGAGTTTTTGATTTAGGATTTAGAAATGGAAATTCAGACAAAAGAGAACACACCCTTCAATTTGGCGCATTAACTGGCTTAGAAGCAATGACTGAAGGCCCACTAAATAAAGCAAAAGGCTCTTCCTATGTTGCTGCTTACCGCTATTCATTTACAGGTTTTGCGCAATCATTAGGTTTATCTGTTGGAACAACTGCAACTCCATTTTATCAAGATTTATCATTTAAAATAAATAGTGGCTATTCTAAATTTGGTCGCTTCACACTATTTGGTTTAGGTGGAAAAAGTAAAATAGATTTTAAACATAATAAAACAGATAGTACTGATTTATTTGCAGATCCAACAAAGGATAGCTATTTCACAAGTAATATGGGATTAGTTGGATTAAAACATTTTATTCGTGTTGGCGAAAAATCATATTTCAATACTATTATTGGTGGAACATACGCAGCATCTAATTATGATTTGGATACAATTTCAAAAAGTAATGAAGCAACGACTCGTGTTATAGAAAATAGAGTATCGCAAATTCATTATTCAATAAATACATCATTTAATTCAAAAATAAGTTCTAAATTATTTGTAAAAATTGGTGCCATTGAAGAAATAATTAATTTAAACTTATACTATCGCAATAGACAATTTACACCAGCATGGCAACAATTATGGGATTATAATGATTACACTTCGCTTATACAAGGTTATGCACATGCTAAATATAATTTCAATAATAAGTTAACCTTAAATCTTGGAGCACATTCGCAATATCTTACCCTAAATGGAGCATTTTCAATAGAACCTAGAGTTGGATTAAAATATCAAGTCAATCAAAAAAATACATTAAGCTTGGGATATGGTATGCATAGCCAAATGCAACCAACTGATGTTTATTTTTACCGATCAGTTAAAAGTGATGGAACATATGACCAATCAAATAAAAATTTAGATTTTACGCGTAGTCAGCATTTTGTTTTAGGATATGATGCATTACCATTTATGGATTGGAGAGTAAAAACAGAAATATATTATCAAATGATTTATAATGCTCCAGTTACAGAAACACCAAGTAGCTTTTCAATGTTAAATGCTGGCTCTAGTTTTAATCCAAATGAAAAAGGATATTTGAAAAATACTGGAACAGGTGAAAATTACGGAGCGGAATTAACTATTGAGAAATTTTTCACAAAAGGATATTACGGATTAATAACTGGAAGTGTCTATGAATCGACCTACAAAGGCAGTGATAAAGTAAAACACAATACAGCATTTAATGGTAAATTTGTATATAATGTATTAATTGGTAAAGAGTTTAAACTTGGAAAAGCAAAGCGTAATACATTTACTATTGACGCAAAAATGACACAAGCTGGTGGAAGATATTACACGCCTGTTGATTTAGCTGCTTCTCAAATTGCCAAACAAGAAGTTTTAAAAGGTGATGATTATTCTTTTTCTCAACGCAACTCAGATTTTTTTAGATTTGATTTAAAAATGGGAGTAACACTAAATAGTAAAAAAAGAAAATTATCTCAAACATTAGCATTTGATGTTCAGAATGTAACAAATAACAAAAATGTATTTGCACAGCGTTACAACCCTCTAACAAATAACATTAACACAGCTTATCAAATTGGGTTTTTCCCTAATTTTGTTTACAAAGTTCAGTTTTAATTAAAAAAATATGAAAAAAATACTCATCATAAATGGGCATCCAAACAAAGAAAGTTTTTGTTTGGCACTTTCTGAAGCTTATATAAAAGGTAGCTTAACAAAAGGAAACGAAGTTGAACTATTAAACTTAAAAGACTTAAATTTTAATTTAAACCTTACTAATGGATTTAATAAAAATAATGAACTTGAACCAGATTTAATTTTGGCTCAACAAAAAATTACATGGGCAAACCACATCGTTATTATTCATCCGGTTTGGTGGGGCTCTATTCCAGCTATATTAAAAGGTTTTTTTGACCGTGTTTTACTTCCAGGCTTTGCTTTTAAATACAGAGAAAACAGTCCAATTTGGGATAAATTATTAAGTGGGAAAACAGGCCATTTAATTTACACAAGTGATACACCAATATGGATATATAAATATTTATTTTTATCACCATCTGTTAATCAAGTTAAAAAAAGAACAATGGAATTTTGTGGCATAACACCCGTAAAAGTTACCGCAATTGCTCCAATTAGAAAATCGACTCAACTTTTTAGAGAGCAATGGTTAGTGAAAATTGAACAAATGGCTAAAAATTTAAAATAAACACCTATATGGTCAAAAAAAGTTTATGGATTATAGTTATCATACTTGCTATTAGTATAGGATTATATCCTTCAATCTATTTTATAATCGATAGAAAATTTGGATTATTAAATACTAAAACAGAATATATTTTATCAAATATATTTTGGAATATTGCTTTTTATACTCACATTATATTTGGAGCAATATCATTACTTATTGGCTGGATAGGTTTTAGTGAAAAAATAAGGGCAAACAATTTAAACATTCATAAAAAAATAGGAAAAACCTATATTGTTTCCGTTTTATTAAGCTCATTAGCTGGCATTTATATTGGTTTTTTTGCAACAAGTGGCATCGTATCATCTATTGGATTTATTAGTTTAGGCATACTCTGGTTTTATATTACGCTAATGGCATTTATTCATATTAAAAAAAAGAAAATTGTTTTGCATCAAAAATTCATGATTTACAGTTACGCTTTATGTTTTGCAGCAGTCACACTTCGTATTTGGATGCCATTAATGATTTACATTTATCAAGATTTTGATACTGGATATAAAATAGCGTCATGGTTATGCTGGTTACCGAACATAATAATAGCATATTTCATTATTAAAAAACAACATTAACTAACACATTATTAGTAAATTTATAACATGCGAAAAAATTATAGCAGATTTAAATATATGATTATAGTTGGGATAGCAATATCCTTTTTACTTGATTATTTAATGAAATCCGATGCACCAATTCATAATAAGTTTTACGATTTTTTTGCTTCAATTTTAATTACAGCATTAGTTTGGGAAGGGAACCTGAGAATAGATCATTGGATGAATGTAAAATTTCCATGGGTAAAAAAACCACTTAAAAGAATTTTAATTCATTTACCAATAAGTCTTGTATACAGCTCGTTTATAATCTATGTTTCAATGCTTTGTTTTAACAAATTTGTTTGTTTATTGCCTGCCGAAACTAAAGATGCTTTTATGATCATAGCAATTATAATTGGTATTATGGTTTCTCTCATTTTACTATCAGTTGAAATAGGAATACAATTTTTTCATCAATGGAAATCTTCTTTAACAGAAGTCGAAAAATATAAAACTGAAAGCGCCCAAGCTCAGCTGCAAAATCTTAAAAATCAAATTAATCCGCATTTTTTATTTAATAACATGAGTGTTCTTTCCTCTTTAGTTTATAAAGACCAGGATAAAGCAGTAGATTTCATTAATCAGTTATCAAAAGTTTATCGTTATTTATTAGATAATAAAGACAGTGAATTAGTGACTTTAGAAGATGAATTGAAATTTATTCGTTCCTACACATATTTACTTCAAATACGTTTCGATACTAGTATTAAGTTTATAATTGATATTGAAGAAATGGCATTAAAAAAATTATTACCACCAATGGCATTACAAATTTTAGTTGAAAATGCAATTAAGCATAATGAAATTTCTTCCGAATATCCTCTTACTGTCGAAATAAAAACAAATGACACAACTCTAAAAGTGAAAAATAATTTACAATTACGTTTAGATAGTGAAGAAAGTTCAAAAACTGGATTAAAAAATATTCGCGACCGTTATCATTATTTTACGACAGAGCAAATTGAAATAATTAAAGATTCAAATTCATATACTGTTATAATCCCTTTACTTAATAGCAAATGAAAGCAATTATAATTGAAGACGAAAAACTTTCCGCAGAACATCTTTGTAATTTGTTAAAGAGAATTGACGACACCATTGAAGTAATTGCAACATTTGATTCTGTAAAAAAGAGTATCGCATCCTTCCAAAAAGGAATAAAGGCAGATGTATTATTTGTTGATGTGCATTTAGCCGATGGTCTAAGTTTCGATATTTTTTCAAAAATAAATATAGATACACCTATTATTTTTACAACAGCATATGATGAATATGCTATTAAAGCTTTTAAACTTAACAGTGTAGATTATTTATTAAAACCAATTGGTAGCGAAGATTTGAAAATTGCTATTGATAAATTAAAAAAAATAACCAATCAAAATCAAACAGCTATTATTGAAAATATTGCAAATGCTTATCAAAGTTTAAACAAGCAATATAAAAATAGATTCATGGTAAAGCTTGGTGATAGTATTGTTTCAATTAAAACAGAAGATGTATTTCATTTTATTTCGGAAGATGGCTTAACCTTAATGGCAACTTCAACAGGAAAAAGGTATGCCGTCGATTATACCTTAGACCAATTAGAAGAATTAATTTCTCCAGATTTATTTTTTAGGATTAACCGTAAAGTGTTAATTAGCATGTCCGCAATCCAAAAAGTTAGTTCTTATTTTAATAGTCGTTTAAAAATAAATTCTGATTTACTAGACGACGAACCTTCTATAGTGAGCAGAGAACGTGTTAACGAATTTAAAGCTTGGCTGGATAAATAGTTTTATAAAATTAAGCTTCATTAAATAATTTTTCTAAACCATACATTTCGTCTCGTAAACGAGCTGCCTCCATAAAATCCATTTCTTTTGAAGCACGAAGCATTGCTGTTTTTAATTTAGTAATTTGTTTTTTCAATTCGTCTTTACTCATGTATTGAACAACGGGGTCTGCGGCTGCAGTGTAACTATCATTATCAACATATGTCATCACTAATTTTCCATTATAACTCACTTCTATTCCATGCTCATTTGGTTTCAATAGCGCTTTTTTACCAGCTTGTTTTGGAGTAATTCCATTTTTGTAATTATACTCAATTTGTTTTTTTCTTCTTCGTTCTGTTTCATCAATCGTAATTCGCATACTGTCTGTGATTTTATCAGCATACATAATTACTCTTCCGTTCACATTACGTGCTGCCCTACCCGATGTTTGAACCAAACTTCTTACGTTTCTTAAAAACCCTTCTTTATCAGCATCTAAAATACAAACCAAAGAAACTTCGGGTAAATCTAATCCTTCTCTTAATAAATTTATTCCTATTAAAACATCAAACATACCAATTCGTAATTGACGTAAAATTTCAATACGTTCTAACGTATCAACCTCACTATGAATGTAGCGACAACGAATTTTTAATTTAGTTAGATATTTAGACAACTCTTCCGCCATTCGCTTAGTGAGTGTTGTAACTAAAATCCGCTCATCTTTTTCAACTGTTTTATGAATCTCATCTAATAAATCATCAACCTGATTAGCACTTGGTCTTACTTCTATGATAGGATCTAAAATTCCAGTTGGACGAACTAATTGTTCAACAATGATACCTTCCGCTTTTTCTAATTCGTATTCAGCTGGCGTGGCCGAAATATAAATAGCTTGATTTATTAAACTTTCAAACTCTTCAAATTTTAATGGACGGTTGTCAAATGCTGATGGCAATCTAAAACCATACTCTACCAGATTTTGCTTACGCGAAAAATCACCGCCAAACATGGCTCTAATTTGAGGAATGGTTGCATGACTTTCATCAATCATAATCAAATAATCATCTGGAAAATAATCCATCAAACAAAAAGGACGTGTACCAGGTTGTCTTCCATCCATATAACGCGAATAGTTTTCAATGCCACTGCAATAGCCCAATTCGCGCATCATTTCCAAATCATAATTCACACGCTCTTCAATTCGCTTTGCTTCCAAATCTTTTCCTTGTGATTTTAAAAACGCGACATGCTTTACTAAATCATCTTGAATCAGCACCATAGCCTTTTCTAACGTATCGGGCGCTGTTACAAAAATATTTGCTGGATAAATAGTAAAGGCATCAAATTTTTGAATAATTGATCCATTTTTATCATCAAAAGTTTCAATAGATTCAATTTCATCTCTATAAAAACAAATTCTCACACTGTAATCAGCATATGATAAACTAATGTCAACCGTGTCACCTTTTACTCTAAATGTACTACGTTTAAATTCTTCTGTTGTTCGAGAATACAAAGCGCTAACCAATTGATGTAAAAATTTATTTCGCGATATAGTTTGTCCAACAGCAATACTAATTATGGTTGATTTAAAATCAGTCGGATTTCCCATACCATAAATGCATGAAACAGAACAGACAACGATCACATCTCTCCTACCCGATAATAATGCTGATGTTGCACTTAAACGCAGTTTTTCGATTTCATCATTTATCTGCAAATCTTTTTCAATGTATGTTCCTGTGGTTGGCAAAAAAGCCTCAGGCTGGTAATAATCGTAATAACTCACAAAATATTCAACAGCATTATCAGGAAAAAATTGCTTGAACTCACTATATAATTGAGCCGCCAATGTTTTATTATGACTTAAAATTAAAGTTGGCTTATTCACTTGCTGTATAACATTAGCAGCTGTAAATGTTTTACCAGAACCTGTTACACCTAATAAAACCTGATGCTTCGTTTCATTGTTTAAACCTTCAACTAATTGCTTTATGGCAGTTGGCTGATCGCCTGTTGGCTGAAATTCGGATATGAGCTTAAATGACACATTGCAAAGATAAGATTTTTACTCACGTGAAAATAGGACAATAAAAAACTCCCGCTTGTAAAACAAGCGGGAGTTTTTAAATAAAAGTTTAAATAATAATTATTGTTTAATTAATTTTCCAATTTTAACTGTGTTCGTGTTATTTAATACTTTGAACGTATAAATACCATTATCTAAGTTTGACATGTTAATT
>JAYVIS010000063.1:0-6358 GCA_043769975.1 Bacteroidota bacterium
TCTGCACTTCATGAACAATCTGCTGATATTAACCAAGGTGTTGATCGTAAGAAAAAAGAAGAACAAGGTGCTGGAGATCAAGGTATGATGTTTGGTTACGCTACTAACGAAACAGCAAATTATATGCCTTTAGCTTTAGATTTAGCTCATGGTATTTTATTAGAATTAGCTGCACTTCGTCGTGAAAATAAAGAAATTAAATATTTACGTCCTGATGCAAAATCGCAAGTAACTTTGGAATATGATGATAACAATACACCTGTTCGTATAGATGCAATTGTAGTTTCTACACAACATGATGATTTTGGACCTGAACCAAAAATGTTAGCTAAAATTAAAAAGGATATCGTTGATATTTTAATTCCAAGAGTTAAAAAGAATTACCCTAAATACGCACATTTATTTAACAACAAAATCAATTATCATATTAATCCAACTGGTAAATTTGTTATTGGTGGACCGCATGGTGATACAGGTTTAACTGGTCGTAAAATTATTGTAGATACTTACGGTGGAAAAGGTGCTCACGGTGGTGGTGCATTTTCTGGTAAAGATCCAAGTAAAGTTGATAGAAGTGCTGCTTATGCAACTCGTCACATTGCTAAAAATTTAGTTGCTGCAGGAATTTGTTCTGAAGTTTTAGTTCAAGTTTCATATGCTATTGGTGTTGCTCAACCAATGGGTATTTTTATTGATACTTATGGCACTTCAAAAGTAAAAATGACTGATGGAGAAATAGCAAAAATAGTTGAAAAAGTATTTGATATGCGCCCTTACTTTATTGAGCAACGTTTTAAATTACGTACGCCAATTTATAGCGAAACTGCTGCTTATGGGCACATGGGACGTAAAAACGAAGTAGTTACAAAAACTTTTAAATCACCTGATGGAAAAGTAAAAACTATGAAAGTGGAATTATTCACTTGGGAAAAATTAGATTATGTTGCTAAAGTAAAAGCTGCTTTTAAAGTAAAATAATTTACCTATATTTTTAATTTTAAAACCTCTGTAATTCAGTTTACAGAGGTTTTTTTAATAAGTAGTAAAAAAAATAAAAAAATTAACAAAATTTGGTCTAACTATTGTTTGTAACCTATTATTATTTATTAAATTATTTGCTTTTAAAAATAAATTTTAATAAATTTACAATAACCTATAAATCGAAGATTATGAAAACAACTTTAACTTTAATTTTTAACCTTTTAATTGTTTTGACAATTAAGTCCCAATCATACACTTGGACCAATGGAGGTGGGGATAACGATTTTGAAAATCCATTAAATTGGACACCAACACCTCTTTTTGGTTATCCATCTTTTGGAGAAACGGCAGTATTTGATGGTACCATTTCCAATGCAAATTGTATTATGTTAAATCCGCAAGATTTCACAACGTTGAGTATGCTTGCTAGTTACACGGGCACTTTAGATGCTTCTGCGGTAGATTTAACTTTAGTAAGTGCGAGTATACAAGGTGGTACTTTACTTTGTCCAACAAATATTTTGCAAGTTTCTGGTAATTTAGTTAAATCTGGAGCAGCTTCATTTGTTTGTAGTGGAACTAGTATATTAGAATACAATTTATCATCTGCTACTTTAAGAACATTAAATGGAAGCTTTAATCTTAATTTTTTAGATATTGTTACTTCAGGTTCTTTGGGTAATAGGTCAATTAACTTTAGCGCAGCAACATCAACTTGCGTTACATTGTCTTTAAATGGTGGTGCTTATCCAATGGCATATAGAGGAACTATTAATATTTCTAGCGCTTTAACAATTGCTGGTACTTCATTAACAGAAGCAACAACTAATACTGGTATAATTTCTTTTATAGGGGCAGGAGCTAAAACAATTACAGGAACTGGAACAGCATTACAAAATAGAATTGCAAGTTTTAATTTTAATACAACCGGAAGCTTAAGTATGAGTGGAAATATAACAGCTAAAACTTTGTGGAGTGTTTCAAATATTAATTCTTTTATTTCGGGAAGTTCTACAGTTACCATGTTAGGAGGTACAATTACTGGAGGGACTACTTCAACATCACAAGCAAGATTCGATAATTTAAGTACATCAACTGGTAGTACAACAATATTTACTGGAAGTTCAATAGTAAATTTAACTGGCAATTTAGTTAACAATGGAACTATAACACAAAACACAAGTTTATTAAGACTTAGTGGTTCTGGTGCTCAATCTATTAGTGGATCATCTACAACAACATTAAATGCAATTGAGGTTAGTAATACAGGAATTAAAACGTTGAGTTCTGCAGTTCAACTTTTAGATTCTGCAAAAGTTTCTGCAGCAGGAACATTAGCTTGTGGCGGTAACTTAACATTAAAATCAACAAATGCTTTAAAAGCTAGAATAGCTGAAATTGCTGCTGGTGGTTCTGTTACTGGAAATATTACTGTTGAAACATTTATCCCAGGAGGAACTGCAGGTTGGGCCAACTTAGGTCCAGCTGGTATTAGTGGATTATCTGTACCAAATTGGGATGGTGGTAGTGGAAGCGCAACAGGGATTGCAATGACTTGTAATGGTTGTATAAATAATGAAACATCAGCAGGTGGATATTTTGTTTCTATTCAAGGAGATCCAACTGGTACTGGTGTTTATACAGAATTAACTTCAGCATCAGCTTTAACTCCAGGTGTTGGTTACTGGGTTTTTGTTGGTAGCAGTTTAACTTCAGCAATAGATATTACACAAACTAATTCAGGTTCTATTGTTTCGGGTCCAGTTTCTTCAGGTACTGGATTTATGTCAAATCCTTACCCATCTCCAATTTCATTAGATAGATTAAAAACTCATAATGCGGGTTTAACATCAGTAGATGTTTATGATGCAAATACAGGTGCTTTTACTTCATTTAATGGTGGTCTTCCAAGTGCTGCTGTAATTCCAATGGGACAAGGTTTTTATGCGAACGGTGCATCAACTGTGAATTTTACAGAAGCAGATAAAGTTGCAAATAACACTTCATCTTTCGGTATTTTAAAGGCTGCAGCTACAACAGCATCTGTTGGTATTGTTCTTCAATTAAATATTGATGCTCCAAACGGTGATAAGGATAAAACATATGTCCGTTTCCACGGAAGTGCTACTCCATCATTTGATAATGATTTAGATGCTTATAAAAGATATGTAACTCCTGGTTATTTAGGTTATCCTGGTCCATATAGTAAGTATACAACTATTGCAACCGTTAATACTGGTCAAGATTATTCAATTAACAGTTTACCATACGCATTAACTTCAAATGCTGTTATACCGGTTATTGTGAAAGTATTTGCTACTGGTGTTTATACTATTTCTCCAATTGGAATTAGTACAATGGCAGTTGGTGGTTGTATTATCTTAAAAGATAAGTTATTAGGAGTTAATCATGATTTAAGAACTGGTCCTTATGTTTGTAGTATTAATGATACAACTTCTGTTGCTCGTTTTGAGTTAACTGTTTGTGCTGATTTAGCTACTGGTATTAATCAAGTAAGTCAAGCTACAAGTTCATTAATTTTAATTAATCAAGATTTAAATGGTGCTTATGTAAAAACTAATTTTGAATCAGAAACTAAAGCAACTATTTCCGCCTACAATATGATGGGTCAAAAATTAATTGAAGATAAAGAAGTAGAAGGAAAACAAACAACTACATATTTAAATTTAGGTAATGTTCATTCTCAAGTTGTAATTATTAAAGTAACAACAGCTAAAGAAAGTTCAGTGAAAAAACTATTTGTTAATTAATAGAAAATAATACATTTAAAAAAAGCGGTTAATTTATTAACCGCTTTTTTTATGGAGTAATTTTTGTAATTATTTTTTATGAAGATCTTGATTTAAGATAGATTTAAAAGTTTAAGCTCTATTTCCAAATTCAATGATTGCTAAATCTTTTATTTCAGTATCGTCAATTACAAAGCGAAGGGCTGTTTTAATTTGATGAAACCCATGATTTCCACAAGCACCGGGATTAAGGTGTAACACATCAAGTTTATTTTGATACATCACTTTTAAAATATGAGAGTGACCACAAATAAAAATTTTCGGCTTTTCTAATTCTATTAGGTCTTTCACCTCCTTTAAATAATTGGTTGGTTGTCCGCAAATGTGTGTTATATATACTTTTACATTTTCGCAATTAAAAATTAAATTCTTTTTAAATTCTTTTCTTAATTCAGTGCCATCAATATTGCCATAAACGGCTTTTAATGGCTTTAGTTTTTTTAAATTGTCTGTTATCTCAACATTACCAATATCGCCAGCATGCCAAACCTCGTCAGCTTCATCAATGTGTTTAAATAGTTTCTCATCTAAAAAACTATGTGTATCGGATATTAATAAAATTTTACGCAAGTGATTTTTGAGATTTATAATCGTAATTTAAAAATAAAATATAACACACAATCATTATAATGCCAAAGCTAAATAACCCCATTCCAAATGCAATAACTAAATGTTGAAAAATCCCTAATGCCAAAATATATTTTTTAATTGGTTTAATCCAAACTAGGATGCTAAAGCCCAATTGATAAATTAAAACTAAATATGTAGAAATTGTACAAACCCATTTTGGTAAAGAGTAAAATACAGTATTTGAGTATTCTGGTATTTGAAAAATATCATAGATAGCAGAGCCATTAAGCCAATTAGCATCGTTTATTTTAAACCAAGCAGCTAATGCATAGACCAAACAAATTTGTATTTTAATTCCAATTAACGCTAAATTATGAATTAAGGTAGATAATTCATTAATTATTGAACTTTTGAAGCTTTTGTTGGTCATGAAAATATTAAACAACAATAATTGATTTAATAGATAATCGCCACCAGTTAGAGTAGGGTATAAAAAATTAGTTAGGTTTAAAATAATTAACCAAAGAAAAAAACGAAAGAAGTAATTTGATTTATTAATTAGTTCTAAAACTGAAAATAAACCAATGGCTGAAATCATACAAATAGAAAGTAATACTGAATAATTATTACTTAAATAGAAAGCAGTGTCAATTAAAAAATTAACGGGTTTATTCGAAAGAAAAATAAATCTGTGTTCTGAAAATAACTCTCGAAATAAATAGATGTAAACACAAACCTTATACAAAATAAAAAATGAGAGTGCATTTTTAAACCATTTAATTTCTTTTGGTTGATGCTTAATATCAAATAAATAAGTAGTTATAAATTTCATTTTGATGAATGCAAATTCTTGAATTGATAAACTAATTGACCTTTGTAACTATTTGATAATAAGCGAATTTCGTACATTAAAGTGTCATCAATAATATTGTATTGCTTTAAATATGAACATATCTCATGGTTGAGTATTTCAAATTCTTGATTTGTAGGCTTCAAATTATAAATAGTTGATTTTTGCGGCAACACATTTAATTCATAAATAAGTGCATTTGAAAATAGCAATGAAATGGCATCGCTTCCTATAAAAGGTGTCTTATAAAGAGACGTTAATTTAAGTGGGAATAGAATTTTCCATTCTGATTTATTTTGTGTTTTTATTAAAATATAATTCTTATTAGTAGGCGCTGGAACAAATAAACTCCATGATTGATGAAAATAAGGGTAAACATACTTTTGACTATAACCAATCAACCTTGAATTGGTTGATTTTATTGGTGAAGCATAAATTAATACAAAAACAAAATGAAAAACTAAAATACACGATAAACAAAGTACTACGCCATATTTTACCAGGTTACTCATTAATTTTTAATGCTTTTTTTTATTAAAACTTAATATAATCTTTTTATGAGTAATATTTTCTAATATTGGCTTTAAAACTTTATGAGCATTTAATTCTGTTTCCTTAAATACAATTTGATTTAAACTATCACTTTTAAAATAATTTTCCGCCTTTTGATAAACTAATTGAGTAAGCTTAGTTTCATCATCTAACATAAAATAGGTAGTAGCATTATATATTTTACTTTTTTGATGATCAATTTTATAATAGCAAATTTCAGGATTAGGTAATATTATTTCTAATATAGAGTCGTTTGATTTGATATTTTTTGTTTCAAGTTTTGTTAAATCAATGCATCCTGCAATTTCGCCACTTACAACCAATAATATTCTTGAATCAGGTAAATAATCACGCTTAATATTGTATTCAAGCACATCTTTTATAGTCATTTTAACCAACTCCATTTTGCCAACTGCTTGTATTTTTGTTACACTAATATCGTTTGTTTCTGATATTACTTCACTTGGTTCAGTATGTTTGAATAGAAACCAACCAACAATTAATGTAAGAATGATTACCACCAAATAGGGTAATAAATTAAGTTTTTTTAGTATTAGAAAAAATTTATTCATAATAGATTTATTTTGTAAAGATA
>JAYVIS010000064.1:0-6527 GCA_043769975.1 Bacteroidota bacterium
TAGATGCCTTTCAAGACTATACCAAATGAACTAATATCTAATAGATATCCATATTTTGCTTTGATACCTTCAAGGGAATCCCAAACTTTCTCAAAATATCATCTCCATACTCGAAAATGACCACAATCAAGTATTTATCAGTTTTGCGAGTTTTTGGGAAATATCTATAAAAGCCTCTATAGGCAAGTTAGAACTACAGAAAAGCCTTGCAGAATTTGAAAAATATTTGCTTGAGCAAAAATTTATACTATTAAATTATAGTTTTAAGCATCTGGAAGTGCTACTTACTTTAGAAATGCACCATCAAGACCCTTTTGATAGAATGATTATTGCACAAGCCCTTTATCACGATTTGGTAGTAATTTCTGATGATGGTAAATTTGAAAAATATGCCATAAAACTGATACAAAATTAGTTAAAATAATAAAATACCGTTTTCTGACAGTAAACCATTTAAAGGAGTTGCCAAAAAGTAAAAGTTGGTGCCGTTGTTTGTGTGTTCAAAAAAAAGCCAAAGAAAAATCCATTAAAACTATAAGTACACATTTCTATCAATAATTTATCGAAATAACATTTATTATTTCAAATTTAAAAACCTATATTTGCCCTTTCAAATAAGCAATCATCCTCAAAATAGGCGATACTCATGGACTGAAAGTCCCTGATTTATTTTTTTTGAAGTATTATTAGGAATAAAAAATAAATAACATGAGCTTTTAACCTTAGTAAAAAACTGACAGGCAATTATTTAATAGCGTACCTCGTACTTCTTATTTCGTACCTCTTCCTTATTGTTAAAATCCTTTTAAATTAAAAAAATGAATTTTAAGTTCAAAACAAATTATATAAAAACTTTAAGTGATACCATCACACCAGTAGAACTCTATCTTAAAATCAGAGATCAATTTCCTGGAAGTTTTTTACTTGAAAGCTCCGATTATAAAAGCAAAGAGAATAGTTATTCCTATGTGTGTTTAGACCCTATCGCTTCATTTAAGGTAAATAGAGAATTTGGCGAGCTTTCTTATCCAAATGGTAGTTCGCTTCGTTTAGATTTAAATTCAGTGGATATAGCGCATGAACTTAATCAGTTTAGTCAATTATTCCAAGCAGATGAATTAAAATTTGATTTTATTACGAATGGATTGTTTGGCTATACTTCGTATGATGCGATTCCTTTATTTGGAAATATTTCTTTTCAAAACAAAGATTTTGTTTTACCACTTATTCAATACCACGTTTTCAAATACTTAATTGTTTTTAATCACTTCAATAATGAACTATATTTATTTGAACATCTTTTAGAAAATGAAGTTTCAAAATTATCAGACATTCAAAACATTATTCAGCGAAGAGCAGTCAATCACTTTAAGTTTTTTTGTAGTGAGGAAGAAACCTCTAATTTTACTGATGCACAATTTCTAACCTATATAGAAAAAGGAATAAAACATTGTTACTTAGGCGATGTTTTTCAAGTTGTTTTATCTCGAAAATTTAAAACTTCTTTTTCGGGAGATGAATTTAATGTTTATCGTGCACTTCGTTCCATCAATCCTTCTCCATATCTTTTCTATTTTGATTATGGAGACTTTAAAATTTTTGGTTCTTCACCTGAAGCGCAATTGACTATTTCTAATCATAAAGCCACTATTCACCCCATTGCAGGGACATTTAAAAGATCGGGTAATATGAAGGAAGATGAACAAATTGCACAACGATTGAGTGAAGACCCCAAAGAAAATGCAGAGCATATTATGTTGGTAGATTTAGCTAGAAATGATTTAAGCATCAACAGTCATGAGGTAACCGTTGAAAGTTTTAAGCAAGTCGAGTTTTACTCTCATGTGATTCATTTAGTTTCTAAAGTTTCTGCGGTGTTAGAAAAAAACTATAACGCTATCAAAGTTTTGGGAGATACTTATCCTGCAGGAACTTTATCAGGAGCGCCAAAACATCGCGCCATGCAAATTATTGATTCGTATGAACCTAATTCAAGAGGGTTTTATGGAGGCGCTGTGGGTTTTTTAGGTTTTAATGGTGAGTTTAACCAAGCTATTTTTATTCGCTCTTTTTTAAGTTATAAAAATGAATTAAACTTTCAAGCGGGATGTGGAATCGTTGCCAAATCTGACCCAGAAAGTGAACTTCAAGAAGTAAATAATAAATTATCGGCATTGAGAAAAGCCATTCGATTAGCCAGCACACTTTAAAATAGTAAAATGAAAATTTTAGTCATCAATAACTATGATTCTTTTGTTTACAATTTAGTACATTTGATTCATTCCATTCGAAACGAAGAGGTAACTGTCATTAAAAATGACAAAATATCGCTCGAAGGCATACAAGCATTTGATAAAATCCTTCTTTCACCAGGCCCAGGTCTGCCAAAAGAGGCAGGGATTATGCCAAGTTTAATCAAGCATTTTGCCTCTGAAAAAAGTATTTTAGGGGTTTGTTTGGGGCATCAAGCCATAGCAGAAGCATTTGCCTCCACATTAATTAATTTGGAGGAGCCACTTCATGGAGTTTCATCTCAGATTAAAATACTAAAGGAAGATTATTTATTTCAAGATTGTCCTACTCATTTTAAGATTGGACATTATCATTCTTGGTGTGTAGAAGAAAGTTCTTTGTCAGCTGATTTAGAAATTTTAGCCAAAGATGAAAACGGAAATATTATGTCAATCAGACATAAAAAATTTGATTTAAGAGGCGTTCAATTTCACCCTGAATCTATTTTAACCGAAAATGGAAAACAAATTTTAACCAACTGGATAAATCATTAACACTATGAAAGCAATCTTAGAACATTTATATCAACATAAAACTTTTAGTAAAGCTGAAGCTAAAGAAATTCTGATAGAAATTACATTAGGCAAATTTAATCATTTGGAAATTGCTTCTTTTCTAACAGCTTTTATCATGCGAAATATTACATTGGAAGAATTAAAAGGATTCAGAGAAGCATTATTAGAATTAAGTGTCAAAATTGATTTGAAGGACTACTTAGCTATGGATTTATGTGGAACGGGTGGTGATGGAAAAGACACTTTTAATATCTCTACTTTGGCTTCATTTGTTGCGGCGGGCGCAGGTGTTTTTATAGCAAAGCATGGAAATTATGGGGTTTCATCAGTTTCAGGATCTTCCAATGTTTTAGAAGCATTAGGCATAAAATTTCAAGCAACGGAATCAAAATTAAAGGAGCAATTAGAAAAATCTAATATTTGTTTTTTGCACGCGCCCATGTTTCACCCAGCGATGAAATTTGTAGCTCCTATTCGAAAAGAATTAGGTGTCAAAACATTTTTCAATATGTTAGGCCCATTGGTAAATCCTATAAAGCCTACAATTCAAATGACAGGCGTTTTTAGTTTAGAGTTAGCCAGAATGTATCATTATATTTTTCAAGAAGATAAAATAAAGTATTCAATTGTACATGCTTTAGATGGGTTCGATGAAGTTTCATTAACGGCATCAGCAAAATGGATTAATAACGAAGGCGAAAAAATTATTGATGCAAATTATTTTGGTTTTAATAAGATTACTTTTTCGGCTATACATGGGGGATATACGGTAAAGGAGTCTGCTAAAATATTTACAGATGTAATTCAAGGTCATGGTTCTGAAGCACAATCTCATGTGGTATTAGCCAATGCAGCTATTGCCATTCAAACCTATCGTCCACATTTAAGCATACAAGAATCCTTAGACTTGGCAAAAGATTCTTTATTTGGTTTAAAAGCGTTGCAATCATTTAATCAATTAAAAAATGTTGTATGAAAATTTTAGAAGAAATAAAACAAAGTAAATTAAAAGAGGTACAAATTCGTAAAGAATTGTATCCCATTAAATTATTAGAGCAATCTATCTATTTTTCTGCGCCCAATGTATCCATGAAAAAATGTTTATTGGATACTTTTAGTAGCGGAATCATTGCAGAGTTTAAAAGGAAATCACCTTCAAAAGGAGATATTAATAAACAAGCAAACGTGCAAGATGTTACCTTGGGCTATACACAAGCAGGGGCAGCAGCTTTATCTGTCTTAACAGATGAGTTTTTTTTTGGAGCAAGAAATGATGATTTGTCTATAGCGCGCAAATGTAATGCTTGCCCTATTTTAAGAAAGGATTTTATCTTAGATGAATATCAAATTATAGAGTCAAAATCAATGGGAGCAGATGTTATTTTATTAATTGCTAAATTACTTTCTCCTGTTGAAATCGTTTATTTATCTAAAGTGGCTAAAAGTTTAGGGATGGAGGTTTTAGTAGAATTTCATTCTGAAGAAGAGATTTTAGAAAATAATTTTGAGCATATAGATTTGGCGGGGATAAATAATCGAAATCTAAACTCTTTTGAAGTAGATTTTGAAAATAGTATTCGCTTAGCGAGTTTAATTCCTAACACTTCGATTAAGATTGCTGAAAGCGGCATAGAATCTGCCAAATCAATAAAATTATTGAGAGAAAATGGGTTTAAAGGTTTTCTTATTGGAGAGTATTTTATGCGAAATGATAATCCATCTCAAACATGTAAAGAACTGATTAAAGCATTGGAATATGAAAATTAAAATTTGCGGTATGAAATTCCCCCATAACATACAGGAAATTGCTCAATTAAATATTGATTTTATGGGATTTATATGCTACAACAAATCTAAAAGAGATGTTACCAATAGTTTGGATTTAGATAGTTTGGCTAGTTTACCAAAATACATATCTAAAGTAGGCGTATTCGTAGATGAAAAAATAGAAATTATTGAGGAACTAAAAAATAAATATGCATTAGACTTTATTCAATTACATGGCGAAGAATCGGCAAACGATTGTCAAGCATTAAAAGATAAAGGAATGAAAATAATCAAAGCTTTTGGAATTTCCCCCGAATTTGACTTCAATACATTGCTTCCTTATCAAACATTAGTGGATTATTTTTTGTTTGATACTAAAGGCATCTTAAAGGGAGGAAATGGGGAAGTTTTTGATTGGCAAATTTTAGCTAACTATTCTTTATCAGTCCCCTTCTTTTTGAGCGGAGGTATAGGATTAACGAATATAGCACAAGCATTGGCCTTTAAGCACCCACAATTGGCAGGTGTCGATTTAAACAGCCAATTAGAATTAGCGCCTGGATTAAAGTCAGTCTTGGCCACCAATGAAATTATTAAAAAAATACGCCATGACGCATAGTATCAAACCTGATAAAAACGGTTATTACGGAGATTTTGGAGGTGCTTTTGTGCCTGAAATGCTCTATCCGAATATTACAGAATTATTAAAGCAATACGAAACGATTGTGCACACTGAGGAATTCCAACAGGAATTTCGAAAATTATTAAAAGACTATGTGGGTCGCCCAACGCCTTTGTTTTATTCTAAAAATTTATCAAATAAATATAAGGCTGCCATATATTTGAAGCGGGAAGATTTAAATCATACAGGCGCACACAAAATTAATAATGCTATTGGGCAGGTTTTGTTAGCAAAACAAATGAATAAAAAAAGAGTAATCGCAGAAACTGGAGCAGGGCAACATGGAGTAGCTACGGCTACAGCTTGCGCTTTATTGAATATGGATTGCACTATTTTTATGGGAGAAGTAGATATTGCTCGTCAAAAGCCTAACGTAGAAAGAATGCTCATGTTAGGCGCAAAAGTGGTAACAGCAATGAGTGGAAGTAAAACACTGAAAGATGCTACCAATGAAGCTATTCGAGATTGGATAAATAACCCTACCGAAACGTATTATGTTATTGGCTCTGTTGTAGGGCCACATCCGTATCCTGAAATGGTTTCCTATTTCCAATCAGTGATTAGTGACGAAATAAAAATACAATTAAAAGAACATACTGGCGATGAAAATCCTGACTATGTGATAGCTTGTGTAGGTGGCGGAAGCAATGCCATAGGCGCATTTTATCATTTTATTGATAATGGCAAAACAAAATTGATAGCTGTTGAAGCAGGTGGTGAAGGAGTACGTTCGGGCAGAACAGCCGCTACTATTGCATTAGGGAAAATAGGGATTATTCATGGGAGTAAAACCTTTTTAATTCAAACAGATGATGGTCAAATTGTAGAGCCTCACTCAATTTCAGCTGGTTTGGATTATCCAGGTATTGGCCCTGTACATGCGTATTTATATGATACAGGCAAGGTGCAATTTGAAAGTATTACTGACCAAGAAGCATTAGATGCGGGATATTTTCTTTCGAAAATAGATGGCATAATTCCAGCATTAGAATCAGCACATGCATTGGCTTACTTAGATAAAATGATTTTAAAACCAACCGATGTGGTAGTGGTTAATTTATCAGGACGAGGCGACAAAGATTTGATTACTTACCAAAAATATTTATCCTTATGAATAGAATAGAGTTACTTTTCAAAGAAAAGAAAACAAGTATTTTATCGATTTATTTCACAGCAGGTTTTCCCAGTTTAAATGACACGGTGGATATCTTGTTGCATTTAGAAAACGCAGGAGTTGATTTAATTGAAATTGGGATGCCTTTTTCTGATCC
>JAYVIS010000065.1:0-5895 GCA_043769975.1 Bacteroidota bacterium
TTTTTTGGCAAAATATAACAACGGAAAGTTTGATTATGTTTTATCTTATTCTGATATGTTGCCTACTATTTTATTGGTAAATCCTAAATTAGATATTACTAATGATATTTTAAAAGGAATTAACGAAGAATACAATAATAAAAAAGTTAAGAAATAATGGGAACGAAAAAACCTTTGTTTGATAAAATAATGGATGTCCATCATTTTCATGAAACTTTTAAAATTGGTAATGCTAACGAGCCAACCCTTATTGATGAAAAAGATTACACCCTTCGTTATAACCTTATTAAAGAGGAAAACGACGAATACCTAGAGGCATGCCAAAATGGAGATTTGGTGGAAATCGCTGATGCTATTGGCGACCAATTATATATCTTATTTGGAACGATATGTAAACATGGCTTACAGCATAAAATTGAAGAAGTATTTAATGAAATTCAATTAAGCAACCTAAGTAAGCTTGATGAAGATGGAAACCCCATTTTTAGAGAGGATGGGAAAATTTTAAAGAGTAATTTATACTTCCGTCCAAATATTAAGGATATTCTCAAGTAAGTATTTCTAATCTGTTTTTTTACCAATAAAGATTAGTTTTAACAGTATAGTATTGTATTTTTTTTTAAATTAGTAGTACAATTAATACTATTAAAATGAAAAAAATAATAACAGTAATTCTGGTATTTGTTTTAACAACTATTTACGCGCAATCTCCTCAAGGAATCAATTATCAATCAATTATTAGAAATTCTGGAGGTGCAATCCTTCCTTCAACTGCTGTTTTAGTTGAATTTAAACTTTATAATGGTTTATCAGGCCCGTTAGTTTATTTTGAAAACCATAATGTAATTACAAATTCATTTGGAATGGCAAATTTAATTATTGGACAAGGTACTCCTGTTACTGGTACATTTAATTCAATAAACTGGGTTAATGGAATAGCTTATGAAGTATATATAAACTCAAATTTAGTTGGCACAAAGCAATTATTTATGAGTGTGCCTTACGCCTTATTTTCTTCAACTCCACCTTTAAATTTATCAGGTAGTGTGCTTTCGTTAGGTCCTTCAACAAATTCTGTAACTTTAAATACAGGAACTACATATACAAATGGATCTGGAATATCAATTACTTCAGGCACTATTATTTCAAACACTTCTCCAAATCAAACTGTTACTTTAGTTCCAGGTAATTCAAATGTGTCTATTGGAGGGTCTTATCCAAACTATTCTGTTTCGTCAACTTCTACACTTTCTTTGGCTGGTACATCTTTAAGTATTAGTAATGGAAATACAGTAGTTCTTCCAAGTCCGGGCGCTTCAACAACCATAACACCAAGAGTATTTCCAAATAATAATGTTTTAATTACCGGAGCATCACCTTCGTATACAATTGGAGCACCAAGTTATTCTATTACCAATCCAATTGGAAATAATTTGGTAATTAATAATGGAATTAATTCGTCAACCTTAAATTTTAATCCAACCCTTACTGGTGATGCTATTGGCCCTGTTAACAGTACTACTGTTGTAAGTATGCAAGGTGAACCTATTTCAGCAATAAATCCAACTCCTGGTCAAGTTTTACAATATATAGGTAGTATTTGGACGCCAACAACTTTAATTACTCCAACTACAACTATTATTAATGGAAACAATATTATCTTAAATCAGTTAGGTACAACTTACACTGTTTCCTCACCAAGTTATAGCATAACAAATCCAAGTACTACAAATAATTTAGTTATTACCAATGGTTTAAATTCATCTACCGTTTCAGTACCATCGCCAACTTTAGGTTTAACAAACGGAACATTAACTGTTGGTTCAAATACAATTAATTTATCAAATCCAATTAATGGTTTTTGGTCAACAAATGGAAACGCTGGTACAGCTGCCGCTTTAAATTTTATAGGTTCTACAGATGCAGTTGATTTTAATTTCAGAACCAACAATTTAAGTCGGATGGTAATTAAAAGTGGAACTGGTAATGTTGGTATTGGAGTAAATGCTCCATCAAATATATTCGCAACTGGAAACGGTGTTATCGAAAAATTCAATATTACTTCAACAAATGGAAGTATGAATTTTTTAGACGACCAAGCCTCAATTACTTTTCCTGCTACTGGTGCAGCTCCAAAACCTATGATTCAAATGTTTGCTAGTGGAACCACTAACACAACTCGAATGGTAATTTCTCATAGTGCTGCTTATCCTAATTATGGTCTTCAATATGATGATGTGAATGACCGCTTTAATTTTCTTGGAAATGGAAATCAAGTTTTAACAACTGATTTGGCTAACCTTAGAGTAGGGGTTGGAACATACACGCCACAAGCTCTTTTTGAAGTTGTTGGTGAAGCAAGGATTTCAGGGGCGGCTGGAAAAATATTTATAAAGGATCAATTAACTGCTCTTCCATACACTTATCAAATATTTGTTAATAATGGTGGCTTTAATATTCAATATGGAGGAGGTCCTTCTGATTTTAAATTAAATGGTGCAAATTGTTATATAGGTACTGGATTTGCATCTAGTGGTCCTAGATTAACAGTAGGCGTTTCAGGTGACGGTTCTAATTCAATTGGAAATGCTTGGACTGTTTTTTCGGATAGAAGATATAAAGATAATATTCTTCAAATAACAAATGCAATAGGAATGGTTCAATCATTGAGAGGTGTTACTTATAATTGGAAATCATCTGGCTTGAAGGATATAGGATTTATTGCTCAAGAAGTTGAAGATGTAGTGCCAACAATAGTTTTTACAGATGAAAAAACTGGTTATAAATCGATTGATTATTCTCGAATGGCACCAATTTTAATAGAAGCTGTTAAGGAACAACAAAAAATGATTGACGAATTAAAAAAGAAATATTTAGAATTGGAAAAGGAAATAAAAGAACTTAAAAATAAATAGTTTAATTCATTTCATAAATAATCCCTTCGATATATCTCCAACTTTTAATGGTTGTGAACACTTTAAATCCATTAGTCTCAAATACTTCTTTATATTTTGGATTTAAATATATACAATAGATAGTTCTTGGATTTTGTATTAAACTCTCCTTAATATTATTTAGTACGCTTTGGATGATTGTTGCCCCAAATGGATTAAAGAAATAAAAAACTTCGGCATCTGATGGTATTACATATTTTGTGGCATCTTCAAACAAAAAATTAAACTTACTGTCTTTATACATTTTTGAATAAATCAATTGATTTGCTTTAGCATCTTCAATTAATTCTTTTGCAATGTCAACTCCAATTAAATTTGTAAACCCACATTGTTCAGCAACAAATAAAGCTCTGCCTTTTCCACAACCATAATCAATTAACGGTTTACTTTTTAATTGAGTTGGTAATAAATTAAAAACTTTAAACAAAATATAATAACTGGCTCCTTGGTAATGATGGTTCTCTTCTGATGCCATCCCTGCTAAAGTCAACTTATCTAAATTAACAATGGAATGTGTTTTTATACCAAGGTGTTTTTCATATTTACCTTCAAAAGTCAATAATTTAAAGGTATTAATAGGGCCTCTAAACCAAATTGATCGAAAAAAATAATAGATGTATAGCATTACTTTCATTGCATTCAAAAGTAAGTTTTATTCTTTACTATTCACAACTAGCTACCAACAACTTATATCAAACTCCTATTTACTTTTCGAATTATAAATCTTACATTGCATACACAGAACAATACTATGGAAATTGATTTAGTTGCTGAAAAAAAAGAAATTTTAAGTAGGTACAAAAATTTAATAAACGCTTGTAAGCGTCGCCTTGAACCAGGTGATAAAGAAATTATTCGTAAAGCATTTGAGGTTTCGGTTAATGCTCATAAAGAAATGCGTCGCAAATCTGGTGAGCCCTATATTTATCATCCAATTGCTGTTGCCCAAATATGTGCTGAAGAAATTGGATTAGGAACAACTGCAATTGTTTGTGCATTACTGCATGATACGGTTGAAGATACAGATATGACGCTTGATGACATCAAAGGGATGTTTGGTGATAAAGTTTGTCAAATTATTGATGGACTTACAAAAATTTCTGGTGTATTTGATCAAACTTCTTCGATACAAGCAGAGAATTTTAGAAAAATGTTGCTGACCCTTTCTGAAGATGTTCGTGTTATCTTAATAAAATTAGCTGATAGGTTGCATAATATGCGCACGCTTGATCACATGAAGCGTGATAAGCAGATGAAAATTGCAGGTGAGACTTTGTATTTATATGCTCCATTAGCTCATCGTTTAGGATTAAATACTATTAAATCAGAACTTGAAGATTTAGGATTAAAATATACAGACGAAGATTGGTTTAATGAGGTAACTAAAAAATTAGCTGAAACAGAACCAGTTCGAAAAAAATTCATTAAAAACTTTATTGATCCTATCAATGATATTTTGAAGGAACAAGGTTTTAAATTTAAAATATTTGGTCGCCCAAAATCAATTTATTCTATTTACAATAAAATAAAAAACAAAGGAGTTTTATTTGAAGAAATATATGACTTGTTTGCTATTCGAATTGTAATTGATTCACCTTTAGAAACTGAAAAGGCAGATTGTTGGAAGATATATTCAATCATAACCGATTTTTATCACCCAAACCCTGATCGTTTACGCGATTGGATTTCTACTCCTAAAAGTAATGGCTACGAAAGTTTGCATACAACTGTAATGGGCCCCGAAGGTAAGTGGGTGGAAGTTCAAATACGAACAACTCGTATGGACGAACTTGCGGAAATGGGTTACGCTGCGCACTGGAAATACAAAGAGGCTGCAGTAGAAAAAGAAAATAATCTAGAAATATGGTTACGTCGTATTAGAGAAATGTTGGATAATCCTGATCCAAATGCACTCGAATTTATTGACGATTTTAAACTCAATTTATTTGCTGACGAGATTTTTGTATTTACACCAAAAGGTGAAATGAAAAATTTACCGTCAACAGCCACAGCATTAGATTTTGCCTTTGAAATTCATACTAAAGTTGGTGAACAGTGTATTGGAGCCAAAGTTAATCATAAACTAGTTCCATTAAGTTATCAATTAAAAAGTGGAGAGCAAGTCGAAATATTAACATCATCCAAACAAGTTCCTAAGGATGATTGGATTAATTATGTTGTTACAGCTCGGGCAAAATCAAAAATAAAAAGTGCTTTAAAAGAAAACAGAAGGCGTACTTCTGAAGATGGAAAGGGAATTTTAGAGAAGAAATTTTATAAATGTAAATTAGATTATACGCTTCAAAACGTTAATGAATTTGTTACGTTTTTGAAGTTACCATCTTCATCCGAACTTTTTTACAGAACCGCATTAGGGAATGTTGATATTAAAGAAATTAAAGAATTTGTTGATTTTAAACTTCACCCCGAAAAATACAAGCCAAAGAAGAAAGAGAATAAAATTGAAGAATTAGTAACAACAGTTAGAGGTAGTTCTGACATGTTAGTAATTGGAGATGATATGCAAAAGTTAGATTATGGTCTTTCTGCATGTTGCTCACCAATACCTGGTGATGATGTTTTTGGTTTTGTTACTGTAAATGAAGGAATTAAAATTCATCGTGTAAATTGTCCAAATGCAGTTAAATTACTTTCTAATTATGCTTACAGAGTTGTTAAAGCCAAATGGAATAATGATCATTTAATATCGTTTTTGGCTGGTATAAAAATTATGGGTACCGATGAAATGGGACTCGTTAATAATATTACAAAAGTAATTTCAAGCCAGTTAAACATTAATATGCGATCTATTAAATTTGACACAGAAGATGGTATATTTGAAGGAACAATTATGGTTTTTGTTCATGACGCCAAACATTTAAATCATTTAATAGAAAGCATGAAAAAAGTAAAAGGAGTAACCAATGTTATACGAATTGAT
>JAYVIS010000066.1:0-3745 GCA_043769975.1 Bacteroidota bacterium
CTAGTAAAGATAATTTCGAGTTCATATCATTTATTTTTGTTTGGCCCATCGGAGCTAATGTCGTATCCATTTATTTTAAAATTTAAATATACAATTTTGAAAATAAGTAAGCTTCAATTTTTTTGTCTTTTTTTAATAATCCTCCTTTAATTAGACCTTCGTTTTTAAAGTCATTTTTTAACAAGGTTTTCATAGATCCTTCATTACCTTTAAAAACTACTGCCTCTATGCGATTTAGACGATGTGTTTTGTTTAAAAAGTCTGTAAATACGAATAATACTTTAGTCATTATTCCTTTATTCCAGTATGGTTCAGCTAACCAATATCCAATTTCGTCACAATTTGAATTAACTCCATATTTTGCTCTTAATCCCATTCCTCCAATGGCTTCCTGATTAGAATTTAAAATATGGTAATGCATAATTTTACCATGCTCTTTATTTATCTTTTTGCAAATAGTATAAAAAGCTTCTGAATCAGATAATAAATAGGGTGAAGGAAGTTTAAGCATATACTTTTCAATAGAAGGATTATTGAGATGTATCGTAATATCTTTTAAATGAGAAGGAGATACTTCTTCCAAAAAATAGTGTTCATCTATTATGATCTTAGAAGGCACTTTGTTTTATTTTTTAGGCCCGTGAAATGGTTTTTTATTTCCTCCTGGTTTTGAATGATTGTTTGAAGGACGAGGCTTATCAAATTTCTTTTTATTAGCTTCAGGGTTATATTCAGGACCTTTTCCAAAGGCTTCAGGAATTTCCATTTTCATAACATCCATTCCCATTAAAGCTTCAATTGAAGCAAAACGAGGCTGGTCTTTTTCATTAATAAAAGTTATGGCAACACCCGCTTTTTCAGCACGAGCCGTTCTTCCAATACGATGAATATAATCTTCTGGATCAGGCGGAGCATCAAAATTTACAACTAATGAAATCCCGTCAACATCAATGCCGCGAGATAAAATATCAGTTCCAATTAAAATGCGCAAACGCTTTGCCTTAAAGTCACGCATTATTTCTTCACGCTCTGTTTGTTCTAAATCAGAAGAAAAACCTTTCACCGAGTATTTTAATCGGCTAAATGTTTGGTATAAATCTTTTACTTTTTCTTTTGTCGAAGAAAATACAATGACAGAATTAAAGTCTTCGTTTTTTAAAATTTCCTTTAATAAATTTTCTTTTTGATTTTCATAAACCACATAAGCTTGCTGAACAATGCCTGCAGCTGGTTTAGAGATTGCAATATTAATTTGTTCAGGTTCAGTTAGTAAAGCTTTTGCTAAATTTCTGATTTTTGGAGCCATCGTAGCCGAAAACATAACGGTTTGACGCTTTTCTGGAATATATTTTAAAATGGTTTTAATATCATCTGCAAATCCCATGTCTAACATACGATCTGCTTCATCCAAAATTAAATGTTCAATCGTATCAAATTTCACATCACCTTGTTGTAGCAATGCTATTAATCTTCCTGGTGTTGCAATCACAATATCAACTCCTTCTCTTAATGATTTAGCTTGACGTTCCCAAACTACACCATCTCCACCACCATAAATAGCGATTGAACTTACGCCACAAAAGTAAGCGATACCTTCAATTTGCTGGTCAATTTGCAAAACCAATTCGCGAGTTGGTGCTATAATTAATGTATTTAAATGGCGTTTATTAGTTTTAATTATTTTATCTAAAATAGGGAGAACAAACGCTGCAGTTTTTCCAGTTCCTGTTTGGGCGCAAGCAATTAAATCTTTGCCTGATTGTATCACAGGAATTGCTTCTTGTTGAATTGGCGTAGGTTGTTTAAATCCCATGGATTGCAATCCATCAAGTAATGTGGTGTCGAAATTAAAGTCGTTGAAAGTCAATGCTATTATTATTTAATTATTTAATGGGCTAATTTACTATTTTTAATGCAAAAACAATGTTTTAGAAATCGATAATTCTAGCTATATTAGTGGCTATTGACTAGCATTTTATATTACAATGAGATTATTATTTTTTATACTATTTATTCTAATCAAATTTAGTTGTATTTCTCAAACTCCTCAAGACCTTTTTAGAAAATTAAATACATCAAAAGTTGATACTCAAAAAATTAACATTCTTAATTCTTTGACTAAAATTTACATAAAAAAAAAATTAGATTCAGCTAAAATATTTAATGATAAATCTTTGCTTATATCAAATCAAACTCCTTTTTATCAATATCAATATGGTGGTTATTATAATAAGGCATTAATTTTTAAAAAAGAAAAAAAGTTTAATGAAGCATTAATTTATTCAAATAAAGCTCTTGAAATAGCAATAAATTCTAATAATAAAAGCGATGAGTCAAACGCTTTGGTTTTGAAGGGGACGATACATGGGTATTCTAATAAAGACAAATTAGCGCTTGAATATTTTTATAATGCGGTAGAAATCAGCAAAACTACTAAAATTAAAAAAGATTTGCTTTTAGCGCATGTGTCATTAGGCATTCACTTGAAAAAATTGAATAAAATTACTGATGCATTGCAACAAATGCTTTATGCTATTAAAATCGCTGAAGATATTAAGGATTCATCATCATTATTTACAATTTGTATAAATTTAGGCTCTTTGTATGAAAGAACCAATGATGTTGCAAAGGCAACTGTATTTTACCGAAAAGCATTGATTATTAATCAATCAGAAAATAATGAATCAGATAAAGCTATTGTTTATTATAAGCTTGGTAAAATGTT
Source organism: Bacteroidota bacterium (assembly GCA_043769975.1). Classification (GTDB taxonomy): domain Bacteria; phylum Bacteroidota; class Bacteroidia; order B-17B0; family Aurantibacillaceae; genus UBA4416. The sequence goes on from JAYVIS010000066.1 coordinate 2,726, forward strand.
TCAAGCAATTAAAAATATTGATAGCGCTAGATATTATTTGGAGAATACATTAAAAATCCATTTAAAGAGAAATGATGAAATGGGACTTATTTTTGATTATTCAAATTTAGCAACTTTTAATAGTGATAATGGTGATTATAAAAGCGCTGAATTAAATCTTTTTAAATCTATTGAATTAGCCCTGAAACAGAATGATACAATAAGAATTAACTTAGTGTATACATATTTAGGAAGGTTGTATTTAAGTCAAAAAAAATATAAAGAGGCCTTAAAATTTTATAATATGAGTTTGAAATATATTCATCCAATTATTTCAAAATCAACTATCGCAAATATATATTTTAGTCAGTCGTTAATATATAAGGAACAGAATCAATTTAAAGAAGCTTATGATAATTTTGTTTTGTATAAAGCATGGTCTGATTCTTCTATTAATTTGGCAGAAACAAAAAAACAAACGGAATTAAAGTTGAATTATGATTTTGAAAACATTCAAAAGAAAATTGAAAGTGAGACTAAAGCGAAAGAAAGTTTAAGCCAAGCAGAAATTGAAAAACAAAAAATCCAACGAAATTACTTATTTCTAGGCTTTTTAGTAATTTGTGTTTTCTTGATTTTTTTTATAAAAAACTATAATTTAAAGAAGAAAGCTAATCTTCTGCTATTAAAGCAAAAAAGAGAGATAGAGTTTCAAAAAAGTATTGTTGATTTAAAAAGCAATGAAATTAATGATAGTATTAATTATGCTAAAGGAATTCAGACAGCTACAACACCTCAAAAAAAGGAATTAAGTGATTGTTTTAAAAATTATGATTTTTTCATCTCTCCTAAAGATGTTGTAAGTGGAGATTTTTATTGGGTAGCGAAAACGGAACCGTTTTCGTTAGTTGCAATTGCAGATTGTACAGGGCATGGCGTTCCAGGAGCAATTATGAGTGTGATAGGAAGCATGCTATTGAATGAAATTTTTTATGTTAAAAATATATCAATACCTAACGAAGTGTTAACTGAATTAAATCG
>JAYVIS010000067.1:0-10421 GCA_043769975.1 Bacteroidota bacterium
ATTATGGTGGCTCATTTATTTGTGCCTAGTTATGATACAACAAAAAACACAGCCTCTACTCTATCGCCAAAAATTGTCACCGATTTATTAAAACAAAAAATGGAATTTAAAGGCTTGATTTTTACAGACGCCTTAAACATGAAAGGCGTATCAAGTTATTATGAGCCTGGAATGGTGGATGTTAAAGCACTATTAGCAGGTAATGATGTTTTATTATTTGCGGAAAACGTACCAAAAGCAATTGAACAAATTAAATTATCGGTTGCGCGTGGAGAAATTACAGAAGAAGAAATAGGTTTACGTTGTAAAAAAATATTGAAAGCTAAATTTTGGTGTGGTTTAGATAAATCACAATTTATTAAAACAAAAAACTTGTATGCCGAATTAAACACCAAGCAATCTGATGTTATAAATACCAAGCTAGCTGAAGCATCTGTTACCCTTTTAAAAAATGAAAATACGATTTTGCCTTTAAAGAGATTAGATAGTTTAAAAACTATCATAATTTCTGTTGGAGAAAAAGCAGAAAACGATTTCACGAGCACTATAAAAAAATATGCAAACACAAGTTATATAGGAATCGAACACGACGCTCCACAAAAAGATAGAGATACACTCCTCGAGAAAATAAAAAACTATGATTTAGTTATTTTAGAATTAAATAAAACGTCTTATTATCCTAAAAATGATTTCAGCTGTTCGGCTCAAAGCATTGAATTAATTAGTCAAATCATTACTGCAAAACCTACCATTACATGTTTGTATTCTAATCCCTATTTAATTAATAAATTAAAAGATTTAGAAAAATCAAAAGCAGTTTTGTTATTATATGAAAACAATCGGTTTAGTCAGAAAGCAGCCGCTGATGCAATTGTTGGAGCAATAACGGTTGATGGAAAATTACCAGTAACAACTTCTCTATTTAAATTAGAAACTGGTTTAGAGATTAATCACAGAACAAGAATACAATATGTCATTCCTGAACAATTAGGCATTTACAATCATAAACTTAGAGAAGTAGATTCAATTGCAAAAATGGGAATTAAAGAAATGGCTTATCCGGGCTGTCAAATTATTGCATTAAAAGATGGAAAGGTATTTTATCAGAAAAATTTTGGTAGACAAACGTATGAATCTAATTCAGAGAAAGTAAATGATCAAACTATTTATGATTTAGCATCCTTAACTAAAATTTTATCATCCTCGTTAGCCTTAATGAAATTAAATGAGAGTAAAGCGTTTGATTATAATAACCATTTAAGTTATTATTTCCCTGAAGTTAAAAATTCGAATAAAGCTGAATTACATTATAAAGATATATTAACTCATCAATCTGGTTTATCAGCATGGATTCCTTTTTGGCATTATACCATAGATAAGCAACACAATTATAAAGAAGGGTTTTACAGTGACATGCAAACAGAAAAATTCCCTACACAAGTTGCAAAAAATTTATATGTGGTTAAAGATTTTAATGATTCCATTTACAAACAAATATTAAATAGTAAAATCGAAGAAACTGGAAAATATGTTTACAGTGATGTAGGTTATTATTTTTCTAAAATATTAATAGAGCGTTTATCCAAAACAACTTTAAACAATTACGTTTATAATCAATTTTATAAACCAATGAATTTAGGATTAATGTATTTACCCTTAACTAAATACCCAGCAAACCAAATTGCACCAACCGAACTTGATAAAAATTTCAGAAAACAACAACTGAGAGGTTATGTGCACGATCAAGGTGCTGCTTTATTAGGTGGAGTTGCAGGCCATGCTGGTTTATTTGGGAATGCAAATGATGTAGCCATTATTATGCAAATGCTCCTAAATAAAGGCGAATATGCAGGAAATCATTTGCTAGATAGCAATGTGATTAGACAATTTACAAGTTCTCAGTTTCCAAATAATAGAAGAGGCTTATGTTTTGATAAACCTGAATTTGACGACAAAAAGGAAAGCCCAGTAACAAGCTCTTGTAGCTTACAAAGTTTTGGGCACAGTGGCTTTACGGGTACATTTGCTTGGGCAGATCCTGCAAATGGATTAGTATTTGTATTTTTATCAAACCGGGTATTTCCAAGTGCAGATGAAAATAAATTAGCAAAATTAGGGATTAGAGGGAAAATACACCGTACCTTGTACGAAGCTTTAAATACAACTCTTTATAAATAACAAAATGGACCAACCAACTGAAATTCAAAAAAACAAAATTGTGAAATTATTAACCGAAAAATCGGTTATGAAACAAGATGTATTTAAAAACACCATTGCCACGTTTGAACTTTTAAAAGAATGTATTTCTGAGGTATCAAATACGTTGATTTCAGAAGTAAAGGAAATTGATAAACGAATTAGTATTGAAGTTACTGCAACTAGCAAACAAACTACCCAACTAAAAGTAGCGGGTGATATGTTAGAGTTTTTTATGCATTCAAATGTTTTTGATTTTGAAAAAACTCATCCGATGTTTAAAACAAGTTATGTCAAACAAAATGAATACAATTCATATTGTGGCATAATTAACGTTTATAATTTTTTAGCAGATTCTATTAAATATAATCGTTTAGAAGATTTAGGATATTTAGTTTGTCGAATTTTTATTAATAGAGAAAATCATTTTTTTATTGAAGCAAAAGGGCCAATTGGCATAAAATACTCTATGTTTTCGTTTGAGCCAGTAACTAAAGAAATATTAACAGAAGTGATAAATGAACTTATCATATTTGCTATTTCTTTCGATTTATTTACACCACCAATTGAAACAGTGAAAGTAGTAACGGTTAGTGAAATTCAAGAAAAAGTAAGTAGTGTTAATTTAAGAACTGGTAAGCGTCTTGGATATAGTTCATCATCAGGAGATGACACCAATATGTATATTTAGTTAATCCAGGATGAAATTTAAAAATAAGCTTTTTCTAATTTCATTTTGCGAAGGAGCCGCTGTAATGGCTGCCGAAATTTGTGGTGCAAAATTATTAGCCCCATTTTTTGGAAGTAGTTTATATGTTTGGAGTTCGGTAATGGCAATTACATTAGGAGGCCTAGCAAGTGGTTATTTTATTGGTGGAAGATTAAGTCAAAAAGAAAATAAACAATACATCTTATTTTACCTTCTATTAGGTGCGTTTTGTTTTTTAGCCCTCATGCCTTATTTGTCTAAATTCATTTTTGTAATTGCATATAACATACCATTAATATCAGCTGTCATTTTAAGTGCGATCCTCATCATTTTTCCAGCAATGCTTTTAATGGGAACAACTTCTCCCCTCTTAATTTCTTTACTAACAAGTAATTCGAATGAAAGTGGTTTAAACAGCGGAAAAATTTATTCCATATCAACGGTTGGTGGTATCTTATCTACTTTTTTATGTGGATTTTATTTTATTCCAACTGTGGGAATTTCCTTTACCTTAGTAGGCTTTTCACTTTTACTTGCTTTAGTGAGTTTACTATTGGTTAAAAAAAAAAGTAATAAGCAAATCTCAATAAGTTTAATTACAATTTTATCAGTGTGTTTGGTAAGCTTAAACACCCTACCTAAAAGCAAAAATTGCATTTATAAAACTGATGGTATTCTTGGGAAAATTGAAGTGAAAGATGAGAATCTAAATTCTAACCAGACATCCAGAATATTGTTATTCAACAATATTATTCAATCAGAAATGGATTTGAATACCAAACAAAATAAATCAAACTATATTTCTATTTTCGAAAACAATCTTAACTATTTCCAAAAAGGAAAAGCACTGGTGTTAGGACTTGGTGGAGGCTTAAGTTCAAATATATTAGTCAAAAAAGGATATAGCGTTACAGGAATAGAATTTGACAATCGAATAATAGAAATAGCCAAAAACTATTTTTATTTAGATAGTTCTGTCAAAACAATTTGTTCTGACGCAAGATTATATATTAATACCTGTACTACTAAATATGACTTAGTAATAATAGATTTATATAAAGCAGAAGAACAACCATCACATGTGTTAACCTTGGAAAGTTTAAATACGTTAAAAGGTATGCTTACTAAAAATGGAGTCATTATAATTAATAATCATGGTTATTTAGAAGGAGAAAAAGGTTTGGGTTCTCGCTGCTTAATCGCAACATTAAAAAAATGCAACTTTCACATAAAAATTTGTTCAACAAACGATGATGAGAATTACAGAAATCTTTTAATACTTGCAAGCACTAACCAAATAAAGGATACATTAATTAATGAATACACTCCTACTGGACCTATAGATTCAGAAACTATAAATACAGATAACAGGCCTGTGCTGGAAAAACTGAATGCAGAAGCAAACAAAGCATGGCGCGTAAATTATTTAAAAAATTATATTTTAATAAATTAATTTTTATTTGGTAATCTCATAAAAAAACAAAATCCATTTTCCTTAAATAGGAGTTTTACACTAGGATGATTTTTTGTAATAATTTCAAGCTCATTAATTTTTGATACAAAGCAAGCTGGCTTAGAAATATTTCCTTCTAATAAATAATTAGTGAAAACTGAAGAAAATGATACACTAATGTCTAGTCCTTTCGACTTATATTCAGACTCTTTAGACTTGATATACTCTAATAATTGTGGATCAACACGATAGGAAGGTTGAAATTGTCCATAAAATAAAGTAGCATAACTTTTATAACCAATTGACTCAACATAATACTTGTTTTTAGCGCACATTTTATAAAACTTAATAGATGAATGTTGAGAGTATTGTTCAATTTTTGGTGCAATTACCATTATTAAACTATACACTGATAGTAATGAACACAAAAACAGGACGTAAATGTAATTGAATTTTTTTGCCATAATTTTATAAATACTGAACAAACTTAGTGAAGTGAAAAACAAACCAATTAACCATTCAAATCCGTTCCATTTTACCTCTGCTTTCAAATTTTCGACCGCAAAAACATCATCAATTAAATTACTGTTGATGATATAATCTTTTAGAAATGGAAATAAACCAATACTAATAAAAGCAGTTCCTAAAACAATTGTAACAATGATTGCTAGTGCAATTACTAACCTATTCCATTCAACCGTTCTGTTAAATAATTTGGTTATTGAATAAGCTGCTAAATAAGTTAAAGGAAAATAACATAAAGAAGAATAATGTACAATTTTTGTTTGTACGATTGAAAATAAAATTAACACAACCCAAAACAAAATAAGCATCCAAAGTTTAAAATGTTTTTGATAGGGAGTATCCGAATTTTGTTTTTTTAATGCTAACAACATAAAAACAGAGGATGGAAAACATCCCAGTAATAAAACCACAAAATGGTAAATAAATGGTCCACCATGGTCGCTGTCCTCTGTTTTAAATAATCTAATTTGATATTCAATAAATTCATAAATAACATGACCATTTCCTTTAATTAATTCGATGATAAACCAACTTAAGCCAGTTAATAAAAACGATAGAGTAAACGTTAATAAAAACTTAAATTTTGAAATTTTCTTAAAACGATTAATTATGAAAAATGCAGCAACTGTTAATCCTACTAATAATAATGCTGCTGGTCCTTTGGTTAATAATGCTAATCCTAAAAAAAAACCAGCAAAAATAGCTGTTTTATAACCAAAGCTTCCTACTGGGTTATTTGTATGTTGAATTAAATTAAATACTGATAAAAAAATAAATAAATTAAACCATGGATCGATAATTCCACTTTTAAAAAACAAATGAGGCAATAACGTTGAGGCATAAATAAAAACCCAAGTCAAACCAAATTTATTACCATTCACTAACTTACCAATTTTATATAAAACAATTAAAGTAAGTATACCACATAATGCATTTGGTAAACGTGCTGAAAATTCGCTAACTCCAAAAATATTCATGCTCATTGCTTGTAACCAAATAAATAATGGGGGCTTTTCCCAAAATGGTTGAAAATACAATTGAACATCTGAATAATTATTTGAGACTAACATTTCTCGAGCACATTCAGCGAAATTTATTTCATCCCAATCAAATAATGGCATATTGCCAATAAAAGGTATAAACAACAAAGCTCCAACCAAAACGATAAACGAATAGGCTTTAAAATCTGTATTTAATACTTTAAACATTTATTGTTTTTTGAGAATATTTAAAATTCCAGTTTCATAAGATTGGAAATAGCTTTTTTTATAAAAAATAAAATAAAATAAAACTGAAAAACTAAATCCAATAATTGACCCAAAGTAAATATCCACTAGCCAATGCTGAGATAAATACGTTCGACTATATGCGGCCAAACAAGCTAACAATAAGCATAAAAATTTAATGAAAAAGTTTTTACTTAAAAACATTAAACTAATAAAAACAGCAAAAGCAGTAGTTGAATGACCACTAGGAAAAGAATTAAAAATATTCATTTCAACACCTTCCACTAGTTTTAATGGTTCTCTCACAAAATATTGAAAAGCAAATGAAGGCCTACACGTATTAACATAAATATAATTTTTAATAATTGTAGAAATTAAGGATGCAAATACATAGGATAATAAAACGTAAACAGATTTTTTAACATTAAAAAATAAAACTATTACAACAATCAAAATAGCAAAAATACCATCTCCTAAATGAGTTATTAATTTAAAAAAAATGTCAAAATATTCATTACTCACAAATGAATTAATAGATTGGTGAATTTGAACTTTACCATGATGCAATAGGATGGTACCAATTTTAAACAACAATAAAATATAAATTGAAACGAAAATATAATTATGCTTTACAAATTCTTTCATCTATTTTTTTGTGGTGGTATCTTTTGGTTTAGCACCATTTTGGATTGGAGGTGCTAATTTAATTGGCATTGAAAAAGGCTTATCACTTGCCGCAATTTCGCATGAGGTAACAATAGCTTGTTTTACCACTTTCATAATACATTGAGTTGGCATAACGTAAATTTTTTTCACGGTGCTATCAGGCATCGTAAAACTCATATCGGTTGCAAAGCTTTTTGGTCCTTCAAAAACAAATGGATCTTTAAAATAATCTTCTAAATGAATATCTTTAATATGAATTTTTTTACTCAAAATAACCGTATATAATTCAAAAATAGCTCTTGTAATTTTTATACTGATTAAATTTGTTTTGTTGTTATAATCAATTTTTACATTCCCCAAAACTTGTGTTTTGTAGTTAAATGGTCCTACGTCAACCTTTGCATCACAGGTAAAATCACTACTATCTGGATTTAAATTAATTTTCGGGTTAACCATAGTCCAGTTATAATGTCCTTTGATCAATAATACCTCAAATTCATTTCTTCCACTTATTTCACCTACAGCGGTAAAAACCTTATTGATTGCTTTTTCATTTAAAACAAATGAAAAATCATTAAAATTTTGTGAATTCAGCATAGTTGAAAATAGTACTAAAAAAATTAGAATAAATTTATTAAAGTTCATCCTACAAATGTATAATTTTGATTATAATTACATATTAAAATACTACTTTGTTTTGATTATTTAACTATACCTATTATGACTATAAAAGCCAATAATCCATCTCTAAAATCATGGATTCCCGTTACTACAAATTCTGATTTTTCAATCCAAAATTTACCCTTTGGTATTTACTCTGATAAAATAACAAAACACCGTTGTTGCTCTGCACTTGGCGAATATATAGTTGATTTGGCTGAATTAAATAATAATGGTTTTTTTAAAACATTAGCCATACCAACAGATATATTTAATCAATCAACTCTAAATGATTTTATTTCATTAGGAAAAGATACAACTAGAGCAATCAGAAATAGATTGTCGGAATTATTAGAAGTTTCAAATACTGAACTTCAATCTGATAAATCATTGTTTAATTCTGTTTTCAAAAAACAAACAGAAGTTTGTATGTTATTACCAGTAAAAATTGGTGATTACACTGATTTTTTTAGCAGCATTGATCATGCAACTAACACAGGAACTATGTTCAGAGATCCTGCAAATGCCCTATTACCAAATTGGAAACACATACCGGTTGGTTATCATGGAAGAGCATCAAGTATTTGTGTAAGCGGTCACTCATTTCACCGACCAAAAGGACAAATGAAACCACCTGATGCTACAGTTCCTGTATTTGGACCAACCAAACAATTAGACATCGAATTAGAAACAGCTTTTATTATTGGGAAACCAACAAAAATGGGAGAAAGCGTAAGTACAGAAAATGCTGATGATTATATTTTTGGAATGGTGTTGTTTAATGATTGGAGTGCGCGTGATATACAGGCATGGGAATATGTTCCATTAGGACCATTTTTAGGAAAGAACTTCGCGTCAACTACTTCTGCTTGGATTGTTACTTTAGATGCTTTAGAACCATTTAGAACAAAAGGATATGTGCAAGACCCAAAAGTATTGCCATATCTAGAATACACAGGCGAGAAAAATATTGATATTAATTTGGAAGTCCATTTAATAACAGAAAATGGTGATGATAATTTGGTTTCAACATCAAATTATAAATATATGTATTGGACAATGGAACAACAATTAGCACATCACACAGTTAATGGCTGCAATATAAATGTTGGTGATATGATGGCAAGCGGAACAATAAGCGGTCCTAAAAAGAGTGAATACGGAAGTTTTTTAGAATTAACGTGGAAAGGAACTCAACCAATTACTTTGAAAGATGGAACTGAACGTAAATTTGTAAATGATAACGATACTATCATTTTAAAAGGGTATTGCGAAAAAGATCATGTAAGAGTTGGATTTGGTGACTGTAAAGCAACCTTGTTACCAGCAAACTAACATTATTCTAAAATAAAATCTTTAATTGCTTGATTGATTTTTTTAGGATCTCTAAAATGTGCATCATGTTTTGCTTTTGGAAACACAATTAATTTGGTTGTGTTAGGGAACGCTTTGTTTAAAATGATGCCAACATTTAAAGGAACAACGCCATCTTTTGCTCCCCAAATTAACAAGGTTGTTGTTTTATCTAAATTATAATTTAAAGATTGATAATTTGTTTTATGATCAATTAGATAATTCATTTGAAGGTCTCTAATTTCTTTTGTAGGTAAAAAATAATATTTTATCACTTTCCTTTTTATTTTTTTTGATAATGGGAAATGTTTTGACATGGCAGCTTTCCCCATGGCATCAAATCCTTCAATAGTAATTGGAGAAATAATATTATTAATTCCATTTATTCCATAATGATTGGCAATACTATCAGCCATTTCTGCGGTATAAAATTTTACAGGTCCATCCATAATAATTAATTTATTAATAGAAGTCTGAAATAATTCATTGTAAACGGCTGCTGTTAAACCACCATAACTAAAGCCCATCACATTTATTTTATCAGTAAAGCCAAGTTTCTCAACTGCTTCGTGTATTTGCTCAACTTGAAATTCAACCGAATAATTTTTTGAGTCAGAAGTACTCTCACCAAAATAAATTAAATCTGGTAAAATTAAATTAAACGATTTTGATAATGTTTTTATTTGACTCGACCAATTTGTGCGAGCATTTGCGCCCATACCATGCAATAATAATAAAGTTGGCTTGTTTTTATCATTACTATAAGAAATATGCAAAACAGCATGACTCGTTTTTATAAGAGTATCGTATTTCACGAACTTTTTCATATTTTTTTTAGCAAACTTATCTTGCATGCGAAACATCCAAGGCGTTTTGCTTTGGGCAATATCTTTATTTATTAAAGTAAATAAAAAAAGAAAAAGGAAAAAGTGAAATTTCATTTATGAAAAAAAATACTTGAATTAAAAATACTTAAATCCTTAAAAATAAGCGCCTAAAGTCATGGTAAGTTGAGCAGCAAAAAAATGGTGATTGGCTCTTCCATTTCCTTTTCCTAAAACCAAAGCTCTTCTATAATCTGCATAAGCTCCTTTACCAACAAATTCAAAAACGCCATGTTTTAAAAATTCAACTCTAAAGCCACTTTCTAAACCAACAATCCATCCAGCAATATGCCAATTGTTGTTTAAACGAGTACCTAACATCGTTACATCAGTTCTAGGATATACAAAGCCTGCACCTGGTTTTACAACAAAACCAACGTTAAAATTCTTACTTGGCTCATATAATTTCCATCGTTTTAAAAAATTAAACATCCAAAAATTAGCCCCATCTGTATGTTCAAAATGTAAGAAATTTTGAGGATCCAAAATAGTATCTTGATCCACATAATTCCCATTAAAATTTCCTTTAACTCTTACTTTTTGATAATCATTAACCACATACTTAGTGTGATCATAATTAATTTCTACTCCAAAATCTTTTTTATTATTAAAATAATAACCTAATCTCACTACAAATTGAGGTATTGTAATATTAATCACAACTTTTATTCCATCAAAATCAGGTTTATCATGAGCCTTTGCATCATAAATAGTAAAATCATAATCATGATATTTCCCTGTTTCTGGGT
>JAYVIS010000068.1:0-2467 GCA_043769975.1 Bacteroidota bacterium
ATGAAACTCCAAAAGTTCAAGAAACAAAATCAATTGGTTGTACAATAAAGCGTGTCGAATAATTAAATACCATTTAATTTATTTATCTCTGCTTGGTAATTATTAATTTGGAAAAAGCCGTGCTTTTTAATTATTTTTTGCCCCGTAGCATTTAGTTCCGACATGATAAAATCATAAACTTTCATGCTTGGTTTTCCGTTAATATATTGATATAACGGCCTCGTTAAAACATATTCTCCTTTTATTACGGCATTAATTTCAAAAGGCGAATAAGCTAAGGAACCTTTTATATATATTGGCATTGCCCAAACTCTTCCATCAGGTTTCCCATTTTCATTCAATAAAAAACCTACACCTACATAACCAATGGCGCCTTTGTTTTTTTGAACAGAACTTACAATTTCTGAATTTCCTTTTAATTTGGTTATCATGGGATCAATATCTCCTCTCATAAATTTATCTTTTATATAGGATGATGTTCCTGAGTTACTATCTCTTCCATAAATAGTAATTTCTAAATCTGGGCCTCCAAAATCTTTCCAATTTGTCAATTTTCCTGAAAAAATTTGAGTTAAATCATCCGTTGACAAGCTGTCAACCCCTAATTCAGAATTAGTAATGATGGCTAAAGCATCAACCGAAAACATGATTGGAATTGGGTTAACTCCATTTTTTTTTGCTCTGTTTATTTCTTTAGATTTCATTGGTCTTGAAGAATTGGCAATATCAGCTTCATTATTTATTAAGGCTTCTATTCCTAATTGACTTCCACCACCAGATATATCAACAGTAATGTCTGAGTTTTGAAAGGCGTATTCTTTTGTTAAATCTTTTACCATTTCCAATTCAGTATCCGAACCTTTAATAATAAGTGTATTTCTTCTAACAAAATCAGCTATTTCGAGATTGTTTTCTTTTTTATTTTCTTTACAATTTGTCATTGTAAGTACAACGAAAATTAATATTAATATAGATTTCATCATAAAGTGTTCTGTTTTTTGTAATTAGTAGTGGATTAATTTTCCGCAAAAATGCATTTGCAATCTTATCTGGATGTGATTAAAATGTTAGTTTTATGTCTATTAGACTAAAGGCTATTATTTTTCGATTAATTTAATAAACACCACCAATTACTCTGTTATTCAATTTTTCATCTTTGAAGAGAGGAAGGTGTTTTGGTTTTTTGTTAAGGCCTGTTGTATCGGTTAATGAAAGCATAAATAGTTTAATCTCATTTATTTCTTTTTTATTTAAATGCAATGAATCAAATGGTAAGGTTTGGTGAGGAATATTTATTCCTAAGCCTTTGCCACCACCATTATTATAAAAAACAATGACATCTTCTAGTGTTTTATAAATGCCATTGTGCATGTATGGTGCGGTTAATCCAATATTTCGAACAGTTGGTGTTTTAAAGGCATATTGATGGATATAAGCTTTTGTAACTTTTAGTCTTCCTTCATCTTCATCAATCATTATACTGTTTTTCGATTTTGGTACACCAATAACTTCATATTCAGTATCACTATAAATTGGTGGAACTAAGCCATTAAAGAGTGGAAAAAAATGACAACTTCCACATAAGGCCTTTCCGGAAAAAAGATTATAACCATTAATTTCTTTCTGATTAAGTTGATTATAATTTCCTCTTAAATAGTTATCAAATCTACTGTTTGTAGAGATAAGCGTTTTTTCATATTCATGAATTGCTTTTAAAATTCCAAAATAACTAATACTTGTATCAGCTGTTCCAACGAATGCCAATTTAAAAAAAGCTTTATATTCTTCGCTAGTGTTTAATTTTTGAATCATCTCATCCGCAGTCGAATTCATTTCTTGTTTATTATGAAGCACATCATTTATTTGTTCTTCTAATTGCCTGGCTCTTCCATCATGAAAAAAGTTTTTTTGATAAATAGTATTTAATAGAGTAGGGGTATTTCTACTCAAATTAGTTTTCTTTTCAAACTCAATGGCTTTTTCTAAACCATCAGTAAAGCCTAATTCAGGCTTATGGCAGGATGCGCAAGCTCTTTGATTGTTACCAGATAAAATGGGGTCAAAAAATAATAACTCACCCAGTTCTTTTTGTTTTTCAATCCCAATGGTATCATTTACTTTTACTGAAAAATAGTTAAGGTTAAAGCTATTGGATTCAAATAGACTTTCTGATTTTAAATTAATGGCATAATTAACTGGCGTAAATTGAAATAATTCAGACTTATGAAATTCGGTGAGTAATTTATAAATTGGGTTTATATGCCTTGTTATAAAATAGAGGCGATTAAACGTGTTGTAATCTTTGTTTTGTTGACAATAAAATATGGCATTACTGATTGATTTATTTAATTTTTGATGAGTAATCGATGGAAACTGGTTTGGCGAATAATTTGGCTTTATGTTGTTTATAAAAATAGTACATCCTTTTAATACTGAAATTGTTTCCTCAACATTTGTTTTTGTGAAA
>JAYVIS010000069.1:0-10092 GCA_043769975.1 Bacteroidota bacterium
TTGCTCTAACCATGATGAGTAATTCCCTTTCCAAGGAATCCCTTCTCCACGATCTAATTCTAAAATCCAACCAGCAACGTTATCTAAGAAATATCGATCATGCGTTACAGCAATAACAGTTCCTTTGTAGTTTTGTAAATGAACTTCTAACCAATCAACACTTTCTGCATCCAAGTGATTGGTAGGCTCATCTAATAATAAAATATCTGGTTCTTGTAATAACAAACGACATAAGGCAACACGTCTTCTTTCTCCACCAGATAATACTTTGATTAATGTATCGCTTTCAGCACAACGCAATGCATCCATGGCGCGCTCTAAACGCATATCTAAATTCCACAAATCATGTTGGTCAATTAAGTCTTGCAATTGTGCCTGACGATTAATTAACTTATCCATTTTATCAGGATCATTTAAAATTTCTTCGTCCATAAACTTATTGTTTACTTCTTCAAATTCATTTAAAATATCCACATGTTTTTGAGCGCCTTCACGCACAACTTCAATAACTGTCTTATTCTCGTCTAACTTTGGTTCTTGCTCTAATAAACCAATTGTGTATCCAGGGGATTGGTGAATTTCACCTAAATAATCTTTATCTAAGCCAGCCATTATTTTTAATAATGATGACTTACCAGAACCATTTAATCCTAAAACACCAATTTTAGCACCGTAGTAAAATGAAATATAAATATCTTTTAATACTTGTTTTTGAGGTGGATGTATTTTTGATACATTCACCATACTGTAAATAATTTGTCTTCCTATTTCTGACATAATTTTTGTTTTTTAAGTTTGCTAAGTTAGTGGAATTAATGCGAAAGAAATAATATAATTAAATAAAACGCTATTAAAAAACACCTGAACCAGATTACTCTTTTGGAAAATAAACGGGATGTTTTTCGTTATAAAGGCGCATATATTTAAACGCATTTTCTTTTTTCTTTTTTTTATTAAAGGCCATAAATTCTTTATATAAAACATCATCGCGTTTTAAAAACTCTTCCAATTTTTCAATACTATATTGTACCACTTCACCCGAATAAAAATCAAACAAATATTGTCTAATTTCTCTTGTTTTTTGAGCTGTGCTATTCATTGGAGCATTCATAAAAGGGTCATAACCCGGCGAATAACTCAAAACCTCGACTGTACCAATAAAATTACTGATTGCTCCAAAAACAGGAATTCTGAAAAAGTTTTTATCTTGATTAATAAATATCACATTGTTTTGGCAGTAACCCCAAATTTTTTCAGTTTTGATTTTTGTAAGAGAGCCGTCCCTTTCTTTATATTCAATGATATCAGATTCAGTTAATTTGCTAAAAAAATCTAACTGGTCTTTAGGTAAATTTGTAATTATTTTTTCTTTATCAATAGGCCAGTTATAACGAAAATCCTGATAAGTCATATAAATGCCTTCATATAACCGGAAATCTCTCGAATAAATAACAGAATCCTGTGAATGTCCGACAAACATAAAACAAATAAGGAAAGCTATTAAAAAACAAAATTTTTGCATTAGGTAAATATCGAAATTTTTTATAACTTAACGTTTAAATTATTTGTAATGAAATTGATATTTACAAACTTGGCCTTTCTTTTATGTTTTTATTCTGCTTTTTCGCAGTCGATATTTAATGCCGAATTAATAAAAATAATCGAAGAAAAAAGTCCGAGTCATTTGATAAATCTTTTAGTTCTACTAAAACAAAACTCCGAAATCGTTAATTCAGGAACTGGCGTTTATAAAATCCATTATAGAATTGGAAATATATGCTCAATCTCAACAACGTTAGAAAATATTAAAAAAATAAGTGAACAAAAAAACATTCTACGAATTGAGTATACAGAACATCATTTAAAACTGATGGACGATACAAGTGATGTGCGAAATAGGATTAATCCTATAAAATTAGGGCTTGCTCCATTAACACAAAGCTATGACGGATCTAATATTATTGTTGGTATCATAGATTCGGGTACAGACTTTACACATCCCGATTTAAAAGATGCAAGTGGAAATTCCAGAATAAAATATTTATGGGATATGAATAAACCAGTGGCTGCTAATACTCCAACCGCTTTTGGTTATGGACAAGAGTGGACAAATAGCGACATTGATTTAGGGCTATGCACACACGATGATCTAGCTCATTTTGGGCATGGAACAGCAAGTTCAGGCATTGCTGCAGGTAACGGATTAGCAATTGGAAAATACGCTGGGGTAGCCCCAAAAGCCGACATCATTGTTGTTGCATTAGATTTTACTAGACCAGGTTTTACAATTGCTGATGCGGTTCAATACATTGTAGCAAAAGCTAGTTTATTAAACAAACCATTTGTGATTAATGCCAGTGTAGGAGAATATTATGGAAGCCATGATGGTACAGATTTAGAAGCTAAAATAATAGATGGAATGGTAACAGGAGCTGGAAAATGCTTTGTGGCTTCAGCTGGAAATGGTGGTTCTATCCCATTTCATGTGGGATATACAGTGACGAATATAGATACAAATTTTACTTGGATTAGGACATCAACTCCAACCATAAATGTGAGCGAATATGCTGATACCCTTCAAATAAAAAACGTAAAATATTCGATTGGGGTAAATAACTTAGCATTTAAAAACCTTGGCAATATTGGTTACAAAGCATATAATTACGCCTTAGGGGTTTTAAAACGAGACACTATTTTTGATGGATTAAATAGAATTGGAATTGTAGAAAGTACAGCAAGTATTAATACGTTCGGTGTTTACGAGTTAACTATTTCAATTAGACCAGATAGTTTAAATTATTTATGGCGCATAGAACATAACGGTAGCGGAAGAATTGACTCATGGAATTTTGATTATGTTACAACTGGTTTGCCAAGCGCTGGGATTTATCCTAAAATACTCAACTATAAAATAGCCGATACTACCCAAACAATAGTGAGTAGTTTTCAATGTAGCAACGAGGTTATTACTGTGGCAAATTACGTTAACAGGAATTATTATATAGATGTAAATGGTAATGTGCAAACAACAACCGAAACGCCTGGTGAAATAGCCGCAAGTAGTAGCGTTGGCCCATCAAGAGATAATAAAGTAAAACCAGACATTTCTGCAACTGGAGCAACTATACTCGCAAGCGCAGCAATGGGTTTAATTCCAGGTTTAATATCGGGTGCACCTTATGTAGTTGCTCAAGGTGGTTACCATATTACCGCAGGAGGAACGTCTGCATCAAGCCCTGTGGTTGCGGGTTTAGCAGCTTTGTATTTAGAAAAAAATCCAACGGCAACAAATCAACAAATTAAGCAAGCAATTGTTAATTGTGCTTATACCGATGTATTTGTGAGTTTGCCTGTTCCAAATTTTAGATGGGGTTATGGAAAATTAGACGGGCATAAAGCGATGACTTGTGGTATGCTTCCAACAAATATTACAATTTCGAATCAAAATGATGTCATGTCTGTTTTTCCAAATCCAATAGAAAACAATGCCACTATTCTTTTTGAATCAAATGATTTAAAAACTCTAAAATTAATTAATTCCTCAGGTCAAATTATTTTATCAGAAACGATTAGAACAAACAGTTATGATTTAAATTGTAAAAACTTACCTGCAGGCCTATATTTAATAGTAAGCGAGGAGAAACAAAAAGTAAATAAAACTAAAATTTTAATACTGTAAATCACAATAAATACAGATATTTAACGTTTTAATACCAAATGAAATTATTAAGTACCATATTAATTATAGTTTTGTTTTTTGGAACGATTAAATCGCAAACTAAAAAACGAAATTTCAGACAACATGAAGTTGGTGTTTTAATTGGTGGTGCTTATTATATTGGAGATTTAAATCCATCAAAACATTTTAATTTAACTCAACCAGCGTTTGGCGTATTTTATCGTTATACCCCAAATTATCGATATGCATTTAGAGGTGGGTTTAACTTTGGGTCAATTATGGGTGATGATTCACAAAGCGAAGATGCAGATCAATTGCAACGAAATTTAAATTTTAAATCCCGCCTTATAGAATTTAATGTAGTGGCAGAGTTTAATTTTTTAGAATACAGAATCAGTAATGATAAATATAAATTTACTTCGTTTTTGTTTTTAGGACTTGATGTTTTTAATTTTAAACCAAGAGCACAATCGGATAATAATTGGTTTGATTTACAGCCATTAAGAACAGAAGGGCAAACCAAACAATATAGGCTTACACAAATAGGAATTCCATTTGGAATTGGCGTAAAAATAAATGTTTCTAAAAAAGTAGGTATTGGTTTAGAATGGGGTCCGAGAAAAATATTTACTGATTATTTAGATGATGTAAGTGGTACATATCCTAACACGGAAGCTAATCCTTTTTCAAATCCACTGGCAAATAAATTTTCGGATCGCTCAAAAAATGCAGGAAGTAATATTAATGAACAACGAGGAAATCCAAATACAAAAGATTGGTTTTTCTTTTTTGGTGTTACCTTAAACTTTA
This sequence comes from Bacteroidota bacterium, assembly GCA_043769975.1. Taxonomy (GTDB): domain Bacteria; phylum Bacteroidota; class Bacteroidia; order B-17B0; family Aurantibacillaceae; genus UBA4416. Next base: position 4,490 of record JAYVIS010000069.1, read on the forward strand.
AATTAAATCCAAGGCCTGTTCCTTGTCATGCATACGGACTTTAGAATTTAAATCTGAACAATTTATAGCGATTAATCCTCCCAATAATCAATTATTAATCCATCGCTTGGGCTAATTCCAATCGTTCGTTTTTCTTTTATTCCGAAATTCAAAATGATGGCGTCATTAATATAATTATCACCGTCTTTACTTAAATCAATTGAAAGAATAGTTTCCCCAATCACATCCGTCCACATTTTTGTAGTAGATGCATCAATTGGAATAATTTTTATTTTATCTCCGAACTCAGCTTTTAATAGGGCTTTTTCTTCTGCCAAATTAAAATCATTTAAAATATTAATGCCATCGCTATCTTCATTACAGGTTATAACTAAGCTAGTGTCATCAGTAAAAAATAATTCAACATTATCAATTAAATCAACATGTGCTTCTGGGTTAAATCTATTTACCCAAAAATAAATCACCACTTTTTGTAATGTTTTTCCTTCGGCTGATGTGATGTTTTTTAATTGTTCGTCTGTGAAATGTTGCATGTCTGTTAAAAAAATTTAATGATTAAGAAAGTTATTTATAAAGACAACCAAGCTTTTGCTGCGCTTCCCATAATGGTTTGTTTGTCTTTTTCTGATAATGGAGATGAACGCACTAAATCACCTGGCACTGCTTCTCCCAATGGAAATGGGTAATCAGAGCCTTGCACTACTTTATCTGCACCAACTAAATCAATAATATATTGTAACATTTTATGGTCGCATACATGAGAATCAACCCAAAATTTTCCTAAGTATTTTTTGGGATTAAATTCATTATCAATTGCCACTAAATCTGGACGACAATCCCAACCATGTTCAATACGACTAATGGTTGGTAAAAACGAACCACCGCCATGAGCAAAACACACTTTTAGTTTTGGAAATTTTTCGAAAATACCACCAAAAATCATACTGCAAATTGCTCTGCTAATTTCTGCAGGCATACCAACTAACCACGGTAACCAATATTTTGTCATGTGCTCTTGCCCCATCATTTGCCAAGGGTGAACTAATATAGCTGCATCTAATCGTTCGCATGCTGCCCAAAAATCGTAAAATTGTGGTTCACCTAAATTAATATTGTTGACGTTACTTCCAATTTGAACACCTTTAAAACCAATACTCATACAGCGTTCTAATTCTTGCACTGCTAGTTGAGTATCTTGCATTGGAACAGTTGCTAAACCAATAAATTTATCTGGATAATTATTAACGGTAGTTGCAATATCATCATTTAAAAATTGAGAAATTTCTAAACAATCATTTGGTTTTGCATCATAACTAAACATGACAGGTATGGTACAAATTACTTGCATATCTGCTTGGTGCTCTGCCATTTCTTTAATTCGCACTTCCGGATCCCAACAATTTTCAACAATCTCTCTGAAACGTTTATCGCCTTGCATCATCCAAGCACGGCCAGGTGTATGATGATCTAATTGTATAAATGTTCCGTAACCAAATTTTTTCGCAAAATCAGGAATATGTTTTGGAAAAATATGCGTATGTGTATCAATTGTAAACATCCTATTTCTTTTAAAATAAATTTTTTAATATGTCTTCATCAACTAAATTAGCCAATGTTACTTTTAAATTTGGTGTGCGTTCCATTTCGCGTTTAATAGCAAAATTAGCTTCTTTATTTCTTGCCCAAGCTCTGCGAGCAATTCCATTATTTACATCCCAAAACAACATTGATTTTAATCGTCTGTCTGCATCTGCACTTCCATCAAGCACTAAGCCAAAACCACCGTTTATTACTTCGCCCCAACCTACACCGCCACCGTTGTGTAAGCTAATCCATGTTGCCCCTCTAAAACTATCACCAACAAAATTTTGAACTGCCATGTCGGCCGTAAATTTTGATCCATCATAAATATTAGATGTTTCTCTGTATGGAGAATCTGTTCCACTTACATCATGATGATCTCTTCCTAAAACTACAGGCGCCGAAATTTCTTTATTTGAAATAGCTTTATTAATTGCTTCTGCAATTTTTACACGACCTTCGCTATCAGCATATAAGATGCGGGCTTGAGAACCAACTACTAAATTGTTTTTCATCGCATCACGAATCCAAATAATATTATCATTTAATTGTTGTTTAATTTCATCAGGCGCCGTTTTATAAATTTCTTCTAAAACACCTAAGGCAATCTCATCTGTTTTGCGTAAATCGTTTTCATTGGCACTTGTACAAACCCAACGGAATGGACCAAAACCATAATCAAAACACATTGGCCCTAATATATCCTGAACATAACTGTTGTATTTAAACGTAGCACCCACATGGCCACCATACAATGCTTTTTCCTTTTTATAAACATCACCACCAGCACGGCCAACTTCTAATAAAAATGCATTCCCATAATCAAAGAAATACATTCCGTTTGCATGAAGTGTGTTAACAGCGTTGATATGCTTAACTAACGTTTCCTGAACATGCACTTTAAACTTATCTGGATTAGAAGCCATCATTTCATTACTTTCTTCTAACGATAACCCAACTGGGTAATAACCACCAGCCCAAGGATTATGTAAAGAAGATTGATCTGAACCAATATCCACTTTCATGTTTTCTTTTACTAATCGTTCCCACAAATCAACCACATTACCTTGGTATGCAATTGAAACTGCTTCTTTAGTTGCTTGAGCAGTTTTAATGCGCGGAATTAATAAATCTAAATTTTCAAATACTTCATCAACCCAACCTTGTGTGTGCCGAGTTTTTACAGCCTTAGGATTAATTTCGGCAGTTACAGAAACCAAGCCTGCAATTTTTGCTGCTTTTGGTTGTGCACCACTCATGCCACCTAAACCACATGTTACAAAGAGAAGGCCAGAACCAGCCCCCTCTAACTCCGCCGAAGGGGGAGAACTATCAAATTTGTTTTTAGAATCTTGTGAGTGTTCAAACTCCTTCCCCTTTGGGGAAGGTTGGGATGGGGCTACTCTCCTCGCCGCATTCATAACTGTAATACAAGTTCCATGCACAATTCCTTGCGGACCAATGTACATAAAACTACCGGCAGTCATTTGTCCGTATTGAGTTACACCAAGTGCATTAAATTTTTCCCAATCATCAGGTTTACTGTAATTCGGAATCATCATTCCGTTAGTAACAACAACACGAGGCGCATCTTTATGAGATGGAAATAAACCCATTGCATGACCACTGTATAAAACCAAGGTTTGCTCATCAGTCATGATTGCTAAATATTGCATCGTTAATAAATACTGAGCCCAATTTTGAAACACAGAACCATTACCACCATAAGTTATTAATTCATGTGGATGTTGAGCTACAGCATAATCTAAATTATTACTCAACATATGCATAATTGCAGCAGCTTGAATAGACTGATGCGGATACTCTAAAATTGGTCGTGCATAAATTTTATAATCAGGGCGAAAACGATACATGTAAATTCTACCATAAGTATCTAACTCGTTTAAAAATTCAGTAGCTAAAACAGCATGAAGCTTTGGTTCAAAATAACGCAACGCATTTTGAATGGCTAACTTTTTTTCATCCGCATTTAAAATAGCTTTGCGTTTAGGGGCATGATTTATTTTATCTTCATAAGGCTTAACTTCTGGTAAAACAGAAGGAATGCCTTGTAATATATGGTTTTGAAATTGTTGTAATTCCATGACTTAATTGATTAAATTTATAGATGTTGAATTTACATGATTTTTTAGATATTTTCTAAACTTTAAACTCAATAAATTGTTCAATAATAGATGAAAAAAGTTACCCTATTTTGGTTTAGAAGAGATTTACGCTTAAATGACAATGCGGGTTTGTATCGCGCCCTAAAAACAGGAAATCATGTATTGCCTATTTTTATATTTGACCAAACTATTTTAAATAAATTAGAAGATAAAAAAGATAGACGTGTAGAGTTTATTCATAACGCCATTCAGCAAATCAATGAGGAGTTAAAAGAATATAAATCATCCATTCAAGTTTTTTATTCAACACCAGAAATTGTTTTTGAAGAGCTGGTCAAAACTTATGATATCGAATGTGTTTATGCTAACCATGATTACGAGCCTTACGCCAACGAACGGGATGCCTACATAAAAACATTTCTAGGATTAAACCAAATTGAATTTAAAACATACAAAGACCAATGTATCTTTGAGAAAAGTGAAGTAACAAAAGATGATGGAAAACCCTACACTATTTTTACGCCATATAGCCGAAAATGGAAAGCGAAACTAACTGACTATTACTTAAAGCCCTATCCAAATAAAAAATATTTTTCTAACTTTTATAAAACTAAATCATTTATAATTCCTTCATTAAAAGAAATGGGATTTGAAAAAACAGATCTAGAAACACCATCAAAAACAATTCCTAAATCCATCGTTACAAATTATACCGAGCAACGTAATTTCCCAGCAATGAATGGTACAAGCCACTTAAGTGTTCATTTGCGGTTTGGAACAGTAAGCATTAGGGCACTAGCCAAACAAGCATTAGCACTAAATGAAACATGGCTTAACGAATTAATTTGGCGTGATTTTTACATGATGATTTTATTCAACTTTCCTCATGTTGCAAAAAATTCATTTAAACCACAATACGATAAACTTATTTGGAGAAACAATGAAAATGAGTTTAAGTTATGGTGCGAAGGTAAAACAGGTTTTCCTATTGTGGACGCTGGTATGAGAGAATTAAACAAAACTGGTTTTATGCATAACCGCGTGCGAATGATTGTTGCAAGTTTTTTGGTTAAAGATTTATTAATTGATTGGCGTTGGGGAGAAGCTTATTTTGCACAAAAATTGATTGATTTTGATTTAAGTGCAAACAATGGTGGTTGGCAATGGGCAGCGGGTAGTGGTTGTGATGCGGCACCTTACTTCCGAATTTTTAATCCAAGTGAACAAATAAAAAAATTTGATTCAAAATACGAATACATAAAAAAATGGGTTCCCGAATTTGGAACACCAAATTATCCATCACCAATTGTTGAGCATGCTAAAGCGAGATTAAGAACATTAGCAACCTACAAAGAAGCTTTAACAGAAAATAATCAAGCTAATTTATTTTAAAATTAATAAGTAAACAAAAGTTTAATAACTGCACCAGGCTCGTTACTAAACGAAACATCAGCATCAATTTGATCCGCTAAAGATTCAATAAGTGAAAGCCCTAGTGAATTATCATTCGCTTTTTTATTTGCTGGAAATCCCAACCCATTATCAGATAAAACAATTTGTATTTTATCAAAAATAACTTCCATTTTTAGTTTAATAACCGGCCTGTTAATTGATTGATCAAATGCATGTTTAAATGCGTTTGTAATTGCTTCATTAATAATTAAACCAATAGGAACTGCTGTTACTATTTCTATATCCACTAAAATCATTTCTTCTTCTATTTCAACAGCAGGGGTTTTAATAGGAAAACTAAGTGCAATTTCTTTAATCAATTCCGATAAATACAATCTTAAATCAATTTTTGATAAATTATCCTTTTTATATAATCGATCGTGAACCATCGCCATACTCATCACTCGATTTCTTGAATCAATCATCAGTTGCTTAGAAACCTCG
>JAYVIS010000070.1:0-8365 GCA_043769975.1 Bacteroidota bacterium
TGAAGAAAATGCAAGAGGAACCGTTGAAGAATTAATTGCACATTTTACAGCAAAAACAGTAAAAGGAGAGATAGTTGTAGTGTTGGCAGGGAAAGAGGACGAATAGAAATTATATTTCATAAATCGCTAAATTTTTCGCACTTTTACAAGCCTTTTATGACAGAACCATCACATACAGAAATTACTCCCAAGCGCATTGCTATTATGGGAAGTACAGGTAGTATTGGCACTCAGGCCTTAGAAGTAATTAAAGAAAATCCTGAACATTTTGAAGTTGAAGTTTTAGTAGCACATTCTAATGCTGATTTGCTAATAAAACAAGCCATTGAATTTAAACCCAATGCGGTTGTTATTGGAGATGAAAGCAAATATGAAGCAGTTAAAGAAGCTTTATTTACACACGATATAAAAGTTTATGCTGGTTCAAAATCAATTGAGCAAATTGTAGAAATGGATACGATTGACGTGGTATTAGCCTCTATTGTTGGTTACGCGGGCTTATCGTCAACTATTAATGCAATAAAATTTAATAAGACCATCGCTTTAGCTAATAAAGAGACCTTAGTGGTAGCAGGAGATATTGTAACCAAAATGGCTTACAATAATGGCGTGAATATTTATCCGGTAGATTCGGAACACTCTGCTATTTTTCAATGTTTAGTTGGTGAGTTTGATAATGAAATTGAAAAAATTTATTTAACAGCAAGCGGCGGACCATTCAGAGGAAAAGACAAACAGTTTTTAGCATCCGTAAAAAAAGAACAAGCACTCAAGCATCCAAATTGGGTAATGGGAGCTAAAATAACCATTGACTCTGCAAGTCTAATGAATAAAGGCTTAGAAGTAATTGAAGCCAAATGGTTATTTAATTTAAAGCCAAGTCAGATTGATGTGATTGTTCACCCACAAAGTATTGTACATAGTTTAGTACAATTTACGGATGGCAGTATGAAAGCACAAATGGGCGTGCCTGATATGAAATTACCAATACAATATGCGTTTACTTATCCGCAGCGTATTAAAAATAATTTCCCTCGTTTTGATTTTTTAAATTACCCTAATTTAACGTTTGAAAAAGCAGATACAAATACATTTACAAACCTTGCTTTAGCTTATAAAGCAATGGAAAAAGGTGGAAATACAGCGTGCGTTTTAAACGCCTCTAATGAAATTGTTGTACAAGCTTTTTTAGAAGATAAAATTGGCTTTTTACAAATGAGTGATATCATTGCGTCTGCCATTGATAAAATGCCATTTATTAAAACACCTAGTATTGATGATTATATTCAATGCGATAAAGAAACACGAATTTTAACAACCGAATTAATTAAAAAATAAAAATACCTAATGGAAACATTTATCAGAATAGCACAATTTATAGCAAGTTTAGGTTTGCTAATCTTACTTCACGAATTTGGCCATTTTATTGCTGCACGTATGTTTAAAATACGCGTCGATAAATTTTATTTGTTTTTTGATTTTTTATTTCCATTACCTGGCGTTTTAAATTTCGCAATTTTTAAAAAGAAAATTGGTGATACGGAATATGGCTTAGGTTGGTTTCCAATGGGTGGATACGTTCAAATTGCAGGTATGATAGATGAAAATTTAGATACAGAGCAAATGAAAAAACCAGCTGAACCATGGGAATTTAGAGCACATCCAGCATGGCAACGATTAATCGTTATGCTTGGTGGTATTATTGTAAATATCTTATTAGCATTTATAATTTATGCTATGATCTTGTTTACTTGGGGAGAAAAGAAAATTCCAATGAGTAGTTTAAAGGGTGGAATTGAATGTACAGATTCACTTGGATTAGCGGCAGGATTTAAAACGGGAGACAAAATCATTTCAGTTGACAATGAGCCGGTAAAATATTTTGATGATTTAAGAATCAATATATTACTTGGAAAAACTGTTCAATTAGAAAGAGAAGGAAAACAAGTAGAACTAAATTTACCAAAAGATTTTTTAGATCAAATTGCAAAAACTGAAAACATTGGATTCATTACTGGTCGTGGACCAGCCGTATTTTTAGAATTTCCAAAAGCATCTTTAAATCAAGGAAGCGGATTAAAATCTTACGATAAGATTATTGGAATAAATGATTCGATAAAATTCACTTACAACGATGAATTTAAAACTCAATTGGGAAACTTTAAAGGCCAAACAATTACCTTAAATATTGAAAGAGAACATAAAGCAATTTCACTTCCAATTAAAGTTAGTACGGCTGGTAAAATGGAAGCTCATATGGCTTCGTCAAATGATGATTTAGAAAAATTAGGGGTAATAAGTGTTGAAAGAAAAACATACGGTTTCTTCGAATCTTTTCCTGCTGGCGTTGTAATGACTTACGACAAATTAGCTTCTTATGTTCGTCAGTTTAAAATGATGTTCACTCCTTCAACTGGAGCATACAAACATATTGGTGGTTTTAAATCAATGTCGAAAATGTTTGGTGGCGAATGGGTTTGGGAAGAATTTTGGACACGTACAGCTTTTTTATCAGTTGTATTAGCATTTATGAATTTATTACCAATACCTGCATTAGATGGTGGACATGTGGTGTTTACGTTATACGAAATGATTACTCGTCGTGCACCAAGTGTTAAAGTTTTAACTTACGCTCAATATGTGGGAATGGCATTTTTATTATTCTTAATGTTGTATGCAAATCTTAACGATTTTTTACATTTCTATAAGTAACCATTTTTTAATTTAGTATTATATAAACTTAATGGAGAAACTAAATTTAAATACTAAGATTAGATTAATTTTTTGCCTTTTATTTGTTGTGTTTAATTTAAACGCACAGGATAAAACGATTAATACTGATACTAAAACAAACACTGGAAAAGAAGTTATTTCCAAAAACAAAATCATGATTATTCCTTTTGAGAATAAGATGTATTTAAGTGAAATAGATGCTAACATCAATCAAGAATCCAAACTATCTGCAAAGCAAATAAAAGCAGTCATGCGCGATGGAATGAATGAGCAGTTGTATAAAAAATTGAAAGCAAAAATGAATGTGGTTGATATGATTGACGATACCACAAAAACAAAAAAAGATTTAGAAAATATCTATCAATACCTTTCTTATCAATATCAAAAAACACCAAATCAAGAAAACTACAAAGCGCCTTCAAACGAAAAAGAAGTTAAAAACATTGACAAAGGCCAGTTATCAGTTGAAACCATGAGCGACTCTCGCTTTATGAATGCTAAATTAAAAAACGCCACCTTAGTTCCTTATTTAACCAACAAATACAAAACGAATTTATATTTATTTATTAATGAACTCGATATAAAATCCGTCAATTCAATTCCTGGCGATTTTAGTTCATCCTCAAACCGTAAAATAATTGTTCATTATACTATTTACACGTTTGATGCTAAAGAAATTAATTCAGGAATTGCTGAAGTAAATATGCCATCAAACGTAAACAATCCTTCCAAAATCATTAACTCCTATTTTTCTTTAGTTGCCGACTTAATTGTTAGCCGACTAAACAAAGCCCTTATTGGAAAATAATACAGATGACAATTAAATAGCAGTCTTTTTTGAAGCTATTTCCTGCTTTTCGCTATATCTTTTTGTCATAAAAATGCCAAAAAGGATGCTGCTACAATCAGGGCTAAAAAAATCAAAAAACCGTATACAAATTCACTCATTTTCAACATAATACTGTGTTGAAAAGTAATTATTAGAACTAAAATTAAACCTTAAAAAAACATACATTTGTTATAAAAATATTAAAATGAAAAATATAATTTATCCAATATGCATTACTACAATTTTATTAACTTCTTGCGTTCCACAACGTTTGTTAGAAGAAACAAAATCAAAATTGTCTAATTGTGAAACTGAAGTTGCTACAACTCGAAAATTAAGCCAAGATGCTGAAAGTAAATTAGCTACTGCAAATGAAACGTTAACAAAAAACGCCAAAGATATCAATGGCTTGCAGCGTGATACATCTATCATGGCTAGTAATTTACGTTTATTGCAAAATAAATATGATAAATTAAACTTTGTAAATGACCAGTTGCTTGATAAGTATAATAAAATGTTACTTGGGTCTGAAAAGGACAATGCGAAATTAAGCGGTCAATTACAAATGACACAAGAGCAACTATTACGTAAAGAAGATGAATTAAAAGCCTTGGAAGCAAAATTAAATAAACAACAACAAGATTTAGATGCATTATCTGCGCAATTAAAATTACGTGAAGCGCGCGTTAACGAGCTTGAATCAATTTTAAAAAGAAAAGATCAGGCAACAGCTGATTTGAAAAAGAAATTACAAGATGCTTTATTTAATTTTGAAAACAAAGGTTTAACAATCACTCAAAAAAACGGAAAAGTTTATGTAAGTATGGATGAATCCTTATTATTTGCTAGTGGAAAAACTGCCGTAGAACCTAAAGGTGTTGAAGCCTTAAAAAATGTGGCAAAAGTATTAGAACAAAATCCTGACATTAATATTTTAGTGGAAGGACATACGGATGATGTGCCAATGAAAGGTGCAGGTGAAATTAAAGATAACTGGGATTTAAGTGTTATGAGAGCAACTTCTGTAACTAAAATATTATTACAAAACTCTACTACTGATGCAAAACGTATAACTTCTGCCGGCCGTGGCGAATTTTTCCCAATTGATGCAAGCAAAACAGCTGAAGCAAGAAAGAAAAACAGACGTACAGAAATTATTTTAACACCAAAATTAGATGAATTATTTAAAGTTTTAGAAAGCAACTAGTATCTGAAATAAATAACTCATTATACAAAACGATAAAATAAAAAATAACTAACAAACTAAAAAACAGTTAAAAAAATGGGAATGATTAAAGAGTTTAAGGAATTTGTGATGAGAGGGAATGTTGTTGATTTAGCTGTCGGTGTGATTATTGGTGGTGCATTCAATAAAATTGTTTCTTCTTTAATTGAGGATGTCATTACTCCTTTAATGCTAAAACCAGTTTTAGAAGCAGCACATGTTGCAACTTTACAAGACTATGTTTGGCATGGTTCAAAAATTGGCTTATTCATTAGTTCTGTCATCACCTTTATTTTAACAGCCTTCGTATTATTTTTAATCATTAAAGGAATGAATGCAGCTAAGAAAAAAGAAGCTGCAGCTGCTCCTGCTGCGCCAGCAGAACCATCTAATCAAGAAAAATTATTAATGGAAATCAGAGATTCATTAAAAAAATAATTTAACGAAACATATAATCCAATAAAAAAGCTGAATAATTTCTTATTCAGCTTTTTTATTGGATTATATTTTATTATTGAGCTAAAACACCCATTCGCTTGCCAAGTCCGCTCATAAATTCACGAACTTCTTTAGCAGTGGCTTCATCATTAGTTGCTCTAATATAAGTTTCGGTTAAAGTCATAATGTTTTGATGAAAAAACTTTTTCATTTCATCAATTCCCATTTCTTTAGTCCACAAATCAATACGCATGGTATTGTTTTCTTTTTCGTCCCACAAAGCAAGCATCATGCTTTTACATACACTTCCTTCCTTAGCATCAGGAGCTTCCCATTCTATTTTAACGGGCAATTGATTTTCATCAACCGTAACTTTTAATTTAATTTCAGATGTTGTCATAGTTTTTTTTAATTAAATTTTAATGTCGGTTCGAGCGGAGTCGAGAACAAATTTATATTTCTCACTTAATTCAATACGATATTAAATTTGAACCGTAAATTTAGTTAATTTTTTACTTTAATTTCTCAAATAAACCTTAATTAAGCCATACATTTGCCAAATGATAACTTATCCTAGAATTACATTAAATAACGGTAAAGAATTTCCCGTATTACGCTTTCACCCCTGGATTTTTTCGGGAGCAATAAAATCAATGGATCCAAATTTGGCTGATGGTGATATTGTTGAAATATACTCTGCTAAAGAACAATTTTTAGGAATGGCTCAATACCAAAAAGCCAGTATTTCCGCCCGTATTATCTCATTTAGCAAACAACAAATTAATACCGAATTTTGGACAAAAAAAATTCAAAAAGCTTTTTTATATCGCGAATTTTTAAATTTATCTAATAATCCTCAAACTAACGTATACCGTTTGGTATTTGGCGAGGGAGATGGAATGCCAGGTTTAATCATGGATTTTTATAATGGGCATATTGTTTTTCAAGCACACAGCATTGGGATGCATTTATGCAGAAAAGAAATTACTGAAGCTTTAGCCATCGTATATGGAGATGCCTTAAAAAGTGTGTATGATAAAAGCTCAGAAACATTGCCAGCAAATTATGCAGCCAATGTTTCTAACGAATATTTATTTGGAGAATTAAACGGAGATTTAGTTGTTATTGAAAACGGTGTTAAGTTTTACATTGATTTTATAAACGGACAAAAAACCGGATTCTTTATTGACCAACGTTATAACAGAGAACTGGTAGGAAAATATAGTAAAGGAAAACGTGTATTAAATACATTTTCATATACTGGTGGCTTTTCAATGTATGCAGCTCAAAATAATTGTGAAATCGTACATTCGGTTGATTCAAGTAAAAAAGCAATTGAGTTATGTGATAAAAATGCAACCTTAAATAATGTCACAAATCATCAAGGTTTTGCAGTTGATACATTCGATTATTTAAAAGATGAAGGTAAAAATTACGATATCATTATTTTAGATCCACCAGCATTTGCAAAAAGCAAAAATGTTTCTCATAACGCTGTAATCGGATACAAACGATTAAATCAAATGGCTTTACAAAATATCAAAAAAGGCGGAATTCTATTTACTTTTTCTTGTTCTGGGGTAATTGACAAAGCATTATTTTATAATACAGTAACGGCCGCCGCAATTGAATCTCGCAGACATTTAAAATTATTACACACCTTATCACAACCTGCTGATCATCCTATTATCCCAAATTTTCCGGAAGGGGAATATTTAAAAGGATTGGCTTTTTATGTGGAATAAAATTATTTAAACCGTCATTATTTAAGGTTAAACGGAAATACTTTTTAAAAACAAAATCATAACTTAGATTATCGAAATATACTATGGATTCTATTTTAGAAGTAAAGCACATCAATAAACAGTACGGAAATTATCAGGCATTAAAAGATGTGAGTTTGCACATTCCTGAAAAAGCAATATTTGGGTTATTAGGTCCAAACGGAGCAGGTAAAACATCTTTAATCCGAATCATTAATCAAATTACTGGTCCTGATAGTGGAGAAGTATTTTTTTGTGGTGAAAAACTAGCGCCTAAACACGTTGATTTAATTGGCTATTTGCCAGAAGAAAGAGGCTTATACAAAAAAATGAGTGTTGGTGAGCAAGTAATGTACTTGGCACAATTAAAAGGCTTAAAGAAAAACATTGCAAAAGAAAAATTAAACCATTGGTTTAAAAAATTTGAAATTGAAAGTTGGTGGGACAAAAAAGTTGAGGAACTTAGTAAAGGGATGCAGCAAAAAGTACAATTTATTGTAACTGTTTTACATGAACCTAAACTATTAATTTTAGATGAACCATTTAGTGGCTTCGACCCTATTAATGCTCAACTCATTAAAAATGAAATTTTAGAATTAAGAGAAAAAGGTTCAACAATTATTTTCTCAACTCATAACATGGGAAGTGTTGAAGAACTTTGCGATAATATTGCATTAATAAATAAATCAGAAAAAATATTAGATGGTTCGGTAAGTGATATTAGAAAAGCTCATAGAAGTAATACATACCATATTATTTTTAAAGGAAATTTATTAGGTTTTACAAATGCATTATGGGCAGGTGCAGAAATTATTGAAAAAAAATCAGTTGGAGACTTGCATACACTGACTGTTAAACTATTGCGTCAAACTACCCCAAATGCAATATTAGAGGCCGTTTTGCAAAATGCTGAAATTATTTCTTTTCAGGAAATTGTACCTTCTATGAATGATATTTTTATTTCAGTAGTTGAAAATAAACCAGCATTAAATACTCAAAGTTATTTTACAGAATAAAATTTCAATCACTTATTCAAAAAAATATTAATTCATCAACTTCAACAAATGAACAAGCTTTTATTAATTATACAACGCGAATACTTTTCAAGAGTAAAGAAAAAATCATTTATTTTAATGACCATTCTTGGCCCACTCTTAATGGCTGGAGTTTTAATTGTTCCTGTGTGGCTTGCCATGAGAGACAAAACAGACCATCAAGTTTTAGTACTTGATCATAGCGGCTTGTTTGTGGAAAAATTAATCAATACCCCTCAAATAAAATTTACTTACGGTGCTGAGTCTATTGCTAGTGCTAAACTCAAATTGAAGGATGGTCCATTTGATTTAATCATGGAAATAAAAGGAGATGCATTAAATG
>JAYVIS010000071.1:0-3972 GCA_043769975.1 Bacteroidota bacterium
AACTGTTCTTGTTTTTGATTGTAAATCATGGTTCCAATTAAATCGGCTGGTAACAAATCGGGCGTAAATTGTATACGACTAAATTTAGCATCAATACAAGTTGCTAACGTGTTAATTGCTAACGTTTTTGCTAAGCCCGGCACACCTTCTAATAAAATGTGTCCGTTACTTAATAAACCAATCAAAAGCCTTTCTACCATGTGGTGCTGGCCAATAATAACTTTATCCATTTCAGATGTTAAAACATCTACAAATGCACTTTCACGCTGTATGCGTTCATTTAATTCTTTAATATCTACTACCATAAGAGTTTTTTAACAATGGTTACAAAGTTAATATTGGTAAGGGCTTCAACTAATTTAGGGCTGTTAAAATATGTTAATGAAATAGCGTAAATACCTGATTTTATTGACAAAAAAATGTTAAAAAATATAAAACCAGTTATCTCAAAAAACAAACCACTTACCAAGTTCAGCTTAATTTACAAAACGAGTTCTCTAAGTTTGATTAACCAATTAAAACTATTAGTTATGAAAACACTACTACAAATCTTGATTTTAAATTTAACATGTATTGGAGCTGTTGCTCAAAATGGATTTAATCAATACACGGTAGTGGGCTCTGCGCCCATTTCGTGCAAAGAAACCGCTTTAATGGTTGATAATATTGGAACAAAATGGATTGGATATTCATCCAGTTTTTCTGTTGCAAATGTTGGATTGTTAAAACATGATGGAATAAGCTATTCATTTTTTAATTCAACATCTACAATTCCATTTTATTCCTATTCGGTAACGGCTATCGCTCAAGATGGTTCTGGCAATCTCTGGATTGGTTCTGAATTAGGTTTAACAAAGTTTAATGGAAGTTCATTTACAACCTATAACACAACAAATGGTTTACCTAGTAATTTAATTAAATGCGTGGAAATTGTTGGTGGTTTAATTTATGTTGGAACAAATAACGGCATCAGCAGATTTGATGGATTTGCGTTTACAAATTACAATGTAGCAAATGGAAAATTACCAAATGATACCGTTAATTGTATTAAAACAGAATCAAGTTCGATTCTTTGGCTTGGTGGAATAAATCGGTTAACTCAATTTAATTATTCGGTTGGTAGTATTATTTCTTCCTATTCAACTCATTTAATTTCGCCAAGTACAGGCTCAATTAATTGTGTATATATTGATGCAACAGCTAATAAATGGCTTGGTACTAGCTTAGTTGGTGTTTTAAAATATAATGGAAGTTCTTTTACTAACGTTAAATCACTTTACGAAATTATTGGAAGTTCTATTCCTAATAAAGTTTTAGATATATGCACAGGAGTTAACAATGGTGTATCTTTTAAAACAAATGATATAAGTATGTATGGTTCACTCCCAGTTGGCATCATAGAATTAGCAGATAATAAAAAAGTGTTTCAATACTATAATTCTAATATTTTTAATAGAATAGGTGATTATTTTGAAAATCAATCCGGCTCAATTGTATATACAAACACTGGACAGGGAATACCAAATTGTTATGGTATTTTTAATAAAACCTTACATTTTACATATGATGCAGGTATCCCAGGTTCAAATACATATGTAACCAGTAATAATTATAAATTTTTAGAAATTAATAATGTTAAAGCTGGTATAGCCAATAGAGGCGATATGCATTGGGAAATTGGCGGAAATGGAAATGCAGCTTACGAAGTGCCAAAAGGTTCTGGTATTCATGCAAATTTTTGCAATGGTTTATGGGTTGGTGGTTATGATGCAGGTGGACAATTACATCAATCAACACAAACTTACAGGCAAAGTGGAAGTGAATTTTGGCCAGGCCCATTAGATACTACTACTGGATTTGCAGATGTGTTTTCATCAAACACCTATGACAAAATTTGGAAGGTAACTTATACAGATATCAATGATTTTATTATTGCGTTTAATAATGGCAATTTAGCTTCTGGTGCATTTGTTCCTACTAATGATATTTTAACCTGGCCTGCACATGGTACTGGAAATAATGCAAGGCAATTAGCACCATTTGTTGATGGAAATGGCGATGGAATCTATAATCCATATGATGGTGATTATCCAAAAATTAAGGGAGACCAAGCGCTTTATTTTATTTTTAATAATAATTTTCCAAGCCACGGTCCTGCCACATGTGCAAAAATGGGACTAGAAATTCAAGCCATGGCTTATGCGTATGGCTGTCCAGCTACTTTGGCAGGTAAACCTGAACTTGGCTTAACTACCTTTTACGATTACAAAATTATAAACCGCTCAAGCAATAATTACCATGATATGTATATTGGCTTATTTAGTGATGTTGATTTAGGTTATTCTAGAGATGATTATATTGGATGTAATGTAGCAGGGAATTATGGATTCGCATATAATGGAGATACATATGACGAAACACCAGCTGGAGGAACAGGTGGTGGCTATTTAAATTATATTCCAGCTTCTGCACACGCCATTTTAAAAGGCCCCAAGGCTAATTTATTTGATGGCATTGATAATGATAATGATGGCATCATTGATGAACCAAATGAAGAATGTAAGCTAAATAAATTTGTCTTTTTTAATGGTTCATATCCTGGAGTAAATAATATTACCACTAATCCATCAAATTGCTATGATGCTTATGATTATTTAAGAGGAATTTGGAAAGATGGGACTCCGTTTACTTGCGGAGGGTATGCTTATGGTGGAACTATACCAACAAATTGGGCTTTTCCGGGTGATCCAACTTTACCTGGTGTGAGTACCGACCCTGCAAACCTTTGTGGCTATTGGAAAGAAACGGCCCCAGCAGGAGACAGAAGATTTGTAATTAGCAGTGGTCCTTTTAATTTAAATTCAGGGCAAATGCAAGAAATAGAATATGCCGTGGTTACTTCATTTGATAGCTCTATAATTAATAATAATTTAATTGCTGTTACAAAATTAAAATCAGATGTTTTGAAAATTAATAATTTTTATAATTTGCTTACAAAACCAAGTTGTTTATATCCTATTATCATTGGAATAAACGAACTATTAAAACAAGATGATTTTTATGTATTTCCAAATCCAACGGCAGAAACCCTTACTATTAAAGTAAATATTGAAGGGCTTACTAAAGTAAATTATGAAATTTTTGATGTATTAGGTAAATCAATTGTTAAAAATGAAAATCACGATTTATCAAATTTCAATTTAAATGTAAGTGAATTTAAATCAGGTATTTATTTCATTCGCCTAGAAGTCAATAATAGCTTTGTAGTCAAGAAATTTGTTAAAAATTAATTCAAAATAAATCCAAAAAATTTTAAATCCTGTTTAGTAAATCACTAAACAGGATTTATTTTTTATTTTATTTAAACCCATTTTAGTATCTTTACAAAAATACTTTATCAATGGTAGTAGAAATGAATCTCTCAGCAAAAAGTCAACAAATAATAGATTTAGAAGATAAATATGGTGCTCATAATTATCATCCCCTACCCGTTGTTTTAGAACGTGGTGAAGGTGTATTTGTTTGGGATGTTGATGGGAAACGTTACTATGATTTTTTATCTGCTTATAGCGCAGTAAACCAAGGTCATTGCCATCCAAAAATTACAAAAACATTAATTGAACAAGCTCAAAAATTAGCATTAACGTCTCGTGCGTTTCATAATAATGTATTGGGCGAATACGAAAAATTTGTAACTCATTTATTTGGTTTCGATAAAGTTTTACCAATGAATACGGGTGCTGAAGCTGTTGAAACGGCTTTGAAATTAGCTCGTAAATGGGGTTACGAAAAAAAAGGTGTTGCTGAAAATGCTGCTAAAATAATTGTGTGCGAAGGTAATTTTCATGGTAGAACCATTTCAATTGTATCTGCAAGTACTGACCCTGATGCTCGCAAAAATTTTGGTCCTTATACTCCAGGTTTTGTAACGATTCCTTATGATAATATTTCTGCATTAGCAGAAGCTTTAAA
>JAYVIS010000072.1:0-7540 GCA_043769975.1 Bacteroidota bacterium
CCCCATTCTTCACCAACAGTACAAAAAATAAAATCAGTGTCTTGTTCTGGCACAAAATCATATTTAGTTTGTGTACCTTGTAAATAGCCTTTGCCAAAAAAACCACCAGAACCAATAGCGATTTTCGCTTGGTTTACATTGTAACCTTCTTTTTTTAGGTTTACAGTGCCTCGCCCCAATAACACATCAATACGAACGCGTTGATGATCTTCTAAGTGATTATAAACGTAGTTTGTTCCAAATACAACGCCACAAGCTGTGATTAAAATAATGGAAATAATAATTAAATTTTTCCGATTACGTTTTACAAATAAAATAGAAATAGCAGCGATAACAGCTAAAATAATCATCAACGTATTTTGATCCATTACTAAAGAAAGAACAAATAAGAGAGCTGAAAATAAACCAAAGATTAAAAAATTTACAGACAATCCTTCGCGGTAAAGTGTAATAATAAAGGCAACAAATACAATCGCAAGTCCTGTTTCATCTTGTAATAACTTAATGATTATTAATGGTAAGCCTAAAAATAAAACTGCAATAATTGTATTTTGATAGTTTTTTAAAATATCGGTTAATCTATTTCTTCTTGATTTTTCAACTTCAATATTTACATTACTTAAAAATTTAGCTAATGCTAAATTGGTTGCAAATTTCATAAACTCAGCTGGTTGAACTCCAAAATCGCCAAAGCGAAACCAAGAACGGCTGCCTTTGACTTCGCGCCCGAGGTATGGAACAGCAATGCAGGCGGCTAGTATAATGGCATAAAAGACATAAGCAAATACAGTAAAAAATCCAGCGTCAATTATTAAGATTGTTATAGCGATGAATGCAGCAGACGAAATCCAAATTAATTGTTTACCATATTTTTGTGTTGTATCAAAAATGTTTTGATGGTCTTCGTTATAAACAGCTGCATAAATATTAAGCCAACCCATTAAAACCAAAACGGAATAAGTTAGTACAGTGATTTTATCTACACCAAAAAATAAACTATGTTCTTGTTTCCTCATAGTATTAAATTAGTGATGGCCAGAGCCTAATAAATTTTTTCTATTAATTAAGTCAGCTTCCATCATTCGTTTTTCAAGTTCGGGACGTGTTATTTTTCCTGTCAAGTATTTTTCAACAATTAAACTTACAATTGGTGCGCTCCAAACACCTCCAAAACCAGCATTTTCAACCAAGCAGACAATTGCTATTTTAGGATTGTAGCGAGGTGCAAAGCAAGAAAAAACAGCATGCGAATCTCCATGTGGATTTTCAGCCGTTCCTGTTTTTCCACAGGCAACAATGCCTGGTATACGAGAAGCAGAACCAGTACCGGCATCAAAACATTTTTGCATTCCATCATGTACATTGTCATAGGCAACTTGATTTTGTACGTAGGTATAATGTTTTTCTTTAAAACGTGGGTCTAATTTTTTTTCAATACCAACGCCTTTAATGCAATGAGGCGTATAATAAAATCCTCTATTTGCAATTGAGGCAACAACATTAGCCATTTGCATTGGCACCAAAGTTAATTCTGCCTGACCAATTCCTAACGAAACAACGGTATTACTTCGCCAGTGATTTTTACCAAATACTTTATTGTAATACTCAACAGAAGGAACATTTCCTGGTTTATCATAAGGTAAGTCAGTGCCTAATTTTGTATTAGGACCAAACGAACGAACAGCATCTCGCCAATGGTTGTAGCCATCTTCAAACTTTGGATATTTTTTTTGATCCACGATTTCTCTAAACACATAACTGTAATATGAGTTACAAGATGTAGCAATAGAACCAGGTAAATCTACTCCGCCATGCGCATGGCACTTTGGATGTCCGCCCATTGGTGGATAACCCATGTGACAAGGGAAAGAAGAAGAGCGATTTATTAAATTATCTTGCTGAGCAATTAGTGCATCAATTAATTTGAATGTTGATCCAGGAGGATACATCGCCATTAGTGCTCTATTAAATAATGGCAAGTTTAAAGAATCATAATATAATTTGGTGAAATTTCTTGAACGCTCTTTGCCTCCAACTAATAAATTCGGATCATAACCTGGGCTAGAAACCAAACAAAGAATTTCTCCTGTTTGAGGATCGATAGCCACAATTGCACCTTTTTTTCCTTTCATTAATTTTTCGCCATACTCTTGCATGTCAATATCTATACTACTGTATAAGGCTTTTCCAGGTATCGCAAGTGTATCGAATTGACCATTCATAAAACGACCTTTTGTTTTGTTGTGAACATCAACCATTACAATTTGAGTTCCTTTTTTTCCGCGCAAAGGTTCTTCATAAGAACGTTCGATCCCTGATATTCCTATGTAATCACCCTCTCTATAATAAGAATCTTTTGCGGCTTTATCTTTGCTAACCTCTCCAACATAACCTAATAAATGGGCAGCAATTGGGCGTGGATATTTTCTGACATTTCGGGCTTGTAAATCAAATCCTTTAAACCGGTATAATTTTTCTTGCAATGCAGCATAAATTTTTGGCGATAATTGTTTTTCAAAAACACTTTCTTTACGCGGAGAATTTGGAGCTTGTGTAGCTTTTTTCATACGTCGTAAAAATTCAACTTTATTAATTTCTAATACTTTACATAGTGCTAGAGTATCACACCCTTTTGCCAATTTAGGTGTAACTAATAAATCATAAGATGGTTCATTAAAAACTAATAATTTTCCGTTTCTATCATAAATATAACCCCTTACAGGGTATTCTGTTCGGTATCTAAATGCATTGTTTCGAGCATCTAGTTTATATTGATCGTCAATTATTTGGATATAAAACAAACGAGAAATATAGATAAGAGCAATAATTATAAAAAATGCGGAAATAATAAATTTCCTATCTGATAAATTTGAATTGCTCATTAATTCGCTTTATTAGATTTATTAAATAAAAATTGAATAATGTAAACAAATACAAATGTGCCAATTGAACTTAAAATTACGCGTAACAAGGTATTAAAGAATTCATTGAAGCGGAAAATCTCAATATAAAAAACTATTAGGTGGTGAATAAAAATAATAATAAAAGCATAGGTGATGAACCATAATGATCCCATACTTTCGATAGTTGGACTTAATCCCACGTCATAACCTTCACGAGGAGATAATAATTTTAAAACATAATATCTCAAAAAGCCTATCATTGTGCATGCCGCCGCATGTATACCCGCGGTGTCATAAAACATATCGATAACGAGGCCAGTAAAAAAGGCTATTATTAAAACCCAAAGTTTAGGAGTTTCAAAAGGGAGTAATAAAATAAACAATACATAAGGTAATAAAATGACATAGGGACCTAGTCTAATATTTTGCACAATAAGAACTTGCAAAAGAATTAGAATTAAAAATCGGACGCTATTTTTTATTACATCATTTATCACTTTGTGTTTGAGTTTTAATTTCTAAACTATCTTTTTCTGTTTTGAAATTAAATTTAATTACAGAAACATGATTTGTTTTTTTGAAGTCAGGATTTAATTTAATTTTAACTGTGTAAAAAGTTTCGTTTTGTCTTCTTTCGTGACTATCAACAAATCCAACCAAAATTCCTTCCGGAAAAATTCCGGATAATGAACTGGTAATAACTGTATCCCCTTTTTTAAGTTTAGCGTGAGTTGGTATATCTGTTAAAATGCAGTATTTATAATCTCCACCTTCCCATTGCAATGTTCCATTTATGCCTTCTTTTTTTAATTTACAAGGAACAATAACATCTTTATGAAGCACAGACATCACTGATGAATAATTTTGTGATACTGATTTAACTACACCAACAATTCCTTCACTATTAATTACTGCCATGTCTTGCCCAACGCCTTGAAGCGATCCAATATTTAGGGTTAGGTAATTATTTCGTTTATTAACAGAACTATTGATGACTTTTGCATTCATAAATTCAAACTCTTGTCTATAGAGTGTGTCGTGTTTTATATAATTCTTCAAAGGAATAATCGCATAACCAAGTTTCATTCGATTTTTTAAAAAATTATTTTCAAAAGCTAGGCGATTATTCTCTTCTTTTAATTGTAAATATTCTTTAGTGTTTGCCGAAATTTGATAAACACTGGCGCTAATATTATTGGCAGAATTAATAATTTTAGAACCTTGATAACCCGTGTTTTTTGAAATAAGAAAAAAACAAAAAATCTCGAGTACTAAAAAAATGAAAAAGAAATTATTTCTGTTTAAAAAATTAAATATATTTTTCATTTATTAATTAAGATTCTATTCGTTTAATTTTAGAATTTTAAACATACACCCCCTTGAATAGGTGCATTTAAATCCCATCCAAGCTCAGAATAAACCCCAAAGTTCTTAGTGAAATAATATCTTATTCCAACTGTAGCCGCAGTATATAACCCAGAACGACCGTATGAACTATTAACAAATGTTCCCGGCACAGTTGATGAATATGAATATGAATTTATATTATACCCTAAGCCAATACTCGCATAACAATCAAATTTTTCTTTTGTGAAAAAGTGATAAGTACCTCTCGCTCCAATAGTAATGGTATTATATTTATCTGTTACCGAATATGGAATATTGTTGTTACCATTATTTTTATAATAATTTGTATAATTCACCGTAGTTAAATTATAACCTATTACTGCACCAACGCCCACTGAATGCCCCCATTTAAATTTCACAATACCATAATCGCCTTTAAACAATAATGGGCCGAATCCCTTTACGGTTGTTGATGTATATGCATATCCATTATAATGCGTTCTTAATGATGAACGGTATAAATCAGGAAAACCATAACCAGCAGTTACAACTAACGTTCCTTTATCAAATGCTACAGCGTCTTGAGAAAAAGAAAGATTTTTTGATCCTAAAATATTGATGGCGATTAGCGTAGTTAAAATTAGTTTTTTCATCATTTTAATTTTATTTGGTTCGTATTTTAAAAATTATTTTATTAAGAAAGGGAATTTGTGAACATTCTTAAGTGCGATACCAGTACCTCTAGCTACCGCTCTTAATGGGTCTTCACAAACATGCACAGACAGTTTTGTTTTTAGAGAAATACGTTTATCTAAACCACGAAGCAACGAGCCACCACCAGCCATGTAAATACCAGTACGGTAAATATCGGCCGCTAATTCTGGAGGAGTCATTTCAAGCGCATTTAATATTGCTTCTTCAATCTTTGCAATTGATTTATCTAAACAGTGAGCAATTTCTACATAACTCACAAAAACTTCTTTTGGTATTCCACTCATTAAATCTCTTCCTTGCACAGCAAAGTCTGCAGGAGGATTATCAATTTCCGTCATAGCAGCTCCAACTTCTATTTTTACTTGTTCAGCGCTTCTTTCTCCAATTAAAATGTTGTGCTGTCTACGCATATATTCTTCAATATTCGCATTAAAATCATCTCCTGCAATTCGAATTGATTTATCACAAACAATTCCACCTAAAGCAATAACGGCAATTTCTGAAGTACCACCACCAATATCAATAATCATGTTTCCAACTGGTTCTTCAACATCAATACCCATACCAATTGCGGCAGCCATAGGTTCATGAATCATATATACTTCCTTTGCGCCAGCATGTTCAGCACTATCTCGAACGGCACGTTTTTCAACTTCAGTAATACCACTTGGTATACAAATAACCATTCTTAAAGATGGTTTAAAAAATTTATTTCCGGTATTAATCATTTTGATCATCCCTTTAATCATTTCTTCTGCTGCCTGAAAATCTGCAATTACTCCATCTTTTAAAGGACGAATCGTTTTAATGTTTTCATGAGTTTTACCATGCATCATTTGCGCTTGTTTTCCAACTGCAATAACTTTCCCAGTTGTTCTATCAACAGCAACAATACTTGGCTGGTCAACAACTACTTTATCATTATGAATGATAATTGTGTTCGCTGTACCTAAGTCAATTGCGATGTCTTGTGTTAAAAAATCAAATAATCCCATATATATAAAATAGCTTAGTGTTAGTTTTTAATGTTTAAAATGTCTAGTTCCAGTAAAGACCATGCTCATTCCATTGTCATTACAATATTCAATACTATCCTTATCTTTAATCGAACCACCTGGTTGAATCACAGTATCAATACCTAATTTGTGTGCTATTTCAACACAATCAGCAAAAGGAAAAAAGGCATCACTTGCCATTACAGCTCCGTTTAAATCAAATTCAAAACTTTGCGCTTTCGAAATGGCATGTCTAAGGGCATCTACTCTTGATGTTTGGCCAGTTCCACTTGCTAATAATTGATTGTTTTTCACTAAAACAATTGTATTAGATTTTGTATGTTTTGCTAATTTATTTGCAAACAACAAATCTTTTATTTGCTGAAGAGTTGGTTCAACTTTAGTTACAGTTGTTAAATTTGTTTTTGTTTCAGTAATCGAATCCTTGTCTTGTTCAACGATGCCGTTTAAAAGTGTTCTTATTAGTTTTGTAGGTAAGGCTACCTTTTTTTGAACTAGTATTATTCTGTTATTTTTTGACTTTAATAGTGTTAAGGCATTTTCAGAATAGGAAGGAGCAATAACAACTTCACAAAATAATTTATTTATTGATTCAGCAGTTTCAAAATCAATTTCAGTATTTGAAATTAAAATTCCACCAAATGCAGATACAGGGTCACCAGCAAGAGCATCCGTATAGGCTTCTAATATCGTAGAACGGGATGCGATACCGCAAGCATTATTGTGTTTCAAAATTGCAAAGGTTGGTTCATCAGTGAAATCTGCTATTAAATTAACAGCAGCATCTACATCTAATAAATTATTGTATGATAATTCTTTACCATTTAATTTTTCAAACATGGCATCCAAGTCTCCGTAAAACACTCCCTTTTGGTGAGGATTTTCTCCATAGCGTAATGTTGTACCATTATTTATGCTTTGTTTCAAAATTGGTAATTCTTCAGTCGTATTAAAATAATTAAAAATTGCTGTATCATAATGACTGCTCATAGCGAAAGCTTTAGCAGCATATGTTTTACGATCAGCTAAATCCGAGAAACCATTCTTGGATTCTAATAATTCATTTAATGATGGATAATCATTTCTAGAAGAAACAATAACGACATCATTAAAGTTTTTAGCAGCTGCACGAATTAAAGAAATTCCGCCAATATCAATTTTTTCAATAATATCTTCTTCAGTTGCACCACTCGAAAGAGTTTCTTCAAAAGGATATAAATCAACAATTACCAAATCAATGTTCGGTATTTCATGTTGCTCCATTTGAGCCACATCAGAGTCTAAATCTCTACGCCCTAAAATTCCTCCAAAAATTTTCGGATGTAATGTTTTAACTCTTCCTCCAAGTATTTCTGGATAAGAAGTTAAACCTTCAACTGATTTTACAGGAATACCTAGTTTTTCGATAAATGATAAAGTGCCGCCGGTACTATATATGGTTACCCCTAAGGAGTTTAATTTTCGAATAATTGGTTCTAAATTATCTTTGTAATAAACAGAAACTAGTGCACTGTTGATTTTCTTTAAATTGCTCATAAATTGTAGTAAAGTACAAAGATA
>JAYVIS010000073.1:0-5782 GCA_043769975.1 Bacteroidota bacterium
ACTCGATATAGATCTTAGAATTATTGGACATTTAAAAGGGGTTAAAGATATTCATAGAGTTTCGGATAATTATAAACTTGTAAGTAGCAAATGGAAAACAGAAAACACAAAAATTGATTTAGGAAATGATGTGATTATTGGTGGAGATAAACCAGCAATTATGGCTGGCCCTTGCTCTATTGAAAGTGAGGAACAAGTGTCGAAAATTGTGAATCATTTAATTAAAAATAATATTAAAATTATGCGTGGTGGTGTTTACAAACCAAGAAGTTCGCCATATGCATTTCGTGGATTAGGTATCGACGGATTAAAAATGATGCATGAGCAATGTCAACCACACAATATTAAAATTATTACTGAAGTTATGCAGGTTTCTCAAATTGACGAAATGTTTGATTATGTGGATGTTTTTCAAGTTGGTGCCCGAAATTCACAAAACTATAATTTATTAGATGCTTTAGGAGAAATTGATAAACCGGTTTTATTAAAAAGAGGTGTGAGTGGAACTGTTGAGGAATTACTAAATTCTGCTGAATACGTTTTTAGTAAAGGAAATGAACGATTGATGCTATGCGAAAGAGGAATTCGAACCTTTGAAACTATTTACAGAAATACTTTTGATATCAATGCTATCCAAGTTTTAAAAGATAAATCTCATTTGCCAGTAATTGCAGATCCATCTCATGGTATTGGAATCAGAGAATATGTTCCAAAATTAGCCTTGGCTTCTCTAATGGCTGGAGCTGATGGCATTATTTATGAAGTTCACGAAAAGCCTGAAGAGGCTTTGTCAGATGGGCAACAAACCCTAAATTTTATAGAATCAGAGAAGTTAATTCGAAAAATAGAGCTTATAAAAGACCTGATTTCATAGAATTAGAAAAACAATAAGATGTTTGTAATAAGGCTATATATTTATAAATAAAACCTTAAATTTGAGACTTATTAATTGATTTATTAAAATGACATTATTACAATCTTTTATCATTGCATCAAGTTTAGTTTTGGCAGTTTCTTGTGGACAAAATGGAAGCAAAGAAATATCAACCAATGATGTTCAAAATACCAATTCAGCGGATGGGAAAACTAATGGCAGTTTACCTGATATAAAATTTGAAGAAGAGACGCATGATTTTGGAAGAATTACTCAGGGCGAAAAAGTTTCTTACAGTTTTAGATTTAAAAATACTGGAGGTACAAGTTTAATTATTTCTTCCGCTAGTGGAAGTTGTGGTTGTACAGTTCCTGAATTTCCAAAAAAACCTATTTTACCTGGTGAAGAAGAAAAGATAAATGTCATTTTTAGTAGTGAAGGAAAATCGGGTATTGTAGAAAAATCAATTTCAATTGTTACAAACTGTGAACCTAGTACAAAAATAATTTACATAAAAGCTGATATTGTTGTTCCAGTAAGCGCTAATCCTAGTGCTGATTTACCAACAGCGCATTAAACTAATAATTAACCAATAACAAATAAACAAAAACAAACATGAACAATTTAGTAATTTTAATGGGTGGAGGAGCAAATCAAAGTCCAATTGCACAAATAGTACCTTTAGTATTAATCGTAGTTGTATTTTATTTTTTTATGATTCGTCCTCAAATGAAAAAAGCAAAAGACACAAAAAAATATATTGAAGCATTAAAAGCTGGTGATAAAATTTTAACGATTGGTGGTATTTATGGTACTATTCAAAAAATGAATGATGATGGTACAATTATAATGGCTGTTGAAGATGGAACAAAAATGAAGATTTCAAAAAATGCTGTTTCTCAAGACGCTACATCTACATTAAATCAAACTTCTTAAAATTTATTTTGGTTGTGTTAAATAAAAAATAAATGAACGCATCAACCTCAAATAAAGTAACAAAAGTTAAGAAGCAACTCTTTAGTAAAAAAGTTTTTACATTTATAATCTGTTTATGTATTGCATCACTCTTATGGGTGGTGCATACATTAAATTTGAATTATAAGTATGTATTACATATTCCTGTCAAGTTTATTAATTTACCTGCAAATAAATTAATTGTTGGTGATTTACCCGAAAAGCTGGATATCGAAATTAAGACAAGTGGGCTGAAACTATTATTCATTATCTTCAATAAAACTAAATCGGAATTGTTGATTGATTTTAATTCTTTAAAAACAAATGCAAAATCTCAAGCATATTCTATTAGTAATGGGAATTTCAATTTAAGTAATAGCATTAATTTTAATGTTGAGATTTTAAAAATAAGACCTGATACCTTATTTTTCAATGCAGCAAACGCTTCTGCACGATTAATTCCTGTTAAGCTTAATTTAAAAGCTGAAATGAGACCAGGATATTCAATTACATCAAAAATCCTGATTAATCCAGCCTATGTTTCGGTTACTGGTGATAGTTTAGCAATTTCAAAATTGGATACAATACAGTCAATTGCTCTAACATTAAAAGATATTTACAAAAATTTTAATTCGTCTGTTTCATTAAAAAACAATAATGCTAATATTCATTATAATCTAAAAGATGTTCAAGTTAATTTTAGTGTAGATCGATTAACTGAAGCAACAATAAAAGTTCCTGTTCAGTTTGATAATACTACAAGTGAAAAAATAAAATTATTGCCAAATGTGATTACGATAAAGTATTTAGTTTCAATGAAAGATTTTGATCAAATAAATATGAATTCATTTAGGGTTACAGTCAATTATAATCAAATTAAAGAAAAGCAAAAAACATTAACGGTTGAATTAGTAAGGAAACCTTCTGAGGTCAAAATTATTAGTATTGAGCCATCCACTATTTCATATTTAATTTATAAATAATGATTGTAGCACTCACTGGTGGAATAGGAAGTGGAAAAACAACTGTTGCAAGGCTTTTTGAAACAATGGGTTGTGTAGTTTATAAATCCGACGAAAAAGCGAAAGAATTATATTATAATTCAACGGTAAAAAGGCACGTGATTGAATTACTTGGTGACAAAGCTTATTTACAAGATGATCAATTAAATAAACTATTTATTTCTGATGTTATTTTTAAAGATAAAAATAAATTAGAAAAACTAAATGCAATCATTCATCCAGCTCTGGCGCTCGATTTTGAAACTTTTGTAAAGCAACAAATACCGGAAAGTATTATTATTAAAGAAAGTGCATTAATTTTTGAAACTGGTTTATATAAAAGTTTCACTGATATTGTTTTAGTTATTGCTCCAATTGAACAAAAAATACAGAGAGTCATGAATCGGAATTTGATTTCAAAAGAAGAAGTTGAAGGACGAATGCAAACCCAATGGACAGATGAACAGAAGTTGCCTTTAGCAAATTATATTATTTCAAATAGCGATACTGATGCAATTATTCCGCAAGTAATAAGTGTATTAAAAAAAATAAAAAATCATGCATAAGCGCGATTTATTATTGCGTCAGTTTGAAGAATTTGGAAAGTTTTTAGCTACTATATTGGGCTATAAACAACAAGAAAATTTTGTTGAAGTGTCTAATCTTATTAATGAAGGAGCTTTAAAATATAGTGGCATTTCAATAACAGAAATTGAAAAATTGGAAGAAGAAAATTTGATCATTTTTTTAACCCAAGAAAAAAAATTGACTGACGAGCAATTAAAAATGTTGGCTGATTTACTTTATGAAAAAGGTATTAATGATTTAAATGCTTTTTTGAACCAAGATGATACAACCCAGTCTTATTTTATGAAAGCTCAAGTGCTTTATAATTTCGTAAATAAAAATGCGACCTTGCCTTATTCTCTTGATACGCATTACAAATTGGAGGCTATTAAGGAGTTTTTAAAATAGTATTTGAATTCTGATATGATTTATCATATTTCTTTGTTTCATTTTATTGGCAATTTTGTATATTCGTTTTTAAATCGACACAATAAATTTTCACCTTTTTTGCAAGTTTAAAATTAATTTAATATTATGAAGAAAATTGGTATCATCACATCGGGAGGAGATTCACCAGGAATGAATGCTTGTTTACGTGCTGTTGTTAGAACCGCAAGTGTTGAAAATATTAGCGTGATTGGATTTTATCACGGCTACGAAGGATTAATTGATAATGACTATATAGAATTATCATCTGATAAAGTAGCAAACATTATACATCGTGGTGGTACAATTTTAAAAACAGCTCGTAGTAAACGCTTTATGACAGATGAAGGAATGAAGCAAGCTGTTCAAACATTAAATTCTCATAATTTAGATGGGTTTATTGTAATTGGAGGTGATGGGAGTTTTAAGGGTGCATTGGAATTAAGCAAACAGCATCATGTAAAAACAATTGGTTGTCCAGGGACTATTGATAATGATTTAGTTGGCACCGATTTTACAATTGGTTATGATACCGCTATCAATACGGTTGTTGAGGCTGTTGATAAAATTAGAGATACGGCAGAAAGTCACGATCGTGTTTTTGTAGTGGAAGTAATGGGGCGCGATGCGGGTTTAATTGCATTGAGATCGGCTATTGCATGCGGGGCTGAAGCGATATTGATTCCTGAGCGAAAAGGAGATTTACAACTATTATTAGAAAAGAAAAAAACATGGCGACTCACCAAAAAAAGTAGAATTATTATTGTTGCTGAAGGTGATGAAAATGGTGGAGCAATAGGTATTGGAAATTTATTAAAAAAAGAATGGCCTGAATTTGACATTAGAATTTCGATACTTGGCCACATACAACGTGGTGGAAATCCAACTTGTATGGAGCGTGTTAATGCGAGTTTAATGGGTTATCATGCAGTTAAAGCTTTGCAAAATAATCGATCTAATGAAATGATTGGTATTGTAAATAAAAAAGTGTGCTATACACCTTTCGAAAATGCAATTAAGCATATTGATGAATTAAATCCTGAAATGTTATCAATATTAGATATTCTTTCAGCTTAATTTATAATCCCATTAGTTTTTCTAATTGGTGAAATTCAATTCCGAAATATGTTTTAGTTTCTTTTATTTTGGCTAAAATTGCTTGTTTTTGAATTTCCGTTTTTGCTTTTTTCTCTGCAACAATCATTACATTTTTTGGTGTATTTACATCTGATACAAATTCAAAAACTTTAGTTAAATAACCAAAATATTCAAGGATTAATGCCCTTAAGCCATCGGTTACCATTTCTGCCTGACGTTCTAAAAAGATCCCATGTTTTAATAAAAAATCTAATTCATTTTTTGTTTTATGCTTTTCTATTTCTTTTCGTATTTGTTTATGGCAACATGGCGCAACCACTATTAAATCTGCATTTTCAGAAATGCCTTTATAAATTGCATCATCTGTTGCTGTATCGCAAGCGTGCAGAGCAATTAATACATTTGTGTTTTTCGCATCATATTCATTTATTGATCCTTCTGCAAAATTTAGATGTGTGAAATTTGATTTTTTAGCGATTCCATTGCACAAATCAACTAAGTCTTTTCTGAATTCAACGCCAGTTACTTTTGCATTTAACTTCAATACATTACTTAAATAATCGTATAAGGCAAAGGTTAGATAGCCTTTACCTGCGCCCATATCTACAACTTGAAGTGTTTCGTGTTTTGGTAAATTTTTTATTAAAGGACTCAATAACTCTACATAATGATTGATTTGTTTGAATTTATCTTGAGCATTTTTAGTTACATTTCCTTTTTCATCTGTAATATTTAATTGATGTAAATATGATTTCCCATCAGCAATTATCAATCTGTTTTTTTGAGTATTATGATCTAATGAAGGCAATTGTGTGTGAGTCGCTTTATTCTTTTTTAAGTTCGTTTTGTCTTTGTTTATATA
>JAYVIS010000074.1:0-2101 GCA_043769975.1 Bacteroidota bacterium
ATTTGATTTTGAAAAGTCATTACTCGAAAAGAAAAAAGATAAGTTAAGTAAGGTTGACAAGACAAAGATAGTTGACTTGAAATCCTTTTATGAAGAATCTAACAGGATTTCAGCAGAAGCGGGTTTGGATGAAAAGGCACAATTACAAAAGAACTTAGAAGATTATATCCGTTATCTTGAGGATAAAAGACTTGCGTTAATAAAATCACTTAATGAAGAAAACGAGTTGTCAGCACGTAAGGCACTCGAGCAAGTAAAAGATAACAATTCTAATTTAAAAAAACGTGTTAAAGCAGATAGCGAGGTTAAAGATGAAATAAATAGAAATAACCAAATTTCAGTTGACGAAGCTAAAAAAGCAGAACAGGAAAAGCGAGATAATGCAATAGCAATAACAGCAGCGAGTGGCAATGCTATTTTTACAATAACAAAAGGAATTTCAGATGCCAAAATGGCATTGTTAGAAAATGAATTTGCATCTGGAAGGATTTCAGAAGAAAAATACCTAAAAGAAAAAAGGAAATTAAAACGTCAGGAAGCAATAGCGAACAAAACGGAAGCGATATTTAATATATCCATATCTATTGCAGAAGCAATTTCTAAGGCACTTGGTGCGGGTCCTGGTATAGGTCAGGTATTAGCAGCTATCACAGCAGGATTAGGATTTGCACAGTTAGCATTTGTTATTGGTACACCATTACCCGAATTTGCAAAAGGTGTAATTGATTTGCAAGATAGCAAGTCACCAAATGGAGTTGATACTGTTCATGCTAAACTTTCCAAAGGTGAATCTGTAATGACGGTTGATGAAACACGTGAACACAAAGACGTATTAAAAGCAATCAGAAACAAAACTTTTAATAAGTTATTCGTACCTGCAAACATGGTAAAACAAGCGGATATATTTGCTAACATTCCGAATCCTGCGAACATGGAAATATCAAAAGCATTGAGTGATGATTATAGTTCAATTAATGATAGATTAGATGAAACCAATAATAAACTATGGTGGCTAACCAATGCGATAAAAGAGGGCAATAAACAGCGTGTTTATGGCAATCAAAAACTTATAACAAACTTAAAACCACGTTATGCTGGTTAGAATATTTTTGAATGATACCTTAATAATTAATACACCGTCAATAGAAGATTTAAACTTCATTATTGAACGTGAAGATGGTTATTCAAATGCAAATCAAATATTAAGAGAAAAAATAGAAAGCAGTGGACTTGATTTTTACGGTGACGGTTACGAGTTAATATGTTCACTAAGAAAAGACAATGCCTGTACACAGATAGATATAAGATTTGAAGTATTTTGCGATGAATGGATTACGATATTCACAGGCATTATCTTAATGAAAGAAATTGAAATATCATTAGGCAAATGTATTGCAAAAGTAAAAACAATAAAAGATAATTCATTTAGCGGAAAGTTAAGCGACTTCTTTACTTCTGAAATACCACTATACAACACACGAACAAAGAATTGTGAAATACTTAATTTGCCAATAACAGTTATTAAAGTGCCGACAGTACCGACCTACACACTTACAAATATAAATACGTTTGATGTATTAGATACCTTACGCTATATAGTTGCATTCTTTACAGATAATGAATTAGGTGTTGAATCTGATTATCTTACTACAAACAAGTATGCAATAACAACGGGTTTTAATTTTTATAATACTTATGGAAACCTTAACCAACGTTTCCCTACATTGTCATTGAGTAAGCTATTTTTAGAGATAAGAAAAAAAACAACATTGTATATAGGTGTTGAATTTTACGCTAATGGAACGCCTTATTTAAGGTTTGAAGATGAAAACTATTTTTATAATGATACGATAGTTTTGGATATTGGTGAACTTTCACAAAATGCATTCGAGGTTATAGATGAAAGTCTTTTATACAATGAAATAGCAGTAGGCAGTAATACAACTAAAGTAGATGCAAACACTTCAGAAATAGTAGTGCCACAAAGTATATTAGTTGCATGGAATAAAGAAAGCTATATCGGTTGTGGCGGTTGTGTTGGTTTATCAGATAGCAGATTAGATTTAGTAAGTGATTTTATTATTGATTCAAATATTATAAA
>JAYVIS010000075.1:0-2369 GCA_043769975.1 Bacteroidota bacterium
GCTATATTACACGTTTTGGGCGCTAATCCTAATCTATTTGTAAACAGTACTTATGAAAATTTAAAACATGGTTTAATTATGACTCACAATGATACGATAGTGCCTTATGCCGATGGATTTACTCAGGCTTTAGGTGAGTTTATTGGAATTACTAAAGGTTATAGATTAGTATTAGATTATGCTCATTTACCTTATTTACAAACTGATAAATCTCAAACGGCTACTACATTCCAAACTGTAAGTAATGGTTTAAGTACTTTAGTTAGCGGTGGAATTATAACACCTCAACAAGCTAAAGTAATGCTTGACGCTCAGTTTAGTTAAAAATTATTTAATAATTGTGTAGTAAAAACTACCACTTCATAAACCATTTTAATTGCAACGATTATTAACACCCATGCAATAAAGAAATTAATTATTTGTTTTTGTGGTTTCATACTTTCAAAGTATTAATGTTAATAGGGAGTTCATTACTAGTTAACATTTGGTATACGTTTTGTAACGTATGTAAACTTCCAACCTTACAAATATAGTTTTTAGTATGTATATCACATGGGTTCTGAGTAAATATAACTATTTCAATATCTGAAATTACTCTTATAAACACATCGATACTACTTTTAATTATATAATGGTCATAATTAAATAACTTCCATTCGTACGGTATAGCTATCTGCTCAAGTATCTCAGTAGTTAATTTTATTGGTTCGATAAATGCCAATAAATTAAATTGAAGTATTAAAATTAAATTCTTTTCGGTTAATACAAAAAATGATTTGTCTTTAAATACATTTATTTTAGCCTCTAAACTTCCAATAAATTCAACGTTTGTTTTATAAATATTCCCTATTCTTAAATCTTTGCTATCCATACAACAAAAATAATAAAAATATCAATTAGTTAATCAAAGTTTTAGTATTTAGAATAGTTATAAATAATACTTTGGCAACATCGCACGAATAAACATTGCTAGGCCACTACTAGCATCAGCAACGTCATCATGTTTAGCCTTGCCATCTTTAGTATACATACATAATTGACGTATAGCATCTTCATACATAGGTGTACGTTCCGATTCGTGTTTAAATATAAAATACTCCATAATAAATGGCATATCCATAAGTATACGAGTGTGTTTATTTGCCGTACTATTTGCTGGTAAAATCTTTGTTTGTGGCGTTACTTTTTGTAAATTTCGTGCGTACATTCCTCCCATACTATTACTTTCTGTTCGCACATAAGAGCATTTATTTAAGTTAATCAATGATGCTATGCTTGGTAGTGTTATATCAGCATTATTATCGCTTGAATAAATATCAGTAATATAAATTTTAGCTCCAATATTTTGCCCTATAATACATACAGTATAATCATTTCCAGCATCAGCAACATCAATATAACCTACGTTACTTTCAAACTTGAGTAATTCACTTGACTTATATGTTTTAAGTTCATTACGGTTAAATATGGCCCCCTCTGCAACTCCATTCCATTGCCCTATAATTTTAAAGCCATAGTTTTTAGGGAACTTTAATTTAGTTTCATTAACCGTATTAAGAAATGATTTATCTAAGTATTTTAAATTATCTAAATAAGTTGTATGGATATGTAAAACGTCTGGATGTGTAGATATTTCAACTGGTATACCGTCAATATATTCAACTCGATTAGTATCTTTTATCCAACGTTTATAAATCCAATGATCTGTATTACTTGGGTTCATTACTAATATAATTCGATTTTGGGCGTCCTGAGTACGAATACTAAAATCAATGTCATCAAATAAACTTTCATAAGTAAATTCCTCACTTTCATCATTAACCCATGTAGTAGCGTCAACTCCTTTTAATTTAGCAGTTTGGATTCCACTACTTGCTTTTATGCCACTAAATAGAATTTGTGATTTAGTTTTTAGATTAGTTATTTCGTAGTTATTAACCTGAAAATGATGCAATACCTCCAACCCTTCAATCTTTTTTCTAAATTCTGGTATAATTGACGTTTCAGCACTTGTAAGTGTATATCTGGTAAATAGTATTCTTTGTTTTATTTCGTAACTAAGGAGGCAAAGAAACGCTGTTACGTTAAAAGATTTACTTGATGCTCTACCCCCTGTTAAAAGAATGTATCTTTTTTTAGTAGTATATAGCTCTTTAAATACTGGATTAAGTTTTATCATCTTGCATCCAACTAGCTACTGGAATATTATTTATTTTATCGCCATCAGTTGTAACGTCTATTTTTTTAGGTAAAACAAAGTCCATTAATTTAATCATTAACTTTGTCCACTCTATTGGATTAGATTCTCGAACCTTTTTCATGGTATCGTTAAAATATGCTGATTGTTCATCAATTGAAGCCATAACAAG
>JAYVIS010000076.1:0-2138 GCA_043769975.1 Bacteroidota bacterium
ATTCAATCTTGTGCATTTATTTTTTACAACTACCGTGGATTCTACTCAGCAACCTATTATATAGACAATAAAAACAATTCAGTCGTAATTACTCAAAATGTAAAAACCACGATTGAACGCTTTGCAAAAAGAAATGGGCTAACTAAAATTGACAAACATAGTAGTTCAGACACGCTTTTTTATTACGGACTGGATTATCATTATTTTAAATTTTGGTTTGAACAACATGATGAAATTACAAATGTCAAAATTAAATATTCTGGGTATCATGGCTTTAGAAAAAACCCACCCTACAAACTGTTTTTTAAAAACTTGACAGACACAATTAAACTAAATTTCGTTGTGATAAATCTAGACATCGAAGAGAGTAGCAACGAAATAAAAAACCAAAACAATCATTAACAACCTAAAATTATCAGAAAAATAAATCAAAATATTAAAAGCTGTTAATTTAAAGGCGATTTAATAATTATTTGTAGTATTTTATTTACATATATTCTAACTTCACAAATAAACTATCCTATAATAACTATGTATTGTATAGAAACAAATAATTTAACGTATCGCTTTTCGGAAAAAGAAATAGTACTAAATACTATAAATTTAAAAATTCCACAAGGCTCAATTTTTGGTTTTTTAGGGCCTAATGGCGCTGGAAAAACAACTACCTTAAAATTAATATTAGGCTTACTAAAAAAACAGGAAGGAACAATTTCTGTTTTTAATAAGCCGTTTGAAGAAAATAGAATTGAAATTTTAAAAAACATAGGTTCTTTAATTGAAGCACCATCATTATACGCCCATTTAACTGCTGAAGAAAATTTAAAAATTTGGCAAAAAATATATCAATGTGCGCCTAACCGCATTAACGAGGTGCTTAACATCGTTGGATTATCACATACAGGCAATAAAAAAACAGGACAATTTTCATTGGGCATGAAACAGCGGTTAAGCATTGCCATTGCATTACTTCATAATCCAACATTACTAATTTTAGATGAACCCACTAATGGCTTAGACCCAAGTGGTATACTCGAAATTAGAGAATTGCTCACAAAAATAAATACAGAACAAAAAATCACCATTGTAATTTCGAGCCATTTATTAGCCGAAATTGAAAAAATGGTTACTCACATTGGCATCATCAATAAAGGATCTATCTTATTTCAAGGCACATTAGATGAGCTACATGTTATGCAAACGCAAACATCATACATTTCGTTTGAAACCGATAATGCAATTAAAACAAGTGAAATTATAGCATCAAATAATTTGACTTCAACCTTATCTAACAATCAAGTTATTATACCAAATACGGATAAAAAAATAATTGCAACAATAAATTCGCAATTGGTTAGCAACAACATAGCCGTATATCAAATAACTACTATCAAAAACGATTTGGAATCAATATTTATTGACTTAACAAAAAATTAAATTATGAATTTTATATATAGCTTACAAAGTGAATGGATAAAAACAAAACGAAGCGCGGCATCATGGCTTTGTATTATTGGCGGTTTTTTTATCCCATTAATTTATTTTATTGGATTTTTAAAAGATAAAGGGAGCATTAATGCTTATAAAGTAAATATATGGCAAACATTGTTTAACCAATCGTGGCAAAACATGGCTGCTTTTTTGTTGCCAATGGGCGTTATACTTGCTAGTAGTTTAATTACTCAAATTGAATACAAAAACAATACTTGGAAACAACTACATGCAACACCGCAAACATTTACTACTATTTTTTTAGCAAAATTTTCAGTAATACTTTTAATGACAGTTAAATTTTTTATATTTTTTAATATAGGGGTAATTTTATGCGGATTAATTCCTTGTATATTATTTGACAGCCATTTACCTAAGGAAAGTTTACCAATATTATTTTTTATAAAAGAAAACACAAAATATTTTATTACCTGTTTACCAATAATTGCCATACAGTACTTAATTAGTTTAAAATTTAAAAACTTTTTAGTGCCAATTGGCATAGGGCTTTTAGGATTAATAGGATCCTTAATTGGATTAAGTTGGAAATATATATTTATTAGCCCATATAGTTATTGTGCAATGATGGTAATGCAAACACAAAAAGAGTTTAGTATTTATGGAGTTGCCATTATTTATTTTATAAT
>JAYVIS010000077.1:0-18741 GCA_043769975.1 Bacteroidota bacterium
ATTGATTATTCTTTATCCCTTGTTTTTTTTTACTATAAAAACACAGCGTTTAGAAACAGCTTTTAAAATAAAGCGATTTTGGTCATGTTGTATTGCTTATTTATCAGGCATTATCCCCATTGTGATTTATAAATCAAAATCAAAAAAAATGCCTCAACCTTGTGTTTTTGTTGGTAACCATACTTCTTATTTAGATATTGTTTTAAGTACTTTTTATATCGATCATTTAGCAATTTATATGGGGAAAGCTGAATTATTAAAAGCGCCTTTATTTAGAACCTTTTTTAAAGGAATGGATATTGCTGTTAAAAGAACCAGTAAGATGGATGCTCATAAAGCATTTACATTAGCTGGAAATGAAATTGATAAAGGCCGTAGTATGGTCATTTTTCCAGAAGGAACAATTCCAAAACATAATAAAATGATTCCATTTAAAAATGGCGCGTTTAAATTAGCTATTGATAAGCAAGTACCAATTGTTGCCGTTGTTAATTTAAATAATAGCCAACTTTTAGAAAACGGAGGATATTTTAAAACAAATGGCAGACCAGGTATTGCTAAATCTGTAATCTTAGAACCAATTTCAACAAAAGGCTTAACTGAAAATGATGTTGAGGCTCTAAAAGAAAAAGTATATAATTTAATTCATAACACCTTAATAGAATACAATGGCAAATAAAATTGATATTAAAACAGTTGATGAAGTTGCACACTTAGCACGTTTAGAATTTACAGATGAAGCAAAAGTTGAAATTGCAAATGATATGAATCGTATGTTGACCTTCATTGATAAATTAAATGAATTAGATACGGAAGGTGTTGAACCTTTAATATATATGACTGATGAAGTAAATGTAATGCGTGAAGATATTCCTGCAACGACATTAACACAAAAAGATGCTTTGAAAAATGCGCCAAGAAAAGATTCGGATTATTTTAAAGTACCGAAAGTGATTTCGCAAGGAGAATAAATTATAAATTAAATCAGCTCTAAAAACTTTTTCAAACCTAATTTTTTTTCTTCCGAAAGATTATAAGAGATTTTATTTTTTAAGTAATCAACGGCATCAAAGCCTTCAATATGTTTAGGGTTTTGCAAAACTGCTTCATCAATATTTGCAACACCATAAGCTAAGGCATTATTAAAGCGTTCAATAAAATCAGATGGCAATTCAATATTACTTACCCAAGCAGCAAATACAAAAGGTAAATTAGTTTGCTTCGTCCACTCTTCTGCTAAATCTATTTGATACGGATATTTAGTTAAGCCAAACGTTCTATCTCCAATAATGACTGCTCCAGTTGTGCCATTAATTTGATTTTCAAATCCTTCTTTTGCATCAATAAATTGGATATTCTTTTTCCAAAAATGTTTATTCAATACCTGTACTAATGTTACTGACGTTTTTGATTGATAGTCTAATAAAATATGAGTTAACTGATCAAGTGGTTTTTCTGAAAAGAGTTTTACGCTATCAACTTTACCATTTGCACCAATGCAGTAATTTGTAATAATATGATAGTCCGATAATTCGGGTAAAATAGCAACTGGTACTAAACCAATTTCAACCGATTTATTTTTTAATTTCTGAGCACAAGTACTTGGTATATCAAGTTCAATTTGAAGCTCATTTTTTATATTGCTATTATTTATACCATACAAAAATGGCGTTGTGTTATAATAGTTTACTATGGATATTTTGTACATATTAATTAAACACCTGTAAGGTCATTTTGTTTTTTAATTTCTAAAAAGCAAATTGTTGCTGCAACAACCGCTAATACTGGCCCAAACATTAAGCCAACAAACCATGGTAATAACATTAAAAAAGAATAAATTGCCCCAATGCCACATGCTGTTCCCATGTTTTTTCGAGTAAATTTCACACTTTGTGATACACTCATTTTATGGCGTTCAAAATTATAATCCATCATCGTAAAACCTAAAAAATACCATGACACAAATAAAAGAAATGGTGCTGATAAAAAGATTAATGGAGGGAAAAATAAGGTTATCACAAAACAAAGTGCAATGAAAAAATACTCTAACAGCATATTTCTTAAACTCATTAATATTCCTCTAAATACATCTTTAATTAATTGTGAAAAGTTAAAAGGAAAATTATTTCCATTTAATTTCTCTTCAGCAGATTCGGAAAGAAGAGAGAATAAGGGAGATAAAAATATTAAAACTAAATATTTTGAAAATGTACTGGATACAAACCAAAATGCAATTTTAAATATCCATGCGATAATGATGCTGAAATATCCGGTTAAAAAGGGTTTTGCAAATGATAGCCAACTTCCTGTTTCTGGAATATCATTTAAGCTTAGTTTTTGGTTAAGGTATTCTGCAAAGTTACTTGCTAAATTAGCAAACAACCAAATACTTCCTGCCCACATTAAAAACCACAAAATTAATGGGTAAAATAAATAAGGCCACAATCCTTT
Organism: Bacteroidota bacterium; assembly: GCA_043769975.1. Classification (GTDB taxonomy): domain Bacteria; phylum Bacteroidota; class Bacteroidia; order B-17B0; family Aurantibacillaceae; genus UBA4416. The sequence goes on from JAYVIS010000077.1 coordinate 2,452, forward strand.
TTCAAAGATTAAGCTAAACCCTTTAAAAGAGTTAGAGATTGCTTTAAAAAATCCTTGAAAAAAATTCATGGTTATTTAATTTTTTTTAGTTCTTTGGAATTTAGTAACGATTTTATTTGTGAAATCGCTGTTTTATTTAATAATAAAAGTCTTTGAGATTGTTCAATGTTTTGATGAATCAATAATGCGTTTATACTTTCTAAATTTGATAAAACTACTAATTGTTCAATTGTTGCAATATCTCTAATGTTTCCAGTTTCTTTAGGGTTTGCATCCCGCCAATCTTTAGCTGTAAGTCCAAATAATGCCACATTTAATAAATCGGCTTCGTTGGCATAAATTAAGTTTATTTGAGTTTTAGTTAATTCTTTTGGTATTAAATTTTCTTTTATCGCATCGGTATGTATGTGATAATTAACTTTAGCCAAGGTGCGTTGAAAACTCCAATTTAATTTTAATCGATCATCTTCATCCTCTTTTAATCGCTGAAATTCTTTAATTAAATAAAATTTAAATTCCGCACTTAACCAGGTAGCAAATTCAAAAGCAATATCTTTATGTGCAAAAGTTCCACCATATCGTCCTGTTTTTGATACTATTCCAATAGCATTTGTTGATTCTATCCAGCGTTTTGGTGTTATCGAAAAACTGTTAGAACCAGATAAATTTTTAATTCCATCGAATTCGATGGAATTAAAAATTGGATTATTAAATTGTTCCCAAAGACCTATAAAATCTAAAGTACTTCTATTTCGAAGCCAATTTTGTAATATATAATCACTTCTATCAACATCCTTAAAACGTGCAATATCTGTTAGGCTGATAAAATCTTGATTATTTTGATTGTACAAGACAATCTCAATTCCATTAACAGTTATGCTTTTGTTTTTGGCCATTTGTTAACCAAGTGCTTGTTTCAAATCTTCTAATAAATCTTCAACATCTTCAACACCTACACTTAATCTTAGTAAATTTTCTACCACACCTGCTTTATCTCTTTCAGCTTTTGGTATAGAAGCATGAGTCATGGTAGCGGGATGATTTATTAAAGATTCAACACCACCTAAAGATTCTGCTAATGAAAATACGTTGAAAGATGATGCAATTTTAAACGTATCTTCTAATGATGCACCTTTTAAAACAATTGAAATCATTCCTCCAAAATCTTTCATTTGCTTTTTAGCAATTAAATGGTTTGGATGATCTGTAAAACCTGGCCAATACACTTTTTCAATTTTAGGATGTGTTTTTAAATATTCTGCAATTTTTCTTCCATTAAAACAATGACGTTCCATTCGTAAATGCAAGGTTTTAATACCGCGCATAACTAAAAAACAATCCATTGGGCCAGGATTAGCACCACAACTATTTAAAATGAAATATAATTTATCAAATATGGCATCATCATTTGTAATTAATGCACCCATTACTACGTCGCTATGTCCGCCTAAATATTTTGTTGCAGAGTGCATTACGATATCAGCTCCTAAAGCTAAAGGATTTTGTAAATAAGGCGATGCAAACGTATTGTCAATGACTAAGGTGAGGTTATTTGCTTTTGAAATTGCCGAACATGCTTCAATATCTACAATTTGCATGGTAGGATTTGTTGGTGTTTCAACCCAAATTAATTTAGTATTTGCATTAATATATTGTTTGATATTATCTGCATTAGTCAAATTAATGAAATGAAATTTAATTCCGTAATGAGCAAATATTTGCGTAAACATTCTATATGAACCACCATATAAATCATCACCTGTAATCACTTCATCTCCTGGACGTAATAATTTCATGATAGCGTCAGTCGCGCCCATTCCACTACTAAAACATAAAGCATGTTTACCATTTTCCAAAGCTGCTATATTAGTTTGAAGTGCTGTTCTAGTTGGGTTTTTACCACGAGCATATCCGTAACCTTTGTTTGTGCCTGGAGATTCCTGAACGTAGGTTGATGTTTGGAAAATTGGAGTCATAATAGCTCCTGTAGTTGGATCAGGTTCCGCACCAGCATGTATAGCTTTTGTACCGAATTTATGTTTTGAAAAATCTGACATATATTTAAATTTTTTTGCTACGAATTTAAACTTATTTTATAATTAATAAACCTATAATTGATTAACAATCTATGATTTTACTGACCAACTCGTTAATTATTCTAAAAAAAATGAGATTTCGACAAAAAAGAATACGGTCACTCAAAAAAAGAATATCTTTAAAGCGTTGAAAAAGTCATTCATCATATTTTTTTTAATTAGTAGTTATCTGACTAATTCATTATGCGCACAATCCGTAAAAGATTCTACGTTTCGTATTTTGATGGTTGGTGTTCATATTGGAGGCCAAATACCACAAAATAGTTTAGCAGCTCGTTTCGGATCAAATTTATCAGTTGGAGGCTCATTTGAGTGGAAAACAAAGCATAATGTATTATTTAATTTAGATGGTAGTTACGTTTATGGTAAAAAAGTAAAAGAGGACGTTGTGTCTAATATTAGGAATGATAATGGAGACATTATCGATAATGAAGGTTTCCCAGCAGATTTAAGAATTACGCACAGAGGTTGGAACGTTACTGCAAATGTTGGATATATTTTTTCAAAACTGGGTCATAATCCTAATTCTGGTTTGTTTTTTACAGTTGGTGCTGGTTATATGTCTCATAAAGCTAAATTATATGATGCCAATAAAAAAGTGGCTGCTGTAAAAGGAGAATTGCAAAAAGGCTATGATCGTCTCACAGGAGGATTCGCCTTATCGCAATTTATTGGGTATAAATATTTAAGTAATAACCGATTAGCGAATTTTTATGTTGGTTTTGAGTTTTATGAAGGGTTTACAAAAAGCTTAAGAGGAGTTAATTTTAATACTGGATTAGCTGATACCGAGAAAAGATTAGATGTTATTAACGGGTTTAGATTTGGATGGATTTTACCATTATATAAAAGAACCAAAGATTTTTATTATTATTGAGCCATGGAAAATTATTTTATAGAAGCTTCAAAAGCTACGCCTTCAATTAATTTTAATCCACAAAGTGGAGTATTATCAATTAATGGCCGTTCAATTCCAGAGGATTCTGTAACGTTTTTTAATCCTTTACAGCAAGCCGTAAAGCAGTACCTTGTTAATTCATTGCCAAATAATGTTATCAATATTCAATTGGATTATTTGAATAGTAGTTCTACTGCTTGTTTATTAAATGTATTAAGAGAGTTCGAAAAATTAAATAAAACTGCTTCTACCGTAGTTAATTGGTATTATGAACTTGAAGACGAGGATATTTTAAATATAGGATTAAATTTTAGTGAGATTATAGACCTGAAATTTAAAATGATAGTGGTTGAAGAGGAATAAGATTGGTTTAGTTAAACTTTCTCGTCATTGCCTTCTACTAACTTCACACCATTTTCTTCGATAGTCACTTTTCTTTGTCTGTATAAAATACCAATCGTTTTCTTAAAAGTTGATTTACTCATATTGAATTTTCGTTCAATAATATCCGGAGATGTTTTATCTGTAAAAGGCATAAATCCATCATTTGCTTTTAAAAATTCTAAAATCGTATCAGTTGACGATAATACATGTTTGAATCCGATTTTCTGTAAACTTAAATCAATCAAATTACCTTCTCTTATTGATTTGATATAACCTTTCAATTCGTCACCTACCATCACATCTTGAAAAATTTCGTTATGGTAAATAAGTCCTTTGTGAATACCATTTATGATACATGTGAATCCTAAAGGTGTTTCATCATAAACTAATAAATCTACTTCTTCAGCCTGCTCAACTTCTAATACTTCGTTGCTAATAAATTTATTGACTTTACTTGACGCTACAATTCTATCAGTTGCTTCATCTATATAAACATAAACAACGTAATTACTTCCAGCTTCCATTTTTCTTTTTTGCTCTTTAAACGGAACAAATAAATCTTTTTCTAAACCCCAATCTAAAAAAGCACCATATTGATTGGTGTCTGATACATTTAAAAAAGCAAAATTATTTATTTCTACATAAGGTTTTAAACGAGTAGCAATGATTCTATCATTTGAATCTTTATAAATAAAAACTTCAATTTCAGTATTTACATCAAAGCCAGGTTCAATAAATTTTTTAGGTAATAAAACCACATCTTGATCATCTTCTCCCAAAAATAAACCAACTGGCGTATCTCTTATTATAGTTAATGTATTTGTTTGTCCTAATTTAATCATCCTTTTTTTTATTTGTTATTTGAAATTTTGCATTTCAAATAGTTTCTTGTAAATACCTTGTTTTAAAAGCAATTCGGCATGAGATCCTTTTTCAACTATTTCTCCTTTATCTAATACTAAAATTTCATCAGCATTAATGATGGTGCTTAAACGATGAGCAATCACAATACTGGTTCTGTTTTTCATTAAGTTTGTTAAAGCATCTTGCACTAAACGTTCACTTTCAGTATCAAGCGCACTAGTTGCTTCATCTAAAATTAAAATAGGTGGATTTTTTAAAATGGCTCTAGCAATGCTAATTCGTTGACGTTGGCCACCACTTAATTTTCCACCTCTGTCGCCAATGTTAGTTTGGTAGCCATCAGGTTGCTCCATAATAAAGTTATGAGCGTTAGCAATTTTTGCAGCTTCAATAATTTTTTCTTTATCAACGTTGTTTAATCCAAACGAAATATTATTTTCAATCGTATCATTAAATAATATACTTTCTTGAGTCACTACACCAATTTGTTTTCGTAAACTTTCAATATCAATTGATTTAATATTGATACCATCTAATTTTATTTCCCCTAAATCAGTATCGTAAAAACGTGGAATCATATCTGCTAAGGTTGTTTTTCCACTTCCACTTTGTCCAACTAAAGCAATGGTTTTACCACTTTTAATGTGTAAATTAATGTTTTTTAAAACATAACCTTCATCACCTTTTTTATAGGCAAAACTTACATTATTAAATTCAATGTTCGAATTAAAGTGAGTGATGTGTTGGGGATTTTCAGTATTTGTAATGGTATTTTCAGCATGAAGTATTTTTTCAATACGCTCTTCTGAGGCTAATCCTTTTTGTATGTTATTATAGGCTTGTGTAATTTGTTTTATGGGTGGAACAATTTGAGACGCAATAGCAAAATAACCTAAAAATTCAGCACCACTTAAATCTCCTTTACCATCAAACACCATACAGCCTCCAATAAATAAAATCATTAATAACACACCTAAAACAACAGTTTCGCTCACAGGGGAAGTTAAATCAGAACGACGGTATAGTCCAATCGACACTTTATTAAACTCTTGATTTAATTTCTCAAATTTTTGTTGAACAAATTTTTCTCCTGTAAATGCTTTAATGATTTTTAAACTCCCCAAGGTTTCTTCCATGATGCTAAACAACTGGCCATACATTACTTTTCCTTTTGCTGAACGGCTTTTTAAACTCTTACTAATTAAAGCAACAACAAGACCAGCTACTGGCAATAGTAAAAAAACATATAACGTTAGATAAGGGCTAATAATAATTAAAGAGGTTAATGATATAATAATTAATAATGGTTCACGAATAATTAATTCAAGTGTTTGCATGATTGACCATTGTATTTCAAATACATCAGTTGTCATTCTACTCATCATATCACCTTTGCGTTCATCACTGAAATAAGATAATGGCAAGTGTAATGATTTTTGTAACATTTTATTTCTTAAATCTTTTTCAACACCATTGCGTATTGGAGCTAAAAAGTAAAGTGCAAAATAGCGTGCGGTGTTTTTTAAAAAAGTGGCGATAAAAACAATCACACAAATAATTAATAAGGCTTGCGCTTTTCCTTCTTGTATGATAATGAAACTCATTTTATAATTTGCCCAACCTGATAAATACCTTGCACTGTATTCAAATACGGGCAATCCTTTATCAATAATAGCTTGGTATGCAGATGTATCTTTATTATCGAAAATGAGTTGTAAAAATGGAATTGCTAATGCAATTGAGAATACAGAAAATACGGAGAAAAACACATTGCAAATAATATTGAGTGCTGTGTATTTTTTATAATCTTTAGTATATTTTAAAACCGAAAATAGCTTCTTCATCAGTATGCGAAAGTAAGCAATTATTATGCTTTTTTCACACAATTTAATCTAAACAATTATTATATTTGTCTCTAAACCATAGTTTATGAATTTCAAAAAATACCTTCCATACCTTGTCGCTTTAGTAATATTTGCAGCAATAAACATTATACAATTTAGCCCGATGTTTTCTGGTAAAACATTGATGCAAGGTGATATTGTTCGTTTTAAAGGGATGGCTCAGGAAGCCACTGAGTTTAGAAATACCGAACATTCTGAAGCTTTATGGACAAATTCTATGTTTAGTGGAATGCCAGCTTACCAAATATCAACACAATATCCAGGAAATTGGTTAAATAAAATTGATAGAGTATTTCATATTTATATGCCACATCCAAGCGGATATGTGTTTTTATATTTCTTTGGTTTTTTCATATTACTGTTGTGTTTAGAGATAAATCCCTGGCTCGCCATTGTTGGAGCTTTAGCTTACGGTTTTTCGTCTTATTTTTATATTATTTTAGAAGCAGGTCATAATTCAAAAGCCAACGCTATTGGTTATTTAGCCCCAACCTTAGGAGGAATCATTTTATTAATGCGGGGTAAACATTGGCTCGGATTTGCTGTAACATTGTTGTTTATGGCCATGGAGTTAAATGCCAACCACGTTCAAATTTCGTATTACGGGTTTATGTTGTTTGGATTAGTTATTTTAAGTTATGGAATTTATGCGTTCAAACAAAAGAATTTAAAACCATTTTTTATTGCTACGGCTCTTTTTATTGGAGCTACACTAGTCAGTATTTTACCAAACGCTGGTAATTTATTAGCGACCTACGAATATGGAAATTATACCATTCGTGGTAAATCAGAATTAACCATTGATGCCAATGGAAAAAGTAAAGGTTCTATTTCTACTTCCGGTTTAGATAAAGATTATGCAACACAATGGAGCTATGGAGTAGGGGAAACCGGAACATTGTTAATTCCAAATTTTAAAGGAGGTGCATCTGGTGCAATTGGAAATGCTGATAAAGACGCATTGAAAGTGGTTGATGGCCAAATGCGTGAGCAAATAGGTGGAAGTAGTGCTTATTTTGGAACACAGCCATTTACTAGCGGACCAGTTTATATTGGAGCAATTGTTATGTTATTAGCTTTTTTAGGATTATTTATTATTGAACATCCAATAAAATGGGCATTATTTGCAGCAACACTTTTATCAATCAGCTTATCTTGGGGTAAAAATTTCATGGGATTAACGTCTTTTTTTATGGATGTTTTACCTGGTTATAATAAGTTTAGAGCAGTCTCCATGATATTAATTATTGCCGAATTAACGATTCCGTTATTAGCAGTTTTAGCAATAGATAAATTTATTAAACTCGTTGAAAAAGGAGAACCCGTAAAATTACCTTTCACTAATAAGTTAATTGATATTAAAAAAATGTTGATTATTTCAGTGGCTGTTATTGGTGGTTTTTGCTTGGTAAGTGCTTTTATGCCAAGCTTAACTAATTCTTTTATTCCCGAAGGCGAAGAAACTCAAATAGCAAATCAGTTCGGACAAAGTGGAGCAGATGCAGCTCAAATTTCTGCTTTCATGCCTGATTATTTAAATAATTTAACTAAAGCGCGTGAAGCAATTTTTAAAAGTGATGCTCGTCGTTCAGCTATTTTTATTGGCTTAGCAGCTCTATTTTTATTTTTGTATTTAATTAAAAAATTAAATAAAGAATTATTGTTTGTAGCACTTGCAATTTTTATGGTTGCCGATTTATGGCCTGTTGCAAACCGTTATTTAAATGGCGAAAATTTTGTTTCAAAATCAATGTACAATGCGCCTCCGCAAAAAACACCTGCCGATGAGGTTTTATTAGCTGATAAAGAATTAGACTTTAGGGTGTTGAATCTATCAGTTTCTCCGTTTAATGATGCAACAACTTCTTATTATCATAAATCAATTGGTGGTTATCATGGTGCAAAATTAAGAAAGTATCAAGAAATTATTGATCACCATATTGACGGAGAAATAAAAGCATTTTATGAAGATATAAATACTTCTGCTCAAAGTGATTCATTAATGCAAATACTAACCGCAAAATTAGGCGTGTTAAATATGTTGAATACAAAATATATTTTGCTTCCAACAAAAGATGCAGTTATTCCAATCGAAAATAAAACATCCAATGGTAACGCTTGGTTTATTAAAAATGTAAAAGTAGTGTCGAGCCCCGATTCTGAAATTGTTGGTTTGCATAACATAAACACTAAACGTGATATTATTCTTCAGCAAAAAAATAAAGACTTAGCACCTATTGCTGATAGTTATAATAACACTGGTAAAATTACGTTGCAATCCTATAAGCCTAATGATTTAGTTTACGAAGCTGATACAAAAGAAAAAGGTTTTGCCGTTTTCTCTGAAATATATTACCCAAAAGGTTGGAATGCATATATTGATGGAACCTTAACGCCACATACCTGCGTAGATTACGTGTTGCGTGGAATGGAAATTCCTGCTGGAAAACATAAAGTAGAATTTAAATTTGAACCTACTGTTTACAAAACTGGAAACAGTATAGCTTTAGTTGGCTCTATATTAGTATTATTAGGTGTGTTTGGTGGTTTCTTTTTTGCATACAAAAAGAAGGAATTAGTTTTTTAAATCATACATCCTTGTCGAAATCTTAATTTAAAAGATATTAACACCTGTCAGGTTTAATTAGAGTTTTGCTAAAAACCTGACAGGTTTTTAGCATTTTTTTTACCCTAAAAAATATCCTATCTTTGCGCCATGCAATTTCAAGGAAAAACCGTTTCATTTCACACTTTAGGCTGTAAGCTTAATTTTTCGGAAACATCAACCATCGCACGGTTAATGCAAGAAAAAGGTTTTGTTAAGGTCGCTATGGAACAAGGTGCAGATGTGTGTGTGATAAACACATGCTCAGTTACCGAAAATGCGGATAAAGAATGTAAGCAAATTGTAAGACAAGCACTTTCAAAAAACCCCGAAACATTTATTGCTGTTGTTGGTTGTTACGCACAATTAAAACCTGATGAAATTTCAAATATCGATGGTGTTGATGTTGTGCTTGGAGCTTCCGAAAAATTTAAATTATTAAATTACATTTCTCTCTCTGGGAAACATACTCATACTCACATTCATAACTGCGAAATATCAGAGGTTCATACATTTGAAGGTTCTTTTTCGGCAGGAGATCGAACGCGTTCGTTTTTAAAAGTACAAGATGGTTGCGATTACAGTTGCACATTTTGTACGATACCATTAGCACGCGGAAAAAGTAGAAGCGACACATTAGAAAATGCCTTGTTAAATGCTAAAAAAATTGCTGAATCAGGTGTTAAGGAAATAGTTTTAACTGGTGTCAATCTGGGGGATTTTGGTTACGGAATTGATATAGATTTAGAAACTAAAAAACGAAAAGAATATAATTTTTTAGATTTAGTAAAAGCGCTTGATGACGTTGAAGGAATTGAACGAATCCGAATTTCGAGTATTGAACCAAATTTATTAAAAGATGAAGTCATTGAATTTGTAGCACAATCCAAACATTTTGCGCCACATTTTCATATTCCATTACAAAGCGGAAATAATGATATTTTATCATTAATGAAGCGTCGCTATAAAAAAGAATTGTATCAGGATAGAGTCGCCAAAATAAAAGAAATGATGCCACATTGTTGCATCGGTGTTGATGTTATTGTTGGTTTCCCTGGCGAAACACTCGAACATTTTAATGACACCTACCGTTTTTTAAACGAATTGGATGTTTCTTATTTACATGTATTTACTTACAGCGAAAGAGATAACACAGAAGCTATTCATTTGGCCGGTGCTGTTGAAATGAGCGAACGAAAACGCAGAAATAAAATGCTGAGAATTTTATCGGCAAAAAAATTAAGACATTTTTATGAGCAGAATTTAAATAAACCATATACTGTTTTATTTGAACACGAAAACAAAAATGGAACCATGTATGGCTTTACAGAAAACTATTTAAAAATTGTTTATCCATTTAATGAATCCTTAGTTAATAAATTAACAATCGTCACTCCAAATGCTTTAACCGAAGATGGTTTTGTGGGCATTGAAGTAATTGAACCAATTTCTGCTGTTTAGTTTTTTTGGAGCTTTTTCCCGCTTTCCGCTGTATCTTTTTGCCTTTGAAATAAAGTCAAAAAGGATGCCGCTGCAATCGGGGCTATGGCATTACGGTTTCGTTTAAGTTTTAATTAAACATCTTAGTTAATTATTTGCGTGAAGGATTGAAACAGAAATCCTTTTGTTGCTTTTTCAGCAAACAAAAGACTGTAGAGTAAAGCCTGGCCCAACCTGCCTCTTTGTTGGGGCACGCCCAACATTCTTGAATTTTAAAATTGTTAATTTTAACACGATTCAATTGCCATTTATGATTGAAATATATTGAAAAAGCCTTAAATCCTTTAAACATTTCAAAGTTTAAAACATTTCTAATTAACCAGTTTTCAATTGAGCCTTTGCTTTATATTTATTAGCTATAAGAATGGCAACAGCAAAAAATAAATTTAGAGAAAAACCCGTTGAAGAAACTGTAATTGATAAAAATACAGTCGATAAAAACGATATTGAAGAAACCATAACTTCAAGCACAAAAAACAAACCTAAAACTTCAAAAAATGATTCTTCAAAAAAAGTGGAATCAAAAAAAGTGGTGGCAGAGCCCTCGCCAAGTTTGACTGAACGTTGGAGTAAAGTTGTTGAGGTTTACAAAAATGAACGTACTCAAAAATTGGTTGGTTTACTTTTAATTTTATCAGGCATTTATATTTTAATTGCTTGTGTATCTTATATTTTTACCTGGCAATTAGATCAAGATAAGGTCTTTGCTCCATTATCCGAATTATTTGCAATTGAAACAAAAGTATTTAATTGGCTTGGTAAATTTGGTGCTTTAGCTTCGCATTTATTCATGTATAAATGGTTTGGAGCATCATCATTTATTTTAGTACCTGTATTAATTATTTATGGAACACAAAAATTATTAGGTAAACGCTTTGCCACTCCTTCATTATTTAATGCAAAATGGTTATTTATTATGGTGTGGACTAGTTTAGCACTATCATTTGTTTTCCATGATAAGTTATATTATTTAGGTGGTGGTTATGGCTATGTTTTAAATCAACAGCTAACAAATTATGTTGGAACTATAGGAACCATAGTGATTTTAGCTTTTACCATGTTGTCATTTTTAGTATTAAGTATCAACATGTCTTTTAAAATTAAAAAAGATATACTTCCTAATTTAGAAGATGAACATATTATTGATAATGAAATTGAAGGAACTGATAATCTTATAAATCCTCATGCTTCAACGGTTTACGACACCACACAGGAAAAAGTTTTTGCAGAAGATGAAAGTGATGAACCATTTATTTACGAAGTCATTACAAAAATTCCAGAAGAAGTTGTTAATGAGGAAAAAGAATTGCCTTTAACTAATGAACCTGAAAATATTGCTTTTGATATTGCTCCAGCAGAAAATCCGATTGCAGAAAAAAAAGATTTAGAATTTGAAATTGTAAATACGAAGGATGACGAATTAGTTGCTGAACCAGAATTTGTAAAAGAAGAACCGAAAGAAAATTCAATCACATTAGATGATGAAATAAAAGCAGCTATGTTGGTTGAGGAGTTCGGACAATATGATCCAACGCTTGACTTAGGTCATTATCAGTTTCCTAGTCCAGAGTTGTTAATTGATTACGGAACTGGAAATGGTAAAGTAAATAATGAAGAATTAGTTGCAAATAAAGATAGAATTGTAAAAACATTAAAAAATTACGGAATAGAAATTGAACGTATTTCAGCTATTGTTGGTCCAACTGTTACCTTGTACGAAATTGTTCCTGCTCCAGGAGTTCGTATATCTAAAATTAAAAATTTAGAGGATGATATTGCTTTAAGTTTGGCTGCACTCGGCATACGTATTATTGCACCAATTCCAGGACGAGGTACAATTGGTATTGAAGTTCCAAATCAAACTCCCGAAATGGTTCCGATGAGAAATATTATTGCATCAGAAAAATTCCAAAACACAACGCACGATTTACCAATTGCATTAGGTAAAACAATTAATAACGAAATTTTTATTGCCGATTTAGCAAAAATGCCACATTTATTAATGGCTGGTGCAACAGGTCAAGGAAAGTCTGTAGGGTTAAATGCGATACTTGTTTCATTACTTTATAAAAAACATCCAGCTCAAATAAAATTTGTTTTAGTTGATCCTAAAAAAGTTGAGTTAACTTTATTCAATAAAATTGAACGACATTTTTTAGCAAAGCTTCCTAACTCTGAGGATGCTATTATTACTGATAATACAAAGGTTATTCATACCTTAAATTCCTTGTGTATTGAAATGGATAACCGTTATGCATTATTACAAGATGCACAGGTTCGTAATATCAAAGAATACAATGTTAAGTTTATTAATAGAAAATTAAATCCAAACGAAGGACATAAATATTTACCATATATTGTTTTGGTTGTTGATGAGTTTGCAGATTTAATTATGACTGCTGGTAAAGAAGTTGAAACACCCATTGCTCGTTTAGCTCAATTAGCTCGTGCTATAGGTATACATTTAATTATTGCAACACAACGTCCTTCTGTAAATATTATTACAGGTACAATTAAAGCTAACTTCCCTGCGCGTATCGCTTTTAGAGTAACCAGCAAAATAGATTCACGAACCATTTTAGATGCTGGTGGAGCAGAGCAATTAATTGGTCGTGGTGATATGTTATTAAGTACAGGCAATGATTTAATTCGTATACAATGTGCATTTGTTGATACTCCTGAAGCGGAAAAAATTACTGAATTTATTGGTTCGCAAAGAGCTTATCCTTCGGCATTTTTATTACCTGAATATGTAGGCGAAGATGGTGAAAGTGGGAAAGAACAAATTGATTTGAGTGAGCGTGATAAAATGTTTGACGATGCTGCAAAATTAGTAGTTCAATTTCAACAAGGCTCAGCTTCATTTTTACAACGAAAATTAAAACTTGGTTATAATAGAGCAGGCCGTATAGTTGATCAATTAGAAGCTGCAGGAATAATTGGACAATTTGAAGGTTCTAAAGCTAGAGAAGTTCGTTGTAAAGATTTTGCTCAATTAGACGAAATTATGAAAAGTATAAAGGGATAAAAATCACTATTTGTGAATTTTTAAACCTTTGTCTGAATAATATTTTTCTATTTCATCCCAAGGCCCAAACGTATGTTGTTCTTCTGAAAACCCATCTTCATATGGTCCTTTAAAATAATCAATCGGTTTTGTATGAATATTTGCATATGAAATTACATTTGATTTTGGTTTTGGGCGTTCATGTATTCTGTAATCATTTATAAACGCGGCAACATCCAATGCCTCTTGATCATTTAGAGTTGGATTTTGCCAAGTTATTTTATTTGGCATATTATATTTTATAAAACTTGCTGCCTTAATAACACGATGCATGCTCGAACCTTCTTGATAACTCTTTTTACCCCATAATGGCGGGTAAATATAGGTAGTGTTTTCAGCGTTCATTGTTCCTTCGCCGTTTATTTGATGACATGATGCACAATGTTTTATATAAATTTTTTCACCTCTTTCCGAATTAGCTGTTAATCCTTTAAACTCAACATATTTTAAGCCATAGCCTTCATGTACTTTGGAATCATAATTTTCTCCTACCCATTTTATATAGGATGTTATTGCAATCATTTCTTTACTATCTAATATTAATGGGATTCCACTATGAGGTCGTTCTATGCAATTATTAACTCTATCTGCTAATGATAAAATTTTATTTTCTCTCGAACGGTATTGAGGATAGGTTTTATGTGAATTAAAAAAATTAGTTCCAAATGGTTTTGTTCCATTATTTAAATGGCAATTTGTACAATTCATTTTGTTCCCTAAATTTTTGCTAACAGTTCCATTTGGGCCAATATAATATGCTGTATTAGATATTAATCGTAATCCATACTTTACAGCATTGCCCCAATCGTCATTTTTAAGACTACTAGTATCTGGTGATGCGTAAACAGTTAATTCAACTTTTGTTGTGTCTTTTGTTTTTATTAGTTCTTTTTTTTGCTCATGCGATTGACATGAAGTTAAAAATAAAAAAATAATTATATGGGTAAATATATCTGTTGTTTTTTGTCTCTTTAGATTAATCATAGTTTATGAAAATATAGTTAAATGTATTAATCTCGAATTAGAATAACAAAAATATGTCCTAGTCTTATTTGAGAATAGCTTTTTCTAATATATAATTTGAAGTTTCATTTTAAACATTATTAATTATTTTTTTTAATACAAAAATTCTATTAAATTCGACCTAAACTAATTTAAAATAATTTAATAGATGAAAAAAACATTACAAACAATTAAAAAAGCAGGAATTTATTCTGCATTTTTTTGTGCTAGTTTAATGTCTGCGCAAACTACTTATACATTTACTAATGCAAGTGCTATTGGACGAGTAGGGCCAACAGCACCTCAAATTACTGCAGCATATCTTTCTACAAATTTAAATGGTTCAGTTACTGTGACTGGAGGGATCCAATCATTTACAGTTCCAACTTCTGGATTATACCAATTCAACGTTGCTGGAGCAAAATCTGGCGATTATCTTGCAAGTATAGCTCCAGGATTTGGACGAATCATTTCAGGAACGTATAATTTAACTGCTGGAACAGTATTGAATATTGTAGTTGGACAAAATGGATTGGCAATGAATAATAACAATGCTGGTTACATAGCAAGTTATGGAAGTTATAAAACAACAAACGCTGGTGGTGGCGGTGGTACCTTTGTTTATTCTGGTACAACATTGCTTTATGCTGCTGGTGGTGGCGGTGCGCCAAATGGATATAGAACTTCTCCGGGAAGTTCAGGAAATTTTGGAACAGCTGGTATTGCTGGTGTTGGTGGCGGTGGTGCTGGTGGAACACTAGGAGCACCTGGTGCTGCTGGTGGAGCTGGTGCTACAGCTGGTAGCAATGGTGTTGGAGGTTATGGTGGATCAGGTGATGGACCTGGCGGCGGCGGCGGCGGTGTTGCTATTTTACCTTCAACTTTTTTAGGAGGAATTACAGTTTCTCCTAATGGTTCTGAAGGCGGATTTGGCGGCGGTGGTAGTTCTGCAGGCGGTAGTTCTATTAGTGCTGGCGGCGGCGGCGGCGGCGGTTATTCTGGCGGCGGCGGCGGTGTAACTGGTTATGCTTTTGATACCTTCGGTGCTGGCGGCGGCGGCGGTAGTTATGGTATTTCTACGATTACTGATTTAGGTACAAATAATAATAATGGTTATGTAGTAATCACCTCATTATATGGTGTAAATATAGCTCAAACAGCAACAATAGCTTGTAATGGTTTATTAACTGCAGCGCTTTCTGCATCAGTTAGTGGTGGTACTGGTCCTTTCACTTATTCTTGGTCTCCAACAGGAGGAACTGCTTCTACAGCTACTGGTTTAGGTGCAGGTACTTATACTTGTACAGTTTCAAGCGTTATTTCTGGAACTACTTCAAGCGTATTTACAGTTACTCAACCAAGTGCTGTTCTTTCAATTGTTGCATCTCAAACAAACGTAAGCTGTTTCGGTGGCGCTAATGGTGCTATTGCTCTTATAACTACACTTGGTACAGCTCCATACACTTATTCTTGGTTACCATCAGGTGGTAGTGCATCTACAGCAACAGGTTTATCGGCAAATACATATTCTTGTATTGTAAAAGATGCAAATAATTGTTCAGCTACTTCGCCTACTGCAACTATTACTCAACCTGCAACTTTTTCTGTAGCCACAAGTAACAGTATTATTTGTACAGGTGAAACAGTTTCATTAACAGCTACTGGTGCTACAAGTTATACTTGGAACACAGCTGCAACTAGTTCAGTTATTGCTGTTTCTCCTACAGTTACTACAACTTACACGATTACTGGAATGACAGGTGTTTGTACCAATTCTATGACAATTACTCAAAATGTGAGTGCTTGTACTGGAATTAATGAAGTAAATGCAAGTTTAATTTCTGTATACCCTAATCCAAGTAATGGTATTGTAAACATTAGTTTAACTGCTGAATTGTCAAAAAATTCTTCTGTTGAGGTTTATGATGCTTTAGGAAAATTAGTTGTTAAACAAGTTTTGACTAACGAAT
>JAYVIS010000078.1:0-15063 GCA_043769975.1 Bacteroidota bacterium
GACCCTTTCTGCTGCAGCATATAATGTTGGTATTGGAGGAATACAAAATGCACTTAAAAAACAAAACACAAACAATTATTATGACTTACTTCTCAATAATGAAACGGGGAGTTTTATTTATCGCGTTTTAGCCTATAAAACATTATTATCTAATCCAAAACATTTTGGTGTAAATAATAAGTTAAAATCTAATCATTCATTTCCTGCTTTTAAAATTGTGAAAGTTGATTCCTCTATTACGAATTTAAATGCATTTGCTAAACATTTAAATACAAACATCATTACTCTTAAAACGTTTAATGCATGGCTAATTGGTGAAAAATTAATAAATCCTGAAAAGCATGTTTATGAGTTTAAAATTCCTAAAAATAAAAATATTGATTTAAGTATGTATTTTCAGGATGTATTTCCTCAAAAGCTATCAGCAGATTCAACTATATTATTAGCTAAACCTGATTCAATAAAATCAGTAGTTGATACCTTGAAAAAACTATAGAATTTATTTAATTAAATAAGTTTTTAAAACTCGTATAAAAGAATAAAAATAAAAAATAAAGTGAGATGCTCCATAAAATGGCAGATATACTTAAATAAGTAATCACCTTTTTCTTATCCTTATAAAAGCGTTCTGCTAAAAATGAACCAATTGGTATTGATAAAAAAATAGGCGTAAGTATTGCAATACCAGTTAACCCAAAACGATTTTTAATTCTAATGACTCTTCTATTTGATTTTGTAAATATTTTTTTTGGATGTTTTGAAGTAAACCATTTATCTTTGAGTTTATCCCACCATTTTAGTAAACCAGCACTTAAATAAGTAAATACAATTGTGCCAAAAACAGACCCTGCACAACTACTCAAAATAGCCAATAAATAATTTGATTTATAAATAGCAATTACAGTTGGTATTCCAATTTTTGATAATGAAATAGTACAAGCTAGTGCGGCGGAAATAAACTTCCAGAATTCAGTACTATCCATTTTTTTTAGAACCTAATTTAAATTTTTTCACCAAATGCTAAATCTCCAGCATCACCTAAGCCTGGTACAATATACGAATGTGAAGTTAATTCTTCATCAATTGCCCCACACCAAATCGTAAAATCTTTTGTTGGCATATTTGCTTTCACAAAATCAACGCCTTGCTGGCTGCTAATGGCAGATACAATATGAATATGTTTTGGAGTTCCTTTTGCAAGTATGGCTTTATATGCTAATACAATAGATGATCCTGTTGCAATCATTGGATCACAAAGAATTAATATTTTATTATCTAAACTTGGACTCGAAACATATTCAACATGAATATCAAATGTATTATCCTTGTGATGTCTTCTATAAGCAGAAATAAAAGCATTTTCTGCCTGATCAAAATAATTTAATACGCCAATGTGCATTGGTAGACCAGCTCTTAAAATAGTAGCAATTACTGGTTGAGAAACTAGATGAGATGTTTGGGAAATCCCTAATGGTGTTTGTGTATCTCGTGTTTCGTAGCTTAAGGTTTTTGATAACTCATAACTTATAATTTCACCAATACGTTCTAAATTTCTTCTAAAACGCATACTATCTTTTTGAATTTTTACATCTCGTAACTCTGCTATGTATTGATTAAATATGGAATTTTGTTGAGATAAATTGTGGATCATAATATAATGGAATTCTAAATATTGGTTGCTCTAATTTATAGTTTATAATTTACAATTTATAACTTTTTTTACTAACTAAAAATACTCCAAAAATAATGAATAATGCGGAAATAATTTTAATAGGTGTTATTTCATCTTTACCTAAATATACTGCTATAAGTGTTGCCAAAAATGGTTGAAAATAAATATACATGCTTACAACAGATGAACTTAATGCTTTGAGAGCATACATATTTAGTAAATAAGCCAAAAATGTAGTTCCTATAACAACAAAAGCCATGGCTATGATAATTGATGAGGATAAATGAAGCCAATTTACTTCAATCAAATCAGGTAATCCAAATGGAAGCATATAAATAAATCCAAATAAAAATAACCATTTCATAACTGTGATAGTTTGATACTTAATCATATAAGGCTTAGCCATTACCACAAATATGGCCCATGATAAAGAATTTACTAAAGTCATTAAATCTCCAATAATTGTTTCACTTCCTAAAGTAAATGAGCCTTTAAAAAGTAATAACGTTAATGCTCCAATTATTCCTAATGCTAAACCACTTATTTTAAAAATGGTTAAGCGTTCCTTAAAAACAATTATAGTAAAAAGCATCACTGCAATTGGATTACTTACCATAATAATGGCTGAATTTATTGGTTTTGTTAGGCTAAGTCCATAAATAAAAAAAACTTGATTGATGCAAATACCAAATAACGCTAAAACCATTAATTTTTTAAAATCTGCTTTTTCTATTTTTTCAGATTTAATAAAAAATGAAAAGGTCCAAAATAAAAGTAAAGCTCCAATTATACGGAGCATAACCAAACCTAAAGGTTTGATAGCATTTGGCATTAAATCTTTTGCTATGCTATAATTCATTGCGTAAATAACTTGCGCAATAAATAATGATAAGTGTGCTTTTAATGTTGAATTCATTTTATTTGGCAAATATGCAGTATTATTTCCGAACTTTGTAACATGATTTTTATTGACCATTTAGGAAATACAATTGAACTATCCGAAACTCCAAAACGGATTATTTCTATTGTACCTTCTCAAACCGAATTACTTTTTGATTTAGGTCTGAATGAAGAAATTATTGGTATTACAAAATTTTGTATTCATCCTAAAGATTTTGTTAAAGGTAAAACGAGAGTAGGAGGTACTAAAACTATTGATATTGATAAAATAAGAAGCCTTAAACCAGATTTAATAATAGGTAATAAGGAAGAAAATGAACATTCACAAATTGTAGAATTACAAAAAGAGTTTAAGGTTTGGATGAGCGATATTTATAATTTGACTGATGCCTATCAAATGATAAGTGACATTGGTGAATTAGTAAATAAAAAAAACGAATCACTTTTAATGATTTCAAATATTAAAAAATCATTTTCGCTACTCAAAAAACACAATAAATCTGTATTGTACCTTATTTGGAAAAGTCCCTACATGGCTGCAGGTAAATCAACATTTATAGGTGATTTACTTAATGAGATTGGGTTGATTAATAGCTTAGAGAACAGTGACTTACGCTATCCAGAATTGTTAATAGAAGATATCAAACAATTGAATCCAGATGTTATTTTATTATCATCCGAACCCTTTCCGTTTAAAGAAATTCATATTTCAGAATTAAAAAAACATCTTCCAAATACAACTATTCAATTAGTTGATGGCGAACTCTTCAGTTGGTATGGTAGTCGCTTATTAAAAAGTGCAGCGTATTTTAATCAACTTGCGTTATGATTCTTTAAAAGCTTGATTTAAACGTTTTAATAATAAAAACATAATTCCCGTTGCAATTAACAACAGCATACAGTTTACTAAAAAGAAATTTCCTTTATCATCAAATTTATCCCAGTTTTTAGCTAAAACACCGCTTAATTTATTTCCAATAGCTGTGGCTAAACTCCAACCACCCATCATTAATGCGGTAAATCGTAAAGGCGAAAGTTTTGAAACCATTGATAATCCCATAGGACTTAAGAATAATTCGCCAATAGTTATTACTCCGTATGAACCAATTAACCATAAAGCACTTGCTTTATTAATTCCGTTGCCAGTATATTTTACTGCTACAACCATAACTAAAGTTGATAAGGCAGAGATTAATAAACCGAAAGCAATTTTTGTAGCTGTTGTTGGTTCTTTTTTTCGACGCCTTAAAAAACCAAAAAACATCACAACGAGTGGAGTTAAGGTTACAACAAAAAATGGATTAATCGATTGAAATAATTCTGTTGGTATTAAATTCAATTCCTTGCCAGGAGCAGGATATTTTTCTGGAGCTAAGTTTTTAAAATAAGATGGGTAATCAATACATTTAATTGGATTTCCATTACTATCTTTTATTCTTCTAAAATGTTCATCTAATTGATAAACAGAATCGTTTTTTGCCTTTACTGAATTATCGCAAATATACATTGCTTTAGTCGTATTTACCAATGCAGTCGGCATTTCTCTGTCTGTATATGAATTTGCATAGGTTGTTAATGCTGTTCCATTTAATTTAAAAACAGCCCAAAAAACTATTACTATTCCAAAAATAGTAAACATCGTACCCATCGGTTTTTTTTCTTCGGTTGTACAACTCTTATAAATCGTATAATAAAAATAAACTACTGGAATGCATGCGCATAAAAAAGCATCTGTACTATCACTTCCAAAAATAGTATCTGGAATCATCCAACCAATTACTCCAAATCCAACAGCAATTCCTAAAACTGCTAAAAAGCGCATAATTACAGGTTTATCTTGGGGTGTAGGTTCTTTACGAACGTCAACATGCTTATAATGTTTCATTCCTATCCAAAAAGTAATAACTCCAATAAACATTCCAACTCCTGCAGCTATAAAGGCCCAACTCCAACCATATTTTATTCGCATATAAGCGGCTATAAAATTGCATAAAAATGCTCCTAGGTTAATACTCATGTAAAAAATATTATAGCCTGTATCTTTATTTGCTTTGTATTGTGGATCATTATACAAATTCCCTAACAAGGTTGAAATATTTGGTTTAAAAAAACCATTTCCAATAATCATTATAGAAAGTGATGTGAAAAATGCCCACTCTTCTCTAATTGAAAGTAAACAATAGCCAATGCCCATTAAAATGCCACCCAATGTGACAGAAAAACGATACCCAAATTTCATATCTGCTAATAAGCCTCCAACAAAAGGTGTTAAATAGGCGCAGGCTATAAATGTTCCAAACATATCAGATGCCTTTGCATTTTCCCAGCCAAAACCTCCTTTTTCAGTATCCGTTGTCATGTAAAGGAAAAATATCCCTATCATCAGGTAATATCCAAAACGCTCCCAAAACTCTGTAAATGCTAAAAATAATAATCCTTTAGGGTGTTTTGATGTTGATGACATAAAGTGTTGTTTAAGTTATAAAGCAATTAATTGTTTATGCTTTAAAGATATTATAATATACTTTACTTAACAATAAATTTATTTGTCATTAAGACTTTTGAAGTTTTAATATCCTTAATGGATATTAAAATAGATTTAGGATTTTGAGAAACGCCTTCTACTAAAGTTTCAATAATAGTATCATGTATAATATGAGAATATTTCATCCCAAAAATGTAACTTAATTGAAACGTGTTTGCATTTTTTGATTTGGTGAATTTTGCATTTTCAATGTCAATTCGTATGAACGTTTTTAAACTATCAGGGAATTTTATTAAAAATAAATCTGTTTTATTTTTAATAATTGTATCATTGGGTTGGCCAATCTGAAAAAACAAGAAACGATTATCTTCTTTTTTAATTTTAATGTTTTGTTGTGCATTTAGGGAACACACAAAAAATATAAATAAAAATGTCAGTCTTATTGCTGCAACCATTCTTCAATTTTTGATTGATCAAGGTGCATGTAATCAACCCAATTTTCAACAACCGAATTATTAACCATATAAATGGCTGGCATGTCTAATCCAGCTAGATAAATAAAATTTTTACCATTTAAAATACAGTAATCAATGTTAGTGGCTTTTGTATCTTCAAAAAATGGTTTAATTTTTTTATCTTCTCCATTAAGTACTAAGTACATGCTGATGTTTGGATTTTTTTCATGCATGATTCTTAATTTTTTTGCAGCAATTCTGCAATGCGGACAACTCATGCTCATAAAGGCTATGATGTGTTTCCCTTTGCTTAATGAGGTTGGAGGAATGTTTTTCTTTGCATCTTTATAAAGACTATCTAATTCTAATTTAAAATGATCTTCTTTTTTTGTTAAGTAAGCTGATGAATAATCTAAATCAACATAATTTAAAATATGGGGTAGGGCAAAGGCACTAATAAATAACGTACCAAATAACCATTTACTCAATTTCCCATAATTTAAGCCATCATAATATTTATAAATAAAAAAACAGGCAATGAGTGTGATTCCATTTTTTATTAATGCTTCAACTGGCGTCATCGATATTTTATTACCAAAACAGCCACAATTACCATTATTACCAGTATTTATTATTACAAATACTAAATACAAACAAAATACTAGCAACGAAATGACCGTAAGTTTTATAGTAAATCTTTTTATAAATAATCCAAAAATGAGTAAAAAACCGATAAAGAATTCCAGGCCAATCATAAATCTTGCTATAAAAGGAGCTGTTCTCCAGCCGGCAATTCCTATATCTACAAATGTAAATTCAAAAGGTTCTATCGGTTCTAGTTTTGCCCAGCCACTATAAATAAATAATAAGCCCATTGCCGAACTTAACAGAAAAAATAAAATTTTTAGTAGCAGTTGCCTTCTTGTCATAATGGTGGTAAAGGTAATTATTTAAAAATAAAAAAGCTCCCGTAAATGAATACGGGAGCTTTTAATTAAAAAGTATATTTATTTTGCTAATGTACAAGTTTCAACATAAACATAACCAGCAGAAGAACCGGTTCCAGTAACTGTTGAGTTTATGCAATTTGCTTTAGCTGCTTTTTTTGAAACTCCTACTAATTTTGTTATAGTTGATGTACCACCACCTGTACAAGTACATGTGTAATCTTTTTTACAAGATACAAATCCTAATGCTAGGATTGCTGCTGAGAATAATATTATTTTTTTCATATTTTTTTTTAATTATTTTAATTTACAATCTGAAGTTGTTGTATAAGCTACGCCAAAACTAGAATAATCGCGGGAAGTTTTAATACAAGCTTTTTTTGCTGTTGATTTTGTTGTTTTTACATAAGTTACTTCAGTAACTGTTGAAGTTGAACCAGAAGCAGTAGATGTATTTGTACAAGAACAAACGTAATCTTTTTTACAAGAAGCTAATGCTAAAACAACAAAAGCTGATAATATTAATGTTTTCATTTTATTACTTTTAAGATTTAATTATTATTTTAAAGAACACGTTGTTTCATTTGTATCAGTATCAGTATAAGCAAATGTACCAGTTCCGCCAGAAGTTACATCTGTTGTTTTTGTTGACAAACAATTTGCTTTTGCAGTTCCTTTGGATGCTTTTGTAATTAATACTTGATAAGTTGCAGAACTAGATGTTGTTCCAGCACCAAAACCTGTTGTAACAGTAGTACTAGTAGCAGTACAAGTACAAGTTCTGTCTTTTTTGCATGAAGCAAAAGAAATTGCTAAAAAAGCAATCGCTAATAAAGTAATTTTTTTCATAATTTTTTTTTAAATTTTTATCAAATGTAATAATTATTAATATTCCTTTATGTTATGTTATTGAAAATAACTATATTTATAATCATTCTAATTAAGTTCTTGTAGCTAAAATCCAATGATTAATCTTTAAAATAGTATTATTGGTATAATAAAAAGTAAATGATAAGTTGAGATGACCACAAAAAAAGGCCTTCAAATGAATGAAAGCCTGTTTAAATAATTTAATTATATATTACTTAACAGTACATGTAACCCCTTGTGCTGTTGTTGTGCACAACGCTTTGGCATCCTTTTTTGTAATATTAGTATAATTTTGCTGCGAGGCGAATGAACCGTCCTGGAAATTACATGTGCACACTCTATCTTTTTTACAAGAGGTTAAGCCAAGCGTTACTATTGATATTAAAAAGAGATTTTTCATAAGTTTTTTTTTCAAATATATAAAATTATCCGTGTATTGTTTCTTTTTTGCTATAATTTTTTAGTATTTCGGCTTCATGGTTAAGCCATTGTTGCCAACGCGCATCAACATCTTCAACATGTGAGCCATATTTTCTGGCATAGCCTAAATACATGGTATAATGGCCAGCTTCACTAATCATTAATTCTTTATAAAAAAGTTTTAAATCGTCATCATTTATTTGTTCTGATAATAATTTAAAACGTTCACAACTTCTTGCTTCAACTAATGCACTAAATAACATTCGATCAATAAAAACTATTTCTTGATTATGGCCTCTTCTCATAAATTTAAAAAGCTCACCAACATATTCATCCTTTCTTTCGAAGCCTAATTTAAAACCTCTTTCTTTAATTTTTTGATGCACCATTTCAAAATGAGTGAGTTCTTCTTTTGCTAGTTTTAGCATTTCATCAACCACATCAGTATGATAAGAAAAACTGATTAAAATTGTAATAGCGTTTGTTGCTGCTTTTTGCTCACAATAGGCATGATCTGTTAATATTTCTTCAATATTTTTTTCAACAATGTTAACCCAACGAGGATCTGTTTCTAATTTTAAACCAAGCATAATTTTATTTTTTTATAATATTAATTAAGATATTCTGAAAATTTAATCTCTTAACTTATCTAACAAGGCATTTAGCGTTTTAATTTCAGAAACAGTTAATGATTTAAACAGTTCTTTTGGAGCTTCATCTACAGCATCTAAAGTTTTTAAAAGTTCCAATCCTTTTTCAGTTATTAATATATCAACGCTACGTCTATCATTTGGGCACTCTTTTCTTACAACTAATTTTTTTAGCTTTAGTTTATCAATAATACGAGAAGCATCACTCATTTTATCAAGCATCCGTTCTTTAATTAGTTTTACACTACTCGGGTTTGGAAATTGACCTCTTAAAATTCGTAAGACATTATATTGCTGAATGGTTATATCAGAATTTTTAAAATATTCGGCATGCTTTGAAGCAATCCAATTATTGGTGTAAATTAGATTAATAGTCAGCTTTTGGAACTCACTACTAAATTTTTTTTGATGTATTTCGTCTTCTAATTTCAAATTTACAGGTATAAAAAAAGTCCCCAGTTTTTTCTGGGGACTAATTTAATTATTTTTTAATTACTTAGCTTTTGTAATTTCTATGTTTATGTCTAATCTAACAGTTTCGCTTACAGCAACACCACCAGCTTCTAAAGCAGCATTCCAAGTTAAACCATAATCTTTACGGTTAAGAGAACCAGTTACTTTAAATGCATAACGCTCCATTCCGTAAGGATCTTTCACTATTTTAGATGCTCCAATTGCAGTTAATGTGATTGATTTAGTTACACCGTGCATTGTTAAATCACCTACTAAAGTATATGTTCCTTTAATTTTACCTGGTTTCATTGAAGTACTTTTGAAAGTAATTTTTGCATATTTAGCAACATCAAAAAAGTCAGGGCTTTTTAAATGACCATCTCTTTTTTCATCATCAGTATTAATACTTGCTGCATCAATTGAAAAATTGATAGTCGCTCCTGTAAAATCTGCATCAGGTTTAACTGAAGCAACTTGTCCTTCATAAATTTTAAATTTTCCTTCTGTTTCGCTCACCATCATGTGAGTTACCGCAAATCCTAATTTACTGTGAGATGCATCTACATTCCAGTTTGTTTGAGCGTTTGCACCAATTGTTACTAAGGTTGCAGCTACTAATGTTTTAAAGTTTGTTTTCATTTTTTTATTTAGTTTAATTATTATGGTGCAAATATATGTTATAACATTAGATGTTACAACATCTAATTGTGTTATTTTGTTAAATAATTGAAAATAATTTTTAATAATGATTTAAAGGCTTGTAAACACAACAAAAATATGGGAAATTGAAAATGACAAAAAAAATATTAATTTTGCAGTCTAAATAATTTAAAAACTGTTACTATGAAAGATATTTTTGCTAAAATCGAAAAAAACATGGGTCCAATTGGAGAGCATTCAAAAGCTTCTCATGGATATTTTACTTTCCCTAAACTAGAAGGTGATGCAGGACCTCACATGGGTTTTAGAGGAAAAAAATTATTAAATTGGAGTTTAAATAATTATTTAGGATTAGCTAATCATCCTGAAGTTAGACAAGCTGATATTGAAGGAGCAACTCAGTTTGGTTTGGCATTACCAATGGGTGCTCGTATGATGAGTGGAAACTCTGATTTACATGAGCAATTAGAACAAGGCTTATCTAAATTATCAAAAAAAGAAGATACTATTTTATGTAATTTCGGTTACCAAGCAATGGTTTCTGCCATTGATTGTTTAGTTGATAGACATGACGTAATTGTTTATGATGCAGAAAGTCATGCTTGTATATTGGATGGTGTACGTTTACACATGGGTAAGCGTTTTGTGTTTAAACATAATGATATTGAAGATTGTGAAAAGCAATTAGTAAGAGCTCAACGATTAGCAGACCAAACTGGAGGCGGTATTTTAGTAATTACTGAAGGCGTATTTGGTATGCGTGGCGACCAAGGTAAATTAAAAGAAATTGTTGAGTTAAAGAAAAAATTCACATTCCGTTTATTTGTTGATGATGCGCATGGAGTAGGGACGTTAGGACCAAATGGTGGCGGTACTGGTGAACAACAAGGTTGCCAAGATGGAATTGATATTTATTTTGGAACATTTGCAAAATCATTTGCTTTAATTGGAGGTTATATTAGTTCAACTAAACAAGTGGTAACTTACTTACGTTACAATATGCGTTCTCAAATATTTGCAAAATCATTGCCAATGCCATTGGTTTATGGTTTATTAAAACGTTTAGAATTAATTAATAAACATCCAGAATACCGCACGCAATTATGGGCGGTTGCTGCCGAATTACAAAAAGGGTTGGTTGATGCTGGTTTTGATATTGGAGTTACAAATACTCCAGTAACTCCAGTTTATATGAGAGGTTCTATTCCAGAGGCTACAAACATGGTAATTGATTTACGTGAAAATTTTGGAATTTTCTGTTCAATGGTTGTGTATCCTGTTATACCAAAAGGAATGATTATTTTACGTTTAATACCAACTGCTATGCATAACTTGGAAGATGTAAAATATACGATTGAAAGTTTCTCAAAAATTAAAGATAAATTATACGGTGGCCAATATGCTGCTACTGAAATTAGAGAAGGTTTTTCTCAAGCTTTATAAAACTAATTTATTAGAATTTTATTTAACTCCTAGGTGTTTTTCACCTAGGAGTTTTTTTTATTCTTTAACTTAAAAAGTGTAATTTTATGTAATGATATTTAAAATATTCCCTGTTTTCATTTTTACCATTTTAACATTTACTGGTTTTTCTCAAAAAAATAAAAGTATAGATATTGGAATAAGTACGCCATTTTCCTTTGATAGCAGGATTCCAGGTCTTGCCTTAACTCCAAATATTAATTATTGCATTTCCAAACATCAATTTCAAATAGGAATAGATATTTATGCAAACAATTTAAAACCTCTTCACAAAATTGTTGGTCCTCATATGGCATATAAATATTTATTGAGAGATGAAACAAAACGTTTTAATGTGTTTTTTGATTTTAACTTACAGTATGTTCAATACGGCACAGGACTTACAGTAGCAGTTCCATATAATTATTTACCCACTGATGATACAAAAGGGCATAATCTAATTCAAACAAAATCTTTAATAAACACACTTGGTATTGGTATAAGTGTAATTTTCCTTAAAAGAGCTTCATTTATTTTTGTTATTGGTGGTGGTTATAATTATTATAAATCAAAATATTCTCCAACATATGATGACCCTTATTTTAGTTTTTCATCAATGGTTGGTGAAAAAGCTAAACCAATTGTTTATTCTAGGATTGGTCTTAATTTTAAAATTTGGAAAAATTACTAAGATTTATAAATTAATTAACTCTTAACTTTTGACCTATTTTTAGGTAATAGCGAGTACTCGTTCCGTTTAAGGTACATAAATCCTTCATTGATAATCCATATCTTTTAGCAACTTCAAACCAAGAATCTCCACGTTCGATGGTGTGTAAAGTTGCATTACTAGGATAAGCACAAATACCGTATTTCGATTTTTTAATAACTATGCTATCGTTAAGGGTTTTGTTTTCTTCAAAAGAAATAATTGAGGCCGGATTTAAAGCATGGCCTTTAAAACGTACTTCAAAATGTAAATGTGGTCCACTGCTTCTTCCCGTATTTCCTCCTAGTCCAATCAATTGACCCGATAAAACCACTTGTCCTGGTTTGACTTTAATTTTTGATAAATGAGCATACACTGTTTCCAAACCGTTGTAATGTCTTATAATAATTACGTTTCCAAAAGCACCTTTGTTTTGTGCAATTCTAACCATGCCATCAAATGCAGAAACAACAGCATCTCCTCTGTTTAAATTAATGTCAATCCCCTTATGCATTCTTCCATCTCTCCATCCAAATTTTGAATTTATTTGTCCAATTTTTGGTTGATTATATTTTCCAAGTGAATCACTTTCAATTTTTATAATTTGAGATTCAGGAAATTCAGCTTCATTTGTTATCTGAAATACAATGCTTTCATCAAAATCTTCGTAAAAATTGGCAGCTGGTATATTTTCGTATTTTACGATGGCTAAATTTGCATCTTTTGAATTTATAATGCTGCTGTAATAATTAATAAGTTCAATTTGCTTTTCGTCAATTTCTGGTAAATCAAGCAACGAGTCAATAAGATTTATAAGTTGTAACTTCGTAATACCAATAGGATTAGTATTAAAAGAAGATGTGTTACTTTTAATAAATGTAGTATCCTTTTTAGGCCCACCCTTGCCCAAAAGGATGTTAGTTGTTAAACAACTCACTAACAGGATATAAACAATAAACTTCAAATTGTTAATAATTTTTTGCTAAAATAATGTTTTTATATTATAAACAAATTTTTAATTAAACTTTTTTGAAAAAAAACTTTATAAAATTTTAATATTTCGAAAAACGGGTCACTACAAAATTATTTATTTGTAAGGTTTACATTTAAAGAAGTTATCAAATTATTAACTGTAATTACTTTGATTGGTTGATAATATACCTAAGCACTATAAAATAATCGACGAATTTGTTTGTATTTATAAAAATAATCCGCTTATTTGTTTTATACAATATATATAATGATAGCAAACGCCAATATTAAAATAGAAAAAACAAAAGAAAGCAGAGTCACAAATTACGATGTTAATGATGTGCCTTTTGGTAAATGCTTTTCTGACCATATGTTTATAGCAGAATATGCTGATGGAAAATGGCAAAACGCAAGTATTTGTCCTTATCAAGATATGCCGATGAGTTATGCTATGTCTGCATTACATTACGGTCAAGCAATTTTTGAGGGTATGAAAGCTTATAAATCTGAAAATGGAGATGTAAGTATTTTTCGCCCGCTAGAAAACTTTAAGAGAATGAATAAATCTGCGATACGTATGGCTATGCCTGAAGTGCCTGAAGAAATATTTATGGGAGGATTATTAGAATTATTAAAATTAGATTCAGCCTGGATACCAACTTCTGATACTGGTTCATTATATATTCGTCCTTTTTTAATTGCTACTGATGAAGCTATTGGTGTTAAAGCAAGTGATACTTATAAATTTGTAATTATAACTTGTCCTGCAGGAAAATATTATACTGAGCCAATTAAAGTTTTAATTGAAACAAACTATATCAGAGCCGTTGAAGGTGGTATTGGTTTTGTAAAAGCTGCAGGTAATTATGGAAGAAGTTTATTTCCAACAAAATTAGCGCAACAAAAAGGATATCAACAAGTAATTTGGACTGACGGTAAAACTCATTCTTTCCTTGAGGAATCAGGAACTATGAATTTAATGTTTGTTGTTGGTGATACATTAATTACGCCAGCATTAAGCGATACAATTTTAGCAGGTATAACTAGAAATAGTGTATTAGCCTTAGCTAGAGATTGGGGAATGAAAGTTGAAGAACGTAAAATATCCATTGCAGAAATACTAGAAGCACATGCTAATGGTACATTAAAAGAAGCTTTTGGGGTTGGAACGGCTGCTACTATTGCTCAAATTATCGGAATTGGACATGTTGATAATTACTATCCTTTGCCTCCAGTTGAAGAAAGACAATTTTCTCCTAAAATTGATGAAACATTAAGAAACATTAGAAAAGGGAAAATTGCTGATAAATTTAATTGGATGTATAAATTAGCATAACTCTTTTTTAAGTCATATTCTTTTGTGATTTTCAGATTTTAAATGAATAATGAATTGTTCAAAACATTTTTGAATAAAACAGTTCAAACTTTTAAATTTGTTGCTCTTAAAAATATAAAATAATTTAAATGAAATTTATAGCAGAAATAAATGTAATGCCATTAAAAGCATTATTGGATCCACAAGGAAAGGCAGTAACAAGTTCAATGACAAATTTAGGTTTACCTGAAATTGAAAATGTGAGAATTGGCAAACACATTACTTTAGAAATTAATGCTGCTTCTAAAGAAATAGCGTCTGCTAAGGTTGATGAAGCTTGTAAAAAGTTATTATGCAATCAAATTATGGAATTTTTCGAATTCGAATTAAAAGAAGCATAATTAAAAATAAATAAATTAATAATTAACTATATAAAAATCAAAAATTAAACATGGGATATCTTTTCACCTCAGAATCAGTATCAGAAGGCCATCCAGATAAGGTTGCCGATCAAATTTCAGATGCATTAATAGACAACTTCTTAGCATTTGATCCTCAAAGTAAAGTAGCTTGCGAAACATTAGTAACAACTGGACAAGTTATTTTAGCTGGTGAAGTTAAGTCAAAAGCATATTTAGATGTTCAAGAAATTGCTCGTGAAGTAATTCGTAAAATTGGATATACTAAATCTGAATACATGTTTGAGGCTAACTCTTGTGGTATTTTATCTGCAATTCATGAACAATCTGCTGATATTAACCAAGGTGTTGATCGTAAGAAAAAAGAAGAACAAGGTGCTGGAGATCAAGGTATGATGTTTGGTTATGCTACTAACGAAACAGCAAATTATATGCCTCTAGCTTTAGATTTAGCTCATGGCATTTTATTAGAATTAGCTGCCCTTCGTCGTGAAAATAAAGAAATTAAATATTTACGTCCTGATGCAAAATCGCAAGTAACTTTAGAATATGATGATAACAACAAGCCGATCAGGATCGATGCGATAGTTGTATCAACACAACATGATGATTTTGATAAGAACGAGGAGAAGATGCAGAAGAAGATCTCTGATGACATCCAGAAAATATTAATAC
>JAYVIS010000079.1:0-8473 GCA_043769975.1 Bacteroidota bacterium
TTGCTTTTGATCACGATTGCCGCGAAGGTATTTGCGGAATGTGCAGTATGTACATTAACGGTCGTCCTCACGGGCCAAAAGACGGTGTAACAACTTGTCAATTACACATGCGTAGTTTTAAAACAGGTGATACAATCGTTGTTGAACCATGGAGAAGCGGTGCTTTTCCAGTAATTAAAGACTTAGCAGTTGATAGAAGTGCCTTTGATAGAATCATTGCTTCTGGTGGATATGTATCAGTAAATACGGGTAGCCCACAAGATGCTAATACTATTTTAATATCTAAAGATGCAGCAGATGAGGCATTTGGTGCAGCAGCTTGTATTGGTTGTGGCGCTTGTGTAGCTGCTTGTAAAAACAGTTCAGCGATGTTGTTTGTTTCTGCTAAAGTATCTCAATTAGCGTTGTTACCTCAAGGGCAAGTTGAACGTAAAGCTCGTGTACTTAAAATGGTTGCACAAATGGACGAAGAAGGTTTCGGAAATTGTACAAACACTGGTGCTTGTGAAGCAGAATGTCCGAAAGGAATTTCTTTAGAAAACATTGCTCGTATGAATCGTGAGTTAATGTCGGCAAGCGCTACTTACGCTAAATAATTTTAAACCTATATTTTAAAAATCATCCGTTAATCAACGGATGATTTTTTTGTTAAAAAAAGCAAAGGACAGCTAGTTTTTAACACTTCGTGTTGTACATTGATGTACAATTTATAACATACCAATTGTTGAAAAAATTATGAATCCTTTTTAATAATTCAACGTTATAACTGTATCTTTTTAATGTTCTAAATCATGTCTTTTTTAATTTCCATAACTGTTGCTTTAAAGCTATTTGTTGCGCCTCCTGATAGCAATATTGTTTTTGGTGCGTCAACTTTTAATTTAAGAGAAGATATTATTACCATTCCGAACTTAACAACAAAAGAAAAAACTGATTTTGTTTTTAATAAACAGGTTTACGATTTGCATTGTGATACTTTGCCAAATGTTATTTTTTGGAGACGAATCATGCATCTAAATAAAGATAGTGCATTACTAAATCGTCCGGAAAACAGACATATTTTACATGCTGTACATTGTTATAAATGGGATACTTTATGTATTGCTAGAAAAAATGCTGTAAAAGACAGTTTACGATATATGAATTGTTTAATGGATTCGGCTCGCATTTTAATGACAACAGGAAAAAGTTTTTTTTATGACTTCGAAAAAGCATCTCTTAATTTTCATAAAGGCATCAATGATTTTGTGGCTAACGGCGTTGATCCTTGGTATGCACAAGCTATCTTAATGATTGAAAGTCCTAATAAATTACAAAAATCAAATGCAGGCGCTTATGGCTCATTTCAGTTAATGAAAGATGTAGCACGACTTTTTGGATTAAAAGTAAATAGTAAAATTGATGAACGAAAAGATTTTGATCGCTCTGCTTATGCCGCATCCAGTCTTATAAAGAAAATTTGTATTCCTAAAACAAGAGAAATATTAGACTCACTTGGTATTAAAAATTACAAAGAAAATGATTTATGGTTTAGATTATTAGTGATGCATTCATACCACGCGGGGGCTGGTAATGTAAAAAAAGCCTTGTTTAGTTTTAGACCAACACAAGGTGACATTAATTTAATTTACAGACTTTGGCATACTGAAACAAAACATTTTAAATCAGCATCTCAAAACTATTCTCAATTGGTATTAGCAGCCCTTTTAGAAGTAAACGAAAAGTTTGGTTTAGCGCCATATCAACAACTACCACAGCAAAAATTAGTAGAAACTCCTATTCCGTTTATCCGTAATTAAGACATTAAGGCGTTGGCTATCCTCTCATAATTGAGTATATTTAACCTTTATTTTAAACCTATGGAATTAACGAATTTAACAGCTATATCACCAATTGATGGAAGATATAGAAAAGTAACGAATGAATTAGCAACTTATTTTTCAGAATTTGGACTTATAAAATACCGCGTGCAAGTTGAAATAGAATATTTTATTTTATTGACGCAACAAGGCTTACCGCAATTGCCAAAATTATCAAATAGTCAAATTGAAAACTTAAAATCAGTGTATCAAAATTTTTCATTTGCAGATGCTGAAATTATTAAGGAGACAGAAAAAACAACGAATCATGATGTGAAAGCTGTTGAGTATTTCATTAAAGATAAATTAACGCAACAAGGTTTAGAAAATTATTTAGAGTTTGTTCATTTTGGATTAACGTCGCAAGACATTAACAATACATCCATTCCACTTTCTCTTAAACAAGCAACTCATGATGTTGTAATTCCAACTTTAAATTTAGTGATTGAAAAATTAACGGGCTTAGCTAAAGAATGGAAACATGTTTCATTATTGGCACGTACTCATGGCCAACCGGCTTCACCAACGCGCTTAGGAAAAGAAATTTATGTGTTTGTAGAACGCTTAACCATTCAGTTAAATCAATTAAAAGCTATTCCGTTTTCTGCTAAATTTGGCGGTGCAACAGGTAATTTTAATGCGCATTATGTAGCGTATCCAAACAACAATTGGATTGCTTTTGGAAATGAATTTGTAAATAATACCTTAGGATTAAACAGAAGTCAGTTTACAACACAAATAGAACATTACGATAATATTGCAGCTTACTGCGATGCCATGAAACGTATTGATACCATCTTATTAGATTTTAGTAAAGATATTTGGACCTATGTGAGCATGGATTATTTTAAACAAAAATTAAAAGCTGGCGAAATTGGTTCGTCCGCAATGCCACATAAAGTAAACCCAATTGACTTTGAAAATGCAGAAGGAAATTTAGGAATTGCGAGCGCTTTGTTTGAACACTTAGCTGCAAAACTGCCAATATCAAGACTTCAAAGAGATTTAACGGACAGTACAGTTTTAAGAAATATTGGTGTTCCAGTGGCGCATGTTTTAATTGCTTACAAAAGTATTTTAAAAGGATTAGATAAATTAATTTTAAACGAAGCTGTTTTTGTAAAAGATTTAGAAAACAATTGGGCCGTTGTTGCTGAAGCAGTTCAAACAATTTTAAGAAGAGAAGGATATCCAAAACCTTATGAAGCGTTGAAAGATTTAACACGTACGAATACTCATATCACACAAGAATCGATGCACACCTTTATTAATGGATTAAATGTGAGTGATGCCGTTAAAAAAGAATTACTTCAAATAACTCCGCAAAATTTTGTGGGAAGAAATCCAGAATTTTAAGCGCTAATTTTCGTATCTTTAAATTAAGAAATTAAAACTATATGAAAATAGTATTAGACATAAAAGATAGTAAAGCTGACTTTATCATGGAATTGTTAAGCAGTTTTTCATATGTTAAAACGGAGCCTATTGACACTTTAGATAAACCTAAAAAAAAGGTTATTAAAAATGTTTATCAGCAAGCGTTTGCTAAAGATATGGAACAAACAATTAAGGAAATTGAAGCTGATTTTTATGAGAAAAATAATAAGAACAAAAAGCTTCGTAAATCAGCTTAAAAATTGGCAAAAGTATAAGATTGCAACTGAAGAAGATTTGCAACATTATATTTCTAAATTAAGAATCATCACTGAAATAATTAGCACAATAAGTTGTCAGCCAAAATTTATTGGAAGAAAGGTTAATTATAGAACTAGCAAAAACGTTTATTATTTTTCATATCAACAACACGTTATTTTTTTTAAACTTGAAGAAAAAAAATTAACATTACTTTATTTTGTAGCATCCAAAAGAATAAAACAAAAAATTTAAAAAATGAAAGTAACTGGCTTCACCATTATTAGAAATGCATTAAAGTATGACTATCCTGTTGTAGAAGCGATCCATTCTATTTTACCCATTTGCGATGAATTTGTTGTAGCGGTTGGCAACAGTGAAGATGAAACTTTGCAATTAATTAAAAATATTAATTCTCCTAAAATAAAAATCATCGAAACCGTTTGGGATGATAGTTTACGCAAAGGCGGACAAGTATTAGCGATTGAAACAAACAAAGCATTTGATGCTATTAGCAAAGATACAGACTGGTGTTTTTACATTCAAAGTGATGAATGTGTGCACGAAAAACATTTGCCTGCTATTAAAAAGGCGATGCAAACCTACAAAGACGATAAAAAAGTGGATGGCTTATTATTTAATTACCTTCATTTTTATGGCCACTATAATTACATCGGAAATTCAAACCGATGGTACAGTAAAGAAATTCGAATTATTAAAAACGATAAATCCATTCGTTCTTATAAAGATGCGCAAGGTTTTAGAAAACTGGACGATTCTAAATTAAACATCAAACAAATTGATGCTGAAATTTATCACTACGGCTGGGTAAAAACACCGAAAGCACAGCAAGCCAAGCAAGAAAACTTTCATAAAATGTGGCATGATGATGAATGGATGAATAAAAACGTGGCTAAAGTGGAAGAGTTTGATTATTCAGAAATTGATAGCTTGGTAGAATTTAAACAAACGCATCCACAGGTTTTTTTAAACAGAATTGAAAAAGCCAATTGGAAATTTACATTTGATCCGTCAAAAATTAAAATTAGTTTCAAGGATAAATTTAAAAACTTTATCAAAAAAACAACGGGCTGGAATATTGGAGAATATAAAAACTATAAATTAGTTTAATACAAATTTTGATTGCAATTTATTTTCTGCATTTAAAACAAAAGTAAATAATCTAATTTTTTGCATTAAATAATTTTCTTTCTCTGCTGCCGTTTTTAGTTTTATCAAATCATATTTTTCAGTATTCGACATATCTAATAACCTTGCAATGTTATATAATGTAGCGTGATCATAGGCATCAACAGGAACTGTGTTTTGTTGGGCCGTCCATAAATAATCTCTGATTAATTCTTGCAATTTTAAGGATGGTGCTTCACTAATGTTTTCTGGATAAGAAATAATACCAGCTCCATATAATTTTGGTTTTAAAATGCTTGAATATTCAAGTAATTTAAAAATACGAACGCCTTCAATTAAAATATCGGATTCGCCAGAATCATAGGTCTTTAATACTTTGACAATTTTGACTTCAATCCCATATTCACCAATTTTTTTATTCATCGTGTAAGGAATTCCAAAATGAGCTTCATTAGCCAAACAATCAGAAATTAATTGCTTGTATTTATCTTCAAAAATATGTAACGTTTTTGTTTCACCAGGCAATATTAAAACACCTAAAGGAAACATCGGTATTGTGAGTTGTTGTGTTGCCATCGTCTTAAGTATTAAATTGTTTTTACTAATAAACTCTTTCAATAACGGTAAACTTACAAATATAGTGCCTTAAATACAACGAATAAGAAGCTAAAAAGTTCAATCATTGAGAGTAATCCTTTACTCAACAAACCATGCAATTAAAATTATAAAATATCATAATTTGGTAACATATATGAGTAATTAAACTTATTTTTATAGTTATAAATTCCAATTTATGAAGAAGTACATTATTATATTAACCATTTGTTTATCATCCATTTTTGCGTTTAATTTTTCGCAAGATTATTTTGAGGTATCTAAAAACTTAGATATTTTCAATACGCTTTATCGCGAATTAAATATTGCGTATGTTGATGAAACAAAACCTGGACAATTAATGAAGACTGGCATTGAGGCCATGTTAGCTTCCTTAGATCCATACACCAATTATTATACTGAAAACGATATTGAAGATTATAAATACCTGACAACTGGCGAATATGGTGGTATTGGCGCCCTAATACAAGACGTTAATAAAAAAATAACCATTACAGAGCCTTATGAAGGCTTTTCAGCCTATAATGCAGGCCTAAGAGCTGGTGATGAAATTATTGAAGTGAATGGACAAAGTGTTGTAAACAAAAAAACAGATGATATTTCTTCCTTATTAAAAGGGCAAGCAGGCACGCCTATTAATTTAAAAGTCATTCATTTAGGACAAACAACACCAACCGAAGTGAATTTAAAAAGAGAAGAAATTAAAATTAAAGCAGTTTCTTATTCTAATATGTTGAATGCCGAAGTTGGATATATTCGCTTAACGAGTTTCACCGAAAATTGTTCAGGAGAAATTAAAGAAGCCTTATTGAAATTAAAAGAAAAAAATTGCAAATCCCTAGTGCTTGATTTAAGAGGCAATCCAGGCGGGTTATTAAATGAAGCCGTTAATATTGTGAATTTATTTGTAGACAAAGGACAAGAAATTGTTTATACAAAAGGTAAAATAAAAGATTGGGATAAAAGTTATATGTCGGTTAATAATGCCTTAGACACACAAATTCCTTTAGTTGTTTTAGTAGATAATAATTCGGCTTCTGCTTCAGAAATTGTAGCAGGTGCTTTACAAGATTTAGATAGAGCTGTTGTACTTGGCCAACGTTCTTACGGAAAAGGATTAGTGCAACAAGTAAGAGATTTAACTTACAATACAAAATTAAAAGTAACCGTTGCTAAATATTATATCCCAAGCGGACGTTGTATACAAGCTTTAGACTACACGCATAAAGATGAAGAAGGCCGTGTGGATAAAGTACCGGATTCTTTAATTACAGCCTTTAAAACTAAAGGTGGAAGAATTACCTATGATGGTGCAGGTGTGTTGCCAGACTTTAAAACTGATGCCGTAAAGTACAGTAATATCTTAGCGGTGTTATTAAACAAGAATTATATTTTCTCTTATGTGAATGATTACATCATTAAAAATCCATCTGTATTAGGTTCAAAAGAGCCAATTAAATTTAGTGATGAAAATTATGCCGACTTTGTTAATTCTTTAAAAACAAAAGATATTAATTACAAAACACAAAGTGATTTTGCTTTAGAAGATTTAAAAGAAGATGCCACCAAAGAAAAATACTACGAAAGTATTGAAGCAGAATACAAAGCACTTTTAAATAAAATGAATGCCAATAAGAAAGATGATTTAATGCGTTTTAAAGTGGAGATCAAACAATTTATTGAAGAAGAAATTGCTTCGCGTGTTGCTTTCCAAAAAGGCAGAATTGAAATGGCGTTGAAATATGATAAAGAAGTGGAGGAAGCTAAAAAATTACTAGCTGATTTACCTAAGTTAAAATCCATCTTAACGGTGATTGAAAAGCCTACAAAGCCATTTAATGCTAATAAAAAGTTTTAGTAGTTCGAAAAAAACTATTTGAAATTGCAATAAAATATGCTATTTTTGATAAAAATTAATTAAAAAATACAATTATGGGAAAAGGAGATCCGAAATCAAGACGCGGTAAAATAGAAATGGGTTCATTTGGCGTTGTTCGTCCAAGAAAAAAAGCATCAGCTAAAACTGCTGCCCCTAAAGTAAAGGTAGAAAAAGTAGCATCAGCTAAAAAAGCAGCTCCGAAAAAAGCCGCTAAAAAAGAAGCTTAGAAAAAACTAAAACAACCGCTACCAAGCGGTTTTTTTATATCAGTATTCTAAAAAAACAAATCATACAAGGTGACAAATTTTGAACCATCAACACTAAAAATTGGAGTGCTCGGAGGCGGGCAACTTGGGCGCATGCTCATACAAAGTGCTATTAACTATAACTTATATGTGTGTTGCCTCGACCCAGATGCTAATGCGCCTTGCAAAGCCATAGCAAATGAATTTACAAAAGGCAGCCTTACCGATTACGATACGGTTTTAAAGTTTGGAAAAGACAAAGACATTATCACCATTGAAATTGAAAATGTAAATGTTGAAGCACTCAAAGAATTAGAAAAGCAAGGCAAAAAAGTATTTCCTCAACCAAGTGTGATTGAAATTATTAAAGACAAAGGATTACAAAAAATGTTTTACCAACGTAACGACATTCCGAGTTCTGATTTCTTTTTAATTGAAAACAAAACACAAATTGAAAAATACGCCGCTTTTTTTCCCTTCTTTCAAAAGCTACGCACGGGCGGTTATGATGGCAAAGGCGTTGTAAAACTAGGGCATCCCAATAAAATTGACCAAGCCTTTGATGAGCCAAGTGTATTGGAACGTTTGGTGGATTTTGATAAAGAAATTTCGGTGATTGTAGCACGCAACGAAAGTGGCGAAACAAAATGTTTTCCTGCTGTTGAATGTGAATTTAACCCTGAAGCAAACCTGGTAGAGTTTTTATTTTCGCCGGCTGATATTAAAAAATCAGTGGATAAACAAGCAACAGACATTGCTATAAAAATTGCAGAAAAATTAAACATCGTTGGCATTTTAGCCGTTGAATTATTTGTAACCAAACAAGGAAAAGTATTAGTAAATGAAGTGGCGCCACGCCCGCATAATAGCGGACACCAAACCATTGAAGGCAATATTACCTCACAATTTGAACAACATTTAAGAGCCATTTTAAATTTACCATTAGGTGATACGTCTATTATTAAACCGGCCGTGATGATTAATATTTTAGGAGAAAAAAATTATGAAGGCGCTGCAAAATACGAAGGCTTAATTGACGCGATTAAATACAAAGGCGTTTACATTCATTTGTATGGTAAAACAACCACGAAGCC
>JAYVIS010000080.1:0-2100 GCA_043769975.1 Bacteroidota bacterium
TTAATTTAGTTGATAATCTTAAATATTCTCTTGTACAAGAGTAAGTATGAATAAAAACAATAATTGGATAAAAATAGGTGTTGATACTGCAATTCGTTGGCAGTATTTTTTGCTCCCATTTTTTTTATCACTCCTACTATTAGTTTTTTTTTTCAATAAAGTAGTAGTAAATCCTAATCATTGTTTTTTTGGCATTTCCGGCGATGGCATGCAAGTATATTATAATACTTGGTATCATGTGTTATACAACAAAACAACTTTTGCATCTACTGCAATGAATTATCCATACACAGAAAGTGTTTTTTTTACTGGCTCAAATCCTTTACTCACCTCGTTTATTAAACTTTTTGGGTTGCAATACTACACCATTGCAATCATCAATTTAAGTATGCTCTTGTCTATACCTGTAGCCAGTGGTTTTATTGGTTTAATTTTTAAGGAATATAAAGTTTCTATTTTTTATGCGAGTATAGCTGCCACTGCTATCGCTTTTTTAAGTCCGCAAATTGATAGAATGCACGCGCATTTTAATCTTTCTTATGTGTTTGCAATTCCCGTAATCATTTACTTAATACTTAAGTTTTTTAAAGCACCAAGCATTAAAAAAAGTGTACTTATAGCAATAGTAGGCTTTGTATTAGCCTGCACTCACATGTATTTATTCATGTTTTCGTTAGTTATTATTTTATCTGTTTGGGTTGGGCTTGGTTTTATAATGCCAATAAAAAAATATTTTGTGCATGGAATAAAACATTTTTTTATTCAAGCACTCCTACCCTACGTATTAATTAAACTATGTATTTTAATGGCACATGCACCTAACGACAGAACCAATGCACCATTTGGTTTTTTTGATTATTACTCAGGTGCAAACGGCGTTTTTTATCCGTTCGGAAGATGTTACGCCACATTATTTGAGTTAGTTGGATTAAAGCCAGAAGCTAATTACGAAGGAGTTGCTTTTGTTGGAGTTATTGCCAGTTTATTCGTTTTGTTTTTACTACTAAAGTTTGTTTTCCATACAATAAGCTTTCAGTATAAAAGAGCATTAAATATAACTGGCGATTATTTTTTAAATATTTTATTATTGTGTGCTATCATAATGTTGGTATTTTCATTTTGTATTCCATTCAAATACGAAGAGTACCGCGCATTAGCGCTAAAGCTCGATTTTATAAAACAGTTTAGGGCCTTAGGTAGATTTACTTGGATGTTTTTTTATGTAATTAATATTATTGTCATAATATACATTTCCAGTCTACAAAGCTTTTTTCAAAAATTTAAACTAAAACAGTTATGTATGAGTATTGCTTTAATTGGATTGTCTTACGATGCTTATTGTAATATTAAAAATATTAAGAACGATTTAAATAACAAACACGAATATCTTTTGGATATTGATAATGTAGAAAAGCAAAATAGCTGGGTTAAAGAAATCATACCGAGTAAATTCCAATCCA
The DNA here is from genome assembly GCA_043769975.1 of Bacteroidota bacterium. GTDB lineage: Bacteria > Bacteroidota > Bacteroidia > B-17B0 > Aurantibacillaceae > UBA4416. Next base: position 1,461 of record JAYVIS010000080.1, read on the forward strand.
TATTGCCCTTGCCTTATTTTCATGTAGGGTCAGAATTGTTTAGTTATCCTATTAATCATGAACTATTTGATTACGCTTGTACGGTAAGCTTAAAAACAGGTTTGCCAATGATGTCTGTTTACAATAGTCGTATTTCGTTAAGCGAAACATTTAAAAGCATACAGCTTTTTAAGGAACCAACAGGCAAAATGCTCGATGTTATTAACGATTTAAAAAACAATAAAGATATTTTGATAGTAGTAAAGCCAGAGCTTTGTAATACCTACGAAACAGAGCTATTGAGTTACGCCAAACTAATTTTAAAAACAAAACACTTTGAGTTGCATCGCTTAGCAATTAATGATTTAAAAAAACATTATAGTAATTGGGCAAAAAAAACTATTGAAAATTTCGCTCTTGAAAAATCTAATTTGTTTTCGAAAAACGGTTGTTATTTATCAGACACATTACATTGCTTTGAAACTATTGATTTTATAAACAAAAATAACTTTGAGGGTTTTGCTGATAAAGGTGTTTTTAAACAAAAAATAGTAGGTTATACAACGGTTGCGAGCATGCAGCCAAAATATAAATCAGCTACAAAAAAATACACACTAAGTTTTTGGATGAAAAGTCTTAATAAAGATATTTTACCACGAAC
>JAYVIS010000081.1:0-2647 GCA_043769975.1 Bacteroidota bacterium
TTATTGCACAAGCTTATGGCATTGATATGTCGATGGGCGACCAAATACAAATGATGCTTATTTTATTAATAACTAGTAAAGGAATGGCTGGTGTACCAAGAGCATCATTAGTTGTAATTGCAGGTATGTTAAGTATGTTTCATATTCCAGGAGAAGGCTTATTATTATTATTAGCAGTAGATCAAATTTTAGATATGGGCCGTTCTGCAACAAATGTAGTAGGAAATGCTGTTGCAAGTGCTGTTGTAGCTAAATGGGAAGGTGAAAAATTAACGCCTAAAACACATATTTAAATACATGTTTTTTTATTGGTTAAACCTAATTGGTATTTTTTTCTTTACAATTTCTGGAGCATTAGCTGCTCGCGACAAAAAACATTATCATGATTATTTCGGAGTGTTTTTTACTGGATTTATTACAGCCATTGGTGGTGGAACCTTAAGAGATATGATGTTGGGAGCTTATCCAATTTCATGGTTAAATGATAAAAACATTTTAATTTCAATCATTATTGCTTTTGTTTTCACACTCCTATTCAAAAAATACATAGTTAAATTACGCCGTACTTTATTTTTATTTGATACTGTCGGCGTTGGTATATATACTATTTTAGGAGTTCAAAAAAGCTTAGAATATCATGTAAATCCGTTTGCCGCAGTTATTTTAGGATTGATATCTGCGGTTTTTGGAGGTGTTATTCGTGACACTTTATTAAACGAAATTCCATTAATATTTGCTAAAGAAATTTACGCTACTGCTTGCATTTTTGGAGCTGTATTATTTGTAGGAATGCTTTATTTAAAAGTTGATCCAACAGTAGCAGCGACAATAAGTATGAGTTTAATTATAGTAATTAGGGTAATTGCAGTAAAATATAAGTTAGCTTTACCAAAATTTGATTCAGGAAACGAAACAATCGATTAGTATGGAAACTCAAGAAATAGGATATATAAGTAAAACGCATGGCTTAAAAGGCCATGTAATTTTAAGATTAAATGAATTTGTTCAAATAGATGAGGAAGCCATAAAATCTATTTTTTTGGAATTAAATGGGTCGCAAGTACCATATTTTATAACAGAATGTAAGCCAGCAAATACTGGCTATATTTTAAAATTAGAAAATATCGATACCATTGATACTTCTAAAAAATTGATTGCGAAAAAAGCATTTGCTTTAGCCGATTTTGTTTTAGAAGATGAAGAAAATTATAGCGAATTTATTGGATACGCAATTATTGATTCTAAATTAGGCAATATTGGAAACATTACTGAAGTAGATGAAAAAACAGAAAATGTGGTTATTAAAATAATTCACCCATCTGGTAAAGAAATCATTTTACCATTTAACGACGATTTTATCATCGAAATTGATGATGATTTAAAAACGATTGAATTTAATTCGCCTGAAGGGCTTGTTGAAATGTATATTTCTTGAAAAATGTAAGAATAATTATTTTATTCTATTATTCTAATTTGGTGGTAAAAAAAACGAAACTTTAACCCCTATAAAGCTTGGTTTTATCAATTATTTCATTATTTTTATATCCTAGTTTTTATTAAAAAACACATATAACAAGTAAATATTTCTCTTCAAATGATTAATGTAATAAATTAATTTAAAAAAAACAACATGAGTAAATTATTTAGAATTAACATTATAATTATTGTATTTATTAGTTTAATAGCTAATTGTAATGCACAATTATCCTTTACCACTGCTGTTAATTATACAGCAGGAGCAAATCCACAATGTATTACTTCTGCCGATTTTAATAATGACGGCAAATCCGATTTAGCAGAAGTTAATGGCACATCAAACGATTTATATATATACTTAGGCTCTGGTACTGGAACTTTTACAGCATTTGCAACCTATAGTGTTGGAAACTATCCACGCTCAGTAATCTCCACTGATTTTAATGGGGATGGCAATACTGATTTAGCTGTTGCCAATTATAACGATAACAATATTTCAATCTTAATTGGTTCTGGAACTGGCACTTTTACAGCAGCTGTTAATTATACAGTTGGAATTAATCCAAGAGCATTAATTTCTGCCGACTTTAATAAAGATGGTAAGTCTGATTTAGCCGTGGCTAACAATGGTGCAAATAATATATCCGTATTATTTGGCATAGGGTTAGGCACTTTTTCTGTGCCTGTTAATTATAGTGTTGGTACTAGCCCATGGGCACTAAATTTCGCTGATTTTAATAATGATGGAAATGCCGATTTGGTAGTAGTAAATGGTCTTTCGAGTGATATTTCTGTATTACTTGGCTCAAGTACTGGCACTTTTGCCCCTTCTGTTAATTATTCAGTAGGAGTTAATCCAAGGTCCGTAACAATTGCAGATTTTAACGGTGACAGTAATCCTGATATGGCTACAGCTAATATTAGTGCAATCGGCGATGTATCAGTCTTATTAGGTTCCCCTACTGGTACTTTTGCTCCTGCAGTAAGTTATTTAGCAGGGAGTACTTTTCCAGTATCAGTAATTTCTGTCGATTTTAATGGCGATGGTAAAATTGATTTGGCAACTTCAAATTCTAGCACAAACGACGTTTCAATACTTTTAGGCTCTGGCACAGGTACTTTCGCAACCGCTGTCATTTATGGAGCAGGAACTCTGCCATTTTCAATAACA
>JAYVIS010000082.1:0-2775 GCA_043769975.1 Bacteroidota bacterium
AAAAAAAAGAATAATCCAATTACTGAAATAACTGAACCAATTGATGAAATATAGTTTCAACCAGCATAACAATCAGGGAAATCAGGAATACGTCTAGGCATTCCAGCAAGACCTAAAAAATGCATTGGAAAGAATGTTAAGTTAACCCCAACAATTGTAATTCAAAAATGAATTTTACCGTATAAGTGTGGGATATTTAAACCTGTCATTTTATGGAATCAATGATAAAAACCAGCAAAAATACCAAAAACTGCACCCATAGATAAAACATAATGGAAATGTGCTACAACATAATAAGTATCATGAACTGCAATATCGATACCAGCATTAGCTAATACAACTCCAGTTAATCCACCTAAAGTAAATAAAAATAAAAATCCTAAAGTAAATAATACTGAAGGGTTTTCTAAATCAATAACTCCACCTCATAAAGTAGCTAATCAACTAAAAATTTTAATACCTGTTGGTACAGCAATAATCATTGTAGCAGCTGTAAAATAAGCTCTTGTATCTACATCTAAACCTACAGTATACATGTGATGTGCTCAAACAATAAAACCTAAAACACCAATTGAAAGCATAGCGTAAACCATACCTAAATATCCAAAAATAGGTTTTTTAACTCTAAATTGAATTATTTGGCTAATTATACCAAAAGCTGGTAAAATTAAAATATAAACTTCTGGATGACCAAAAAATCAAAATAAATGTTGATATAATACTGGATCACCTCCACCAGCTGGATCATAAAAAGTTGTATTAAAATTACGATCAGTTAATAGCATTGTAATTGCACCAGCAAATACAGGTAAAGATAATAATAATAAAAATGCTGTAATTAAGACTGATCATACATATAAAGGTAATTTATGCATAAACATTCCTGGACTACGCATATTAAAAATAGTAACAATAAAATTAATTGCACCTAAAATAGATGAAGCACCTGCAATATGTAAACTAAAAATAGCTAAATCTACTGAAGGTCCTGAATGTGCTTGTCCACTTGATAATGGTGGATAAACTGTTCATCCTGTACCTGCACCAGTTTCTACTAAGCTAGAACCTAATAATAAAATTAATGCTGGTGGTAATAATCAAAAACTGATATTATTTAGTCTAGGAAAAGCCATATCAGGTGCTCCAATCATAATAGGAACAAATCAATTACCAAAACCTCCAATAATGATAGGCATTACCATAAAAAAAATCATGATAAAAGCATGTGCAGTAATAATTACATTATAAAATTGATGGTTACCGTTTAAAATTTGATTACCTGTACCGGCTAATTCCATTCTAATAACAGAAGATAATAAAGTTCCAATAACTCCTGATAAAGCACCAAAAATCATATATAATGTTCCAATATCTTTATGATTAGTAGACATAAATCAACGAACAAATCAACTTTTTCATGAATATGTTGTAGTAGTTGTTGCCACGATAAAGTCTTATAAAAAAAAATAGGCTAAGTAGGACTTGAACCTACAACATTGCCGTTATGAGCGGCACGTTCTAACCTTTGAACTATAAGCCTTATATATATATAATTTATTTATTTAAACTTCTAATCTTTTAATAATTTTTACAGCTATTGGGAATTTAGTGCAAGCGTATCGTAAAGCATTTTCTAAAATTTTAGGGTCTGCACCTGCAATTTCATATAATATTCTGCCTGGTTTTACGTTAGCAACTCAATAAGAAACATTACCTTTACCTTTACCCATACGAACTTCACTGGGTTTTTGACTAATAGGAAAATCAGGGAAAATACGAATCCATACTTTACCTTTTCTTTTCATAAAACCTGTAATAGCTCTACGAACAGTTTCTATTTGTTTTGCAGTAATCCTTCCTTTTTCTAAAGCTTGTATACCTTGTGTACCAAAACGTAATATATTAGCTTTTGCTTCGAATTTTGTATTATTTCGTCCTTTATTATTTTTTCTAAATTTTCGTTGGTTTGGTTTTAACATTTTTTTCGCTTTTCATAAAAAGCTCGAATTTTTTTCTAATTAAAGCTTCTTTTTTACTTGAAATTTTATTTTTATTAAATGAAAATAATTTTTTATTTTTATTTGATAATTTATTTTTTAAGAAAATATATTTTTTTAAAAATAAGTTAAAATTAAAATTATTTTTATATTTAGAGTATAATAAATATTCTAAAAATTTTAATTTTAATTTATTTTTAAAGTTTTTATTATAAAAAATTCATAATTTTATTCCAATTAAACCGCTTCTAGTAAAACCTTCCGCATAGCCATATTCAACACGTGTAGTATTTGTTTGTATTGGTAAAGCACCCTTTTTAAATTTATATGCTTTAGTACGAGTACGTCTATTTAAACGGCCTTTAATTTGTAATTTAAACCCTAAAATTTCGCGTCGTTGTTCACATAAAATTTTTATAGTTTGTGTTATGAAAGATAATAATTTTAATTGTTTACGGTTTTTAGGTAAATGTTTAAATTGATACCCAATAAAATTTGCTAAAATTTGAGGATTTTTAATTAAAACACCTATAAAAGCTAAATGTATAAAATCTTTTATAAATATAGCGCTATATTTATAACGATTAAATAAAAAACGTTGTAAAGGTCAAATATTAAAACGTTCTCTTACTTGTTTATTTTTATTATTTTTTTTTTGAGTATAATAATAAAATTTACAAAAACTTAAACTATTTATAAAAACAATATTTATTTTAGAATTTGTAATTAAAGATAAAAATGATTTAATATTTGAAAAAGATATTTTATTTTTTATATT
>JAYVIS010000083.1:0-2257 GCA_043769975.1 Bacteroidota bacterium
CTTTTTGAGAAGATATATTGAGTTTTGAATGAAGTTGAACTGTTTTTAGTAAATTCTCAAAAAAGGTGTTTTTATCATTAATTTCTGATAAAAGACCACATTCTGGATGTAAAACATCTTCAATTCCTCCAACATTGGTTGAAACTACATATTTTCCAGCAGCTTGCGCTTCAATTATACTTACTGGAGTTCCTTCATTTAAAGATGTTAATGTCACAATATCTAAACCATGAAGTGCCCATTCAATATTAGTTATCCAAGAAGTAAAAATAATATCAACCTCATCGTTGGCATTATTTGAATAAGTCACTTCGTTTTTAGCGCATGAATCATAAATTGCCTGTCTAGAATCGCCATCACCAATAATAAAGGCTTTTATGTTTCTTACCCCTTGTTTTTTTATAAAAGCTATTGATTCAACAAATAAATCATGGTTCTTAATAGGAGCTAATCTTCCAATTATTCCGATGGCAATTTGATTTCCTTGTAATTTATATTTTTCTCTAAATTCTGATCTATTTTTTTCTTTATTGAGTGTAAATCTATTTAAATCAAAGCCTAATGGAACTACATGTATTTTTTCTTTAGGTGCAATTTTGAATAGTTCGGATAGCTCCGTTTTTTGTTTATTGCTAATTGCTATAATAGCAGTTGAATGTTTTGCTAAATAGCGCTCAATAGTTTTATAAACTGCCGTTTTTAATTTTCCAAAATAAGAATGAAATACATGGCCATGAAAGGTGTGTATAATAATGGGAACTTTACAATGAATAGCTGCCAACCGACCAATTGCACCAGCTTTTGAAGCATGTGTATGTACAATGTCAGGTTTAAACTCTTTTATTATTTTTTTAATTTCTTTGTAGGCTTTATAATCTGCTTTGATATTAATTTCGCGTTGAAACTGATTTAATACTTTTGGATGTAAACCCAATCCTTCAGGAATATAAAGTGAACTATCTTCACCTTCTTCTTCTGGTCCACCAACTAAAAGTGTTTCGTACTCAGGTGCTAAGTATTTTGATAGATAACTCACATTATATGTGATTCCACCAATATTGAAACGGTTAATTATTCGAAGTACTTTAGGCAAAATGTTAATTGAGATTAAGTTCAGTTGAAAGTTGTTTAAAATCTATGCCGTCAAAATTGCCAGAGCTCATCATTAATAACACATGATTTTTTAGTGATTTTTCCTTTAGATAACTAAGTAAAGCACTGCTTTCAGTAAATATTTTAAGATCTTTACGGTTAAAGTAGTTTAATACTTGTTCTTCAGTTATTGGTTTTAGTTTTTTATGTGCTATTGTGTGTGGATTAAAATATACAATAGCTTCGTCTGCATCATTCATCGCACCGTCATACTCTGCCAAAAAAGTTTCGTTTAAGCTACTAAATGTATGTAATTCCATACAAGCTAAAATTTTACGGGTTGTAAATTGTTGTTTAGTTGCTTGTGTTGTTGCTTTTAATTTGGAGGGCGAGTGAGCAAAATCTTTATAAAACGAAAAATTATCTGTTTTTGAAACTAACTCTAAACGTTTGGCTGCTCCTTTAAAAGACTGAATGGCCTCATAAAACTGAGCATCTGTTAATCCTAATTTATTACAAACTAAACGCGCTCCATTTAAATTCATTAAATTATGATTTCCAAAAATCAACAACGGAATATCTTTTCCGTTATCATCTAAAATGGTTGTTCCATTTTCAATTCGGTGTTTAGGTATAGAGTAGGAGGCTCTGGTAATTTTATTATTTGGCGCATTCAAAGCTAATTTTTGTAATTCTAAATCTTCAGCACAATAAATTAAACTTCCGTTTGGTTCAATCAAACCGATGAAAATTTCAAACTGTTTCACATAATTTTCAAAGGTTGGAAACACATTAATATGATCCCATGCGATACCACTTAAGATGGCAATATTTGGTTTATATAAATGAAATTTCGGACGTCTGTCAATCGGGGATGCTAAATACTCATCACCTTCAATAATTGCTATTGGAGCTTGTGCCGTTAATTTAACCATGGTATTAAAGCCCTCTAGTTGCGCACCAACCAAATAATCGGCATCCATTTTATTATAGCTCAATACATGTAATATCATAGCAGTAATGGTAGTTTTGCCATGACTTCCGCCGATAACAACCCGCGTTTTATCTTTCGTTGCTTCGTAAATATATTCAGGATATGAATATATTTTTAATCCTAATTCTTTTGCTTTTAATAACTCAGGATTATCTTCACGTGCATGCATTC
>JAYVIS010000084.1:0-5555 GCA_043769975.1 Bacteroidota bacterium
ACCTGCCTGGAATGTATCCCAGTACATTAATTTATATACAAAATAACCAATTGCCACTAATAAACTAATTATTGCGGAGAAAAATCCAATAAATGCAGAAAGGCGTAATGGTAATTTCGAATGATTTGTAAAACCTAGCATAGCTAAATCATACAGAGTAAAAAAATTATTTTTGGATTTTCCAGCAGTTCTTAATGGTTGCGTATATTCTACCTTACAAATATCATATCCAAATTCAGAAACAAAACCTCTAAAATATGGGTATGGATCATCTATTTGACGAACAACATCGATAAACGTTTTATCATATAAACCAAAGCCCGTAAAGTTTTTTAAAGGCGCATCGTCACCTGATGCTTTGCTTAAAATATTATAAAATGTTCTACGTAATGCAAACATTATTGGATTTTCTTTACTTTGAGCTTTAATGCCCAAAACCAATTTATTGCCATTTTCCCATTTCTCCAAAAATACTTTTATCATTTGAGGTGGGTCTTGAAAGTCTGCAACTAAAAAAATTACAGCATCGCCAAAGCATTGTTTTAAAGCATGAACCGGAGAACGAACGTGCCCGAAATTGCGTGCATTTACAATGACTTTAACATGTTTATTTGATTTTGAAATTTCTCTTAAAATATCTACAGTTTTATCGATTGAGCAATTATCAATAAATATATGCTCATATGTATATTGAGGAAGTTCATCAAATATTTTTGATACGGCATCGATTAATGCCGCAACATTTTCTTCTTCATTATAACATGCTGTTAAAACAGAAATATTTTTTTTTCGTGTTTCCAAAATTATTTACAGTAAGTAGTTTTAAAATATTCTATTGCTAAATTAACTTCTTCAATTGTTAAATCTAATATTTTAGTAAAGTTAAAATCTTCATCCATCATTATTAGAGGTAAATTATTTCCGATTCGTTTTTTATCCTGTTTCATAGGATTAATAATAGCTTCAGAAGATAAGGTTTTTAAAACAGAATAATCACTTTTCAAAATTGCTAAAAAAACCTTTGCTGTTTTTTGAAAAGTTTTTTCTGATAATAAATTCTTTTTCAAAGAAACATAATTTGCCATAATCATTCCAATAATTATTGCCTGACCATGAGGAATTTTGTAATGAGTAGCTGTTTCTATTGCATGTCCAAATTCATGCCCGTAATTTAATAGATTTCGTTTTCCTTGATCAAATTCATCGCCATCCATATAAGTCCATTTTATATTTAAGGACTCTTGGGTAACACTTAAAATAGTTGAAATATCCCTTTGATGAATTTTTTCTAAATTATTTTCTAATTGATTTAAATATTTTTCTCCACCCATTACATGAAGTTTTACAACCTCACCCATTCCACTATAAAAATCTTCTTGCTCTAAAGTATTAGTAAATTCAGGACAAATATAAATGGTATGTGGCGGATAAAAAGTACCTAAAATATTTTTATATGATTTATAATTTAAAGAGGTTTTACTTCCCATGCAACTATCAGCTTGGGCAAGTAAAGTTGTAGGAACATAAATCCATTTTAAACCTCTATAAAAAGTAGAGGCAACAAATCCACTTACATCTTGCGTTATACCACCACCAAAAGAAATTATTTTAGTTTTTTTAGTAGGCTTTAATGAAATTATTTTATCAAATACAATTTCAGAAGCAGCTAATGTTTTATTTTCTTCAATTGAATTTAAGACAATTATATTTTCCGAATTAGTAATTCCACTAAAATAGGACTTGTAAAGACGCAATACATTTTCATCAATAATAAAAACTGCTTCTTCAGTAGTCAATAAATTATTTAAAAATGAAAAATTACTTTCGAAATGAATTTCATAATCATGGATACTAGAATGTATTTTCTTTATATTACTCATTTTTATATTTAAACAATGCTATAACCACCATCAGCAAAAATAGTTTGTCCGGTAACAAATGTATTTTTTTCTGATGCTAAAAAATAAACTAACTCTGCAATTTCTGCAGGTTCAGCTAATCTATTAATAGGCAAATTAGATTTAATAATTTCTATTTGTTCAGGTGTGTTGTTTATTTTAGTTAATTCGGTAGCCACATAACCTGGAGCTACAGCATTAACCAACACATTAGAACTGGCATATTCAACTGCTGCTGTTCTAGTAAAAGCATTTATTGCAGCTTTCGATGAAGCATAAATCCCTCTTCCTGATTTTGTAACTCCACTCCAAATTGAACTAATATTCACGATTCTACCGTAACCTTGTTCTTTCATTTTAGGAGCTAATAAATTAGTTAATAAAACAGGCGCCCAAAAATTTGTTTTCATTAAATCATTTGCGCTAACAAAATCAATTTCTCCAATTTTTGCTAATGGATTAATACCTGCATTATTAATTAAAATGTCAATAGGTTTTTTTAAAGATGAAATATATTCTGAAATACTAGTTTCAGAAAGTAAATCAAGTTCATTTCTAGTGGGAGCATAAACAAAATAACCATGTTTTTGAAAAAGCTCAGCACATGCCTCACCAATTCCTCTACTCGCACCAGTAATTAAAACCGTTTTATTCATATTTTCCTCCAGCTTGTTCAATTAACTTGTCATAGCGTTTTTGTAACATTTCAATACGATTTTCATCTTCCTTGTAAATCATACCATAAAAATTACGTTTATTTTTAAGCCATAACAATTCAAATCCAACAGCTTTTAAAATACCTTTATCGCCGCCATTAGCTAATGTTGCATGTTTTGCGTCAAAAAGTACTTTACGAGTTTCAAATTTATCTAAATTTCCATTTGTGTATTGATCAAAAAACGGTAATGATGCTTCTGATACACCTCCACCAATAACACATTCCATACCGTTAAACTTTTTAGCTTTGTTAAGTATTTCTGTGCAAATTTTACCAATTTCATCAGAGTTAATATGATCTCTTGTAAGACCTAATGAACCAGTCATATCAACACGACCAATAACAATTCCTTTTAATTCATTAATTGAAGGAAGAGCGAGCATTTCCTCAAAATTTTTAACAGTTGAAATTGTTTCAACATTAATTAAAAAATCAACTTCTTTTCTTTCGTCTTCAGGGAAAGCTAAATTAGCACATGATAAAAATTTCTTTAATGCATATGAAGTTTCGATCATTGGTCCAACAATACGAGTAACACCAATAGAACGAGAATCGTACATATCTTTTAAAGCTTCGCAACCGCCAATTTTAATAGTTAAATCTAATCCTGCTTTTGTAATAACTTCTTTTAAACGAAGGGCTTCCTCTAAACGAGTTCCTTCCGCTTCAAACTCCGCTTTAATTCCAATTGCATGATGATTTTCCTTTAAATCTTTCAATTGGTCAACCATTTTCTTTTCTAAATTGTTCATATGTTCCTCCTTTAAGTTTTGTTAATTTATAGTTTAAATATAATACGATTACTAATATAAAAAAAATTATCCTAAATATTCTTTTATAAATAAATTTGAGCGAAATTCATCTCTATCCAAAAAAGGAGCTAAGTCTTCTAAAGGAGCAGAAATCATTCGCCCGTCTTCTAGTTTTTTAGAGGCAACTTTTGGATAAAACATATAATCCGTAGTTAAAATGACCTCGCAAATAAGTGGTCCATCATGAGCTAAAATTAAATCAATATCCTTTTCTAAACTAGAGTGCGAAGTAATTTGATGAGTTTTAAAGCCATACGCAGCACCTAACTTTAATATATTTGGAAAACTAACTCCTGATTTAGGATCACTACCAACTCTATGCCCACCAAAGAAACCATCTTGAGTTTGCTTAATTGAAACATATCCATCATTATTTAAATATATAATTTTTATTGGCATTTGATGATGAATAACGGTTTGTAATTCTTGAATGTTCATTTGCAAACTACCGTCACCTGCTAAACAAATTACATCTTTAAAATTATTTGCAACACAAGCACCAATTGCTGCAGGTAAATCATATCCCATTGATGCGCAACCGCTATTCCAAAAAACGCGGGCGTTATTATTAACGGGCATTGCTTGAAACGGAGCAACGCAGGCAGTTCCATCACCAGCAACACAAATAGAGTTTTCTGGTAATTTTTTACCTAATAATTCCATAAAAACATATGGATGAACTCCATTTTTTTCTTCATGATATTTTGGAAGTACGCTAGGATATTTATCCTTTCGCACCTTTGCCCAATTTAACCAATCCGAATGTTGATTTTGTATTTTATTATTTAAAGCAGTACTTAATTTTGTAATAAAATTTTTGGCATCAGCACATATCGCTAAATCAGGCTTTACTGTAGGTTTATTTAATTCGGCTTCATCAATATCTACAATGACTTTATAAGCTTCTCGGGCAAAAAATTCCCAATTGTAACTAACTTGTCTAATGTTATTTCTTGTGCCAATTGTAATTAGTAGATCAGCATTTTGAACTGTAAAATTTCCAGCTCTATTTCCTAAAGTACCAAACCTACCAATATAGTTTTTATGATCATCCTCAATACAGTCAATACCATTAAATGTAGTAACAACAGGAATGTTACAAACTTTTAATAAATTATGGAACTCATTAACAGCTCCTGAAATACGAATTCCGTGGCCTGCTAAAATAACTGGTCGTTTGGCAGTTTTTAATCGTTCAACAATAGTATTTATTTGTTCATTCAAATTATTTTCAGAATTTAAATTTTCATTAATAACTTCAAATTCTCTTAAGGTATTTTCATCTACTAATGCACCTTGAACGTTCATTGGAATATCAAGCCAAACTGGTCCTTTTCTTCCAGAGGTAGCTTGATGAATTGCCATTTGCAAATAATATTTTATATCATTTGGATCAGAAACCATTTTAGCAAACTTTGTAATTGGTGATACAATTTTAATGATATCTACTTCTTGATCACCTAATTGACGTAAACCTTTTACTTCTGGACATGCATGAATAGTTGTTTCAAATTTTACTTGTCCTGATAAATATAAAACTGGCACAGAATCAGTCCATTGGCCTAATACACCATTTAATGCATTTAAACCACCAGGACCGGTTGTTACATTTACTACAGCAAGTTTATTTGCAGTTCTTGCATAGCCTTCGGCAGCAATGGCACATGCTTGTTCATGATGATTGCAAATATATTTTAATTCTCTTCCTAAAGAATCATTTAAATGCATCGCACCACCTCCTGTTACCATAAACACATACTCAACACCAGTGCCTTTTAAATACTTTGCTATAAAATCAGTTACTTTTATCATTGTTTTATTTATCAGAAATTAATAAATTTTTATTTAAATTATTTTTATTTTCAACATACCAGGAATATAATTCCTCAATTGATGATTCGATTGGAGTAAATTTCAAATTTTTTATTTCATTATTTAATAAAGAATTATCTCCACTATATTCCATTCCAAAGCCCTCCTGAGCAACACTAATTTCAATATCTTTTTTTGAAATTGTCTTAACTAATTCTGCAATGTGTAATAGTTCGATTGAGCTATTTGGAGTAACATTAAATGCTTTTTCAGTTGGATTATTTTCAATAAAATGCTCTAAAACAGGCATCAAAT
>JAYVIS010000085.1:0-2167 GCA_043769975.1 Bacteroidota bacterium
AAATTGTTTTGCTTGCGGGTAGCAACGGAAGTGGTAAATCTACGTTACTCAAAGCTATTTATGGTTTGATACCGCTATGGAATAGTGACGTAACTGTTAGTGAAACGAAGCAATTTCCTGTAAAAGGGAAAGTAATTTTTAACGGTGAAATAATTACTGGCAAACCAACCTCAGCACTTTTAAAAAAAGGGTTGCTATACATTCCTCAAAAAAATAACCTTTTTGAAGACCTTTCAGTGAAAGAAAATTTGGAAATGGCTGGATTAACCCTTAGCCCAATAGTGTTAAAGCTGCGAATTGAAAACACGCTTTCGATTTTCACATCGCTTTTACCTCTAATGAAAAGAATACCAATGAAACTTAGTGGTGGTGAACGCCAATTACTCACTTTGGCTATGGCAACTTTACATGAGCCTGAATTGATTTTATTTGACGAACCATTTACTGGTTTATCACCTAAAAATATTACTTTCATTGCTGAAAATTTGAAGTTGTTAAATGAGAAAAGTAAAATTTCTTTTTTGGTTGTTGAACATAGAGTGAAAGAATGTTCTCGCATTGCTGATAGAGTGATAGGTTTAAAATTAGGAAGGGTTTTCAGTGAATCAAAAGTGAACTCAGACTTTAAAATAATTGAACTAAATTCAGTATTTATTTAAAAAATCAATAAAAATGAAAGTTTCAAAAGTAACAATTACATTCATTGCACTATGCGCATTATCCTTGATTGGTTGCAATAATAACAACCAAACAAAAGCAATAAAAGTTGGAGCAGTTATTCCACTCTCAGGAGAAGTTGCAACCTATGGCGAATCATTGAAAAAAGGATTCGACTTGGCATTGTCAGAAGAAAATGGAAAGTTTGTAATTGTCTATGAAGATTCAAAAGCAGACAAGAACACAGGGATTAGTGCAATTAATAAACTCATTAGTGTTGATAATGTCAAGTTCGTATTTAGTGACGCGACATCTGGTGTTACACTTGCAATAGCACCAGTTGCAGAAAAGAACAAAGTAATTCTGTTTGACGCTATTGCGACGTCAGATGAAATTATTAGAAGTGGAGATTATGTTTTTCGAAATGCACCGAGTAATTACAAACAAGCAATAAAAGCAGCTGCTTTTATCATTGGAGATTTGAAAGTAAAAGATATCGCAATTATATTCAACCAAACAGACTATGGCGTAAATCTCTCTGAAAAGTTTAGGAGTGAATTAAAAACACAAAATCTCACAGCAATTTTCGAAGCAGGTTATCAAGATGGAATGACTGATTTCAAAACTATATTGACGAAACTTAAATCTTCAAATGCAAATGCAGTTTTTGTTCCTGGAAACTATGAGGAAACAGCTAATATGTTGAAACAAGCAAGGCAAATGGGAATCAATATTCCTTTTGTGGGAACTGATGGTGCATATTCACCAAAATTAATAGAAATAGCAGGAAATGCGACCAATAATTTTTATCTAACTATGATGGGAGTTGATGTAAACAATGAAATGTATAAGAACTTTGTTTCTAACTTTAAAGTAAGATACCACTCAGCACCTGATGTGTTTTCGACTTATGGTTATGAAGCGGCTATAATATTATTCCAATCAATTTTAAAAAGCGGAAATGATGCAGACAAGGTCAAACAGTATTTATACTCAAATACCTTCAATTGTTTTTCTGGTCAATTAAAGTTTGATGGTGATGGTGAAGTGTCTAGGGATTATGTGGTGCTAAAGGTGGGTGACGGCAAATTTATAAACTAAACAAAATAGGAGAAAAACATAATAGATAGAAACACTCTTAGATATTAAAAAAATGTTTGAGCCAATAATCCATGCAATTTTAGGTTTTTTTGAAGCCCTCTCAAAAATACATTTTGGGGAGTATAATAAACTTCAATCTGTTAAATCTTTCAGAGGGTTTTCTTTAGATATTTTAAAGGTAATTAAAGGATTTATAACAACAATTTACATTTTTATTATTGGGGATCAACTGTACGTGGCATTTAAATATTTTACAAGTGACACCAAGTCCTTAGAATTTGAGCCATTAGTATTAATTACTTTTATTGTCATCTTTCCAGCTTTTTATTTCTGCAATATTGGTATTCGAAGAATTAATGATTCGATTGGGTTAGAGAATTTTTTTACAGAAAACCATAAATCACAAATT
>JAYVIS010000086.1:0-6983 GCA_043769975.1 Bacteroidota bacterium
GCAGCTACTGAAGTTGAAATGAAAGAGAAAAAAGACCGTGTTGATGATGCTTTAGCCGCTACTCGTGCAGCAGTTGAAGAAGGTATTGTACCGGGCGGTGGTGTTGCATATATTCGTGCAATTGCTTCTTTAGAAAAATTAAAAGGGTTAAATGAAGATGAAAATACAGGTATTGCAATTGTAAAACGTGCTATCGAAGAGCCTTTACGTCAAATTTGCACTAACTGTGGTATCGAAGGATCTATCGTAGTACAAAAAGTAAAAGAAGGAAAAGATGATTTCGGATTTAATGCTCGTACTGAGAAATACGAAAACTTATTAAAAGCTGGTGTGATTGATCCAACTAAAGTAAGCCGTATTGCATTAGAAAACGCAGCTTCTGTTGCAGCCATGTTATTAACTACTGACTGCGTATTAGCTGAACGTAAAGAAGATGCTCCAGCAATGCCTATGGGCAACCCAGGAATGGGCGGAATGGGCGGAATGATGTAATCGTTTGCTCACAATAAATAATTGAAACGCCTCACAGAAATGTGGGGCGTTTTTGTTTAATATTCACTTTTTTTAATAAAGCCATCGCATCCTTATTTAGCAAATCTTAACGATAATGTTTTTGAAATTCATTTACAAAGCATATTATCAAAAGACATTACTATTGTATTTTAAATAAATGTAATTAACTATTTAACAATATCGGTTAACAACACTTAACCGAAAGGATGAATAGTTGAAAAGTATTGGTGTTAAAAAACGTTGAGGTGATAATTATATAACATGCAACAAGAAAATATGATTTACCTTTATAGTAGTACCCACCACCCGACATTTTAGCTTAAGCAACAAATGGGATACGGGAGAGCCAGTCCACTTTAAAAAATCGAAAAGCTACTTTTAATAAGTGGCTTTTTGGTTTTTAAAAATATACGTTTCTAATAAGTTGTATTAATTAGTAATTGATAATTTCAAGAGAAACTTTTTTAATGTTGATTTTAAATTGAATTATATTCATTTCAGAAAAAATATCGTAACTTGTAATTACATATTAAACACAATTAAAGGGAATTTAAAAATAATCACATGAAAATATACAAACTAATTTTAGCTACCTGCATTTGTGTGTTATCTTTTAATAACAGCCAAGCTCAAACAAAAGCAAAGACTACTACAACTAAACAAACAACAAAAACTGGAGTTAAAAAAACCGGTAAACCATTTAGTGTATATATATGTACAAGCCCTAAAGATAAATTCTTTCATAAATATAGTTCATGCAAAAATTTAAATAAATGTAGTGGTGAAATTAAAAATATTAAAAGTCCTGCAGAACTAAAAAAATACAAAAGAAAGTCTTGTTTGCATTGCTTCAATTTATAAATGCCCTTTATTACATCTTATTAATACAACAGTTTTTAAGACTTTTGAAACAACCTTATATTTTTTTAGAAATCTGAAATTTATTTAATTTCAATCCAAGATGACATCAAAATAATAACCAATGCGTGCAAATATTGATCAGTTCCAAAGACGATCCAATGCCACTTATTACTATTATTTTGAAGTTTTGGAAACCAAACATTCATTCTACCTTTCCATACATCAATCAAAAAATGTGTTATAAACTGAAATCCCATTAACCAAATAACATTTGAGATTCCAAAACAACTTAAGAAAATACCCATCAATAATGCGTGAACCATTGCATGAACCATTATAGGGATAAATGGTTTGCCTATTTTTTTTGCATTTAGCATCCAAGTGGTTGATAAATGTGTATAATCTGCCAATAAATGGCAGAAAAACAATCCAATTAAAATTAGTGTTTGCATTTCTTTTTTAGAATAAACCGTTAAATGAATTTAGTATTTTTTACTAATCTAAAAAACAGCCTTTTTCAGTGTATTAATTGATAATTATTTTCCTTCAATCCAATTTGTAATTTCAGCATCCATAGGCTTTACAGATGAGGGCAAATATTTTACCAAATTTCCTTTTTCATCAATTAAAAATTTATTGAAGTTCCATTTTACAACAGCATCTAAAACGCCATTTTCTGTTTTTGTAGTCAACCATTTGTAAATAGGGCTAGTTGCAATACTAACTTTTTCCATCATTTGAAAAGTTACACCGTAATTTTTTTGGCAAAACGATTTAATTTCTGATCCAGTTCCTGGTTCTTGTCCTCCAAAATCGTTACAAGGAAAGCCAATAATTACGAAGTTTTTAGTACTGTATTTTGTGTATAATGCTTGTAAATCTTTGTATTGTGGAGTATAACCACATTCAGAAGCTGTGTTTACAATTAATACTTTTTTGCCTTTTAGGCTAGCAAAATCAAATTCTTTGCCTTCTAAGGTGTTTGCTTTAAAACTGTGTAAGTTTTTTGTACTAGATGTAAATGCCATAGTTAATACTGTTAATGCGATAATAAATAAACTTTTCATATTTAATTGTTTTAGATTTAGTATGATAACAAATATAAGCCAATAGTGTTTAAAATTGTTTAATTTAATGTGTAAATTTGCCTCGCTTGCAACCACTACAACATACTACTGAAATGGAGCCTATTATTTATAGCAAAGCTTCAGCATATTTTAAGTTAACCAAGTTTACTCTATCAGCCTTGGTGGTATTTTCAGCTGTAATTACTTATTTTACAGTAGCTCAAGAGTTTCAAATTCAAAAAATAATTGCACTTTGCCTTGGGGGTTTTTTAGTAACAGGAGCCGCAAATGGGTTTAATCAAATTATAGAAAAAGATTTAGATGCTTTAATGAACCGCACTAAATTAAGACCTTTGCCAACTTCTAATTTAACCAAAACACAGGCTTTTGTTTTTTGCCTTATATTAGCGATAATTGGAGTGTTTTTGTTGGGCGTTTTTTGTAATGTATTGAGCGGTATTGTTGGCTTTGCGTCTATATTATTATATGCCTTAATATATACGCCTTTAAAACGTAAGACACCTTTTTCTGTTTTTGTAGGCGCATTTCCAGGCGCTTTTCCTACCCTTATTGGTGCTGTAGCAGCAACTGATGGCTTTGGCGAAATTCATTTTTTTGGAGTCCTTTTATTTTTTATTCAATTTTTTTGGCAATTCCCACACTTTTGGGCAATAGCATGGGTTAGCCATGATGATTACCAACGCGCTGGTTTTTTCATGCTTCCATCAAAAGGAGGAAGAGATAAAAGTTCACGCTCTCGTATATTAGTTTATACTTTAGCGCTATTCCCACTTTCGTTAACACCTTATTTTTTTAATTACACAGGTTGGATTTCAGCAACCGTTGTAAGCGCCATAGGATTCGTTTTTATTTATCAAGCATTTCAACTATACAAATCTGGAACCATTGCAGATGCCCGAAAATTAATGTTTGGCTCATTTGTTTATTTGCCGGTTGTACAATTAGCATTAATGACAAAATTTTAAAACATATATCATGGAAGAAACCTATAAACCAAGTCCAACAATTAAAGAAGAGTTAGCAGAAGCTAAAAAGAAGGCATCAAAACCCTTATTATGGGTAGGTATTATTAGTATAATTATGGTTTTTGCTGGATTAACGAGTGCTTATGTCGTGCGTTCAGATAGCGGAAACTGGTTATTATTCGAATTGCCAAATTCTTTCTATTTAAGCACTGCAACTATTATTGCTAGTAGTATTAGCTTATTTTTTGCCTTACAAATGGCAAAAAAAGACAATAAACAAGGCGTAATTTATGGTGTTTTAATAACGTTTATCTTAGGGCTCGTATTTTCATATTTACAATACCTTGGATGGTGTCAATTAAGAGCAACAGGGATTGTTTTTGCAGGTAAAGCAGCTAATGCATCAGGCTCTTTTTTGTATTTATTAACATTTTTACACTTAGCGCATCTATTTGCGGGGTTAATTTCACTTTTAGTGACCTTAAAAAACAGTATCCAAGGAAAATATAATGCCCAAAACACTAATGGTTTGGAGCTTTGTTCAATATATTGGCATTTTCTTGATATTTTATGGGTCTATTTGTTTTTATTTTTGTTATATATTCGTTAAACTTGTACCATATTTTGTTAAAAAAACTTAAACTATAAATTTTTAGTATGTCTCACAGTACAGAAGTCGATTCAAAAAACGCCTGGGATGGCGGCCAGTCACCATTTGGCGTAAGCTATGGTAAAATGATGATGTGGTTTTTCTTAGTATCAGATGCTTTAACATTTGGTGGATTATTAACATCTTATGGCTTCATCCGTCACAAATATGCTGATGTTTGGCCAAAAGCAGAAAATGTATTTACTCACTTTCCTTTTATTGAACAACATTTGCCATTAGCTTATGTAGGTTTAATGACCTTTATTTTAATTATGTCTTCAGTAACAATGGTATTAGCTGTAGAAGCTGGTCACCGTAACGATAGACGTAAAGTAACAATTTGGATGTTTTGGACAATTGTTGGTGGAGCTACGTTTGTAGGTTCTCAAGCTTGGGAATGGTTTCACTTTATTGTTGGAACAGATACTGGAGCGTTAAGACATGTTTGGAGCCAAGAATTAGGAACATATGTTGAACAAACAGTTTATGGGGCCAATATGACCGTTAATGAATATGGAGTTCCTCAGTTCGCAAATTACTTTTTCTTTATTACTGGATTCCACGGATTCCACGTTTTTTCAGGAGTAATTATCAACTTAATTATATTCTTAAATGTATTAAAAGGAACCTACGAAAAACGTGGTCATTACGAAATGGTTGAAAAAGTTGGTTTGTACTGGCATTTTGTAGATTTAGTTTGGGTATTTGTATTTACCTTCTTCTACTTATTATAATATTAAACTATTAATCAAAAAACTTAAAACTAATAACTTAAAACTTTTTATATTATGTCAGAATTTCACGACGATTACCCATCATATGAGCACATGGCTCACCACAGCGAAGAAGAAGGAAAGAAAACAAGAAAAACTTTATGGAGAGTATTTTGGTACATGTTAGCTATCACCGTATTTGAATTAGTAGTTGGTTCAATGGCTCCTGGTCATGGTTGGAGTGGAACGTTATGGTTAAAAGTATTATTCATTGGTTTAACCATTTTAAAAGCTGGTTTTATTGTAATGGCATTTATGCACTTAGGTCATGAAAAAACATTTATGAAATACGCAATTTTGTTACCTTATTTTTTATTCATGTCTTATGCAATCTTCATTATTTTAGATGAAGGTGTTTATAGTGGAGATCCAATTAACCGTACAACAGTTGATCCGTTATTAATTAAACAACAACAAGATTTAAAAGCTGGACACGGAGCACATCATGAAGCAGCTGCCACAGAAGGCGAGCATCATGAAGGACACGCTGAAGAAGCTCATCACTAAAAAAATTAAAACCGTTAGAAAACTCTAACGGTTTTTTTATGTCTTATAATTTGCATGTAGAAAACATCTATTGATCTCTTTAACTATTTTTCTTTTTTAATTCTAAAACGGTGTTACTGAAATAACAGTAGTAAACTACATGCCTATTTGTTTAAATAATAGAAACACATCGATATAGGCAGTTGATAATACATTCCCAAAAGGCTATTAGTTTATTTATGGTTATAAATAGTGCAGCTTAACTAAGAGAAGTATCAAAGTAAATCTAAGAAATAAGAAGACACCGTAATAAAAATAAAACCCTACTGGATTGAATTTTAAATTGAACTAGCTTCGAACAAAATACTTAATTAATTTAAGCCATGTTCACGCTTTCTTTTAAATAAAGCATCATCAAGAGATATGAATTTCAAATAAATTTCAAACCCACCATTACCCTTGCTAACCTGATTGTATTTGGAGAAATTATAATCATAAGAAACTCCAATTGCATATTTACCCATATCTAAATTCAATTGTGGCACAATAGCATCACCTACACTATAATATACACCAATATTTAAACCAGCTTCATTAAGAACACCTGTGATTTTAGTAGCATTTTTAAATCGATACCTTAAAAAAGTCCCAATGTTTATTTCTGATGCCGTCCCCTGTCTTAAATAAATAACACTCGGTAAAAGCGAAAGTTTGGTTTCTTTAATATCGTAACGCGCTTGTGCATTTCCAACAAAACGCATTGGTAATTGGTAACTTGATCCAGAACTAAAACGTTGAACCGGTTTATTGATATGGTGAATTGCTCCACCAATTTTTAAACTAAAAACATCATCGCGAACCATGTCAATATTTGCACTTGAAAATTCGTAGTTAACACCAACACCTGCATCCATATTTACAAAAGACGTGTAGTTGACAACTTCACCGCTCGCAACACTTTTATCAATTTCTTTTCCTGTGTATTGATTACCAAAAGTTAGTGCCGCGTAATTTGCTTTGTTTTGATTATAGCCAACGTATGCTGCACCAGCTAGTCTGCTTTTTTTACTAGTTTTAATTATTGCATTTAAATGAAATTGAACTTGGGTTGATCCAATTTTTGCAACACCAGCTTTATCATTAAAAATAAATAAGCCAACTCCTAAATAAGCTTTTTTCTTAGTTGTTTTTAAAGTAGCGCCATCAATAGAAACTGCCATTGTTTGAAATGCATTTCCCATAGAAGCCCATTGATTTCGATAATTTGCAATTGCTCTAAAGTAACCATTAAAAAAGCCAGCATTTGCAGGATTTAACCATAGAGGTGATTCTTGAATTTGAGAAAAATGGATATCTTGGGCTGACAAAATAGATGCAAATCCAAGTGATATAATAAATAAATATTTTTTCATAGTATGTTTCTAAAAAATTACTGCAAGTAGTTATCTTAATAAGGTAACATTTCCTTTATTTGTTTTTACTTCATCTTTTAAGTTTGTATACTTTATGAAATAAGCATAAACGCCAGTTTGCGCTTCAGTTCCGTTAAAATAACCATCCCAACCTTTTGTAGGATCAGTAGAACTATAAACTAATTGCCCCCAACGATTCCAAACCTCAATAGATAAAGATTTAATATAGCGAGTTC
>JAYVIS010000087.1:0-3197 GCA_043769975.1 Bacteroidota bacterium
TGGGTATTTGCAGAAGCTTGCAATAAAAAAGCAATTGAAAGTAACAATCAAAAACATTTAGCAAAGGCCTATAATTTATTAGGCATTTTGCATTATAAAAAAACACATTATTTAAAAGCCTTACAATATCAAAAAAAGGCATTAGCACTTAATCAAACCATACATTACGAAACTGGTTGCGCTATGAATTTATCCAATTTAGGAAATATTTACAGCGATATTAATTATTTTAAATTAGCAGAAACAAGCTATTTAAACGCACTTCAACTCAACAATAAATTAGGAAATACAAAAGGAATAGCCCGTTGTTTAATAAACATGGCCGCATTAAAACATACTCAAAAGCAAGACGATGCCGCCGTTTTAAATTTAAAACAAGCCTTAATTTATGCAGATAAATTAGGTGATTATGAATTAATAGCAACTTGTAATAATAATATTGGCATTGCTTTAACGAGTCAAAACAAGTTAGACACTGCCCTAGCCTATTTACAAGATGGTTTAAAATTACGCACAATGATTGAAGATGAAGTTGATTTAGCTAATAGTTATTTAAACATTGCTGATGTATTAACAAAGCAAAAGAAATATAGTGAAGCTCAAAACTACCTTTCTTTAGCTGAAAATAGCTGTAAATCATACGAGATTTATGATGAATTAGTTAATTTTTATAGTATTAAATCCGAATGGTTTGAAGGTCAAGCAAAATACGATTCATCTATTTTTTACTTAAAAAAACATCATCATTTAAAAGATAGTTTGTTTAAAATTGAAACTGAAAAAGTTGACCTCAATGATAATGATGCGACCCTTACTTTAAAAGAAGAAGAAAATCATTATAAAATAATGGCATTAATTGCTATTATCAGTTTAATTTTAGGAAGTTTAATAAGTTATTTCATATTTAGAAAAAAATGAGTAAAAAAGACAAAACCAGAGTAAATGTGGTTTACTCGACTAATCCAAATTTTAATTACGAAAGTAATGATGAAGAAACAAATGATACCTTACCACCACAACAGCAAAACTTAAAATTATTTTTAGACAGAATTGGTGGTGGAAAATTATTAACTCGTATTAGTGGATTTGTTGGTACTGAAAATGATTTAAATGATTTAACTAAATTATTGAAACAAAAATGCGGGGTTGGTGGAAATTCCAAAGACGGAAACATATTGATACAAGGTGACAACCGAGACAAATTATTAGAATTACTTACTAAAGCTAACTATAAAGCAAAAAAAGCAGGTGGTTAACTAATAATGAATTTAAAATGAATATTTTATTTGTGTATCTTTAACGCATCATTACATTATACCAATAGGATCAAAAACATAACTATAAACCCACCACTATGGAATCATTTATTGAACTTCTTAAAATCATAATCCCAGCGCTAGCAGTTTTTGCAGCTGCCTATTTTTTAGTTAAACGTTTTTTAGATAATGATCAAAGAAGACGAGAATATGAATTAAAAAAAACATCATTAGCAACTATTACGCCACTTAAAATACAAGCTTATGAGCGTATCGTTATTTTTTTAGAACGCATTAATCCAAATAGCCTTGTTGTAAGAGTTAATAAAAATGGAATGAGTACTCGTCAATTACATCACGATTTAGTAGTTGCGGTAAAAACAGAATACGAACATAATTTATCACAACAAATTTATATTTCAGCAGGCGCTTGGGAATTAGTAAAAACAGCTAAAGAAGAAATAATAAGAACTATTAACATTACTTCTTCTAAAGTGTCGGCTGATGCTCCAAGTAATGATTTAGCAATGATGATTTTAAACAATACAGCTAGTCTTGATTCTAAATTACCTACTGATATCGCCATTAGTTATATTAAAAGAGAAATTTCTCAAACATTTTAATTTCAGTTATTATCATGCAACATTTATTTTCTGAATTTAATGCAACCACGGCACAAGCCTGGAAAGAACAAATTATAAAAGATTTAAAAGGAATTGATTTTAATACCCTTGTTTGGAAAACAAACAGTGGCATTGATGTTAAACCTTTTTACACTAAAGAAGACATTCAATTAAGTGACAAAAACTCTTCAATATCAAGTGATTGGAGTATTTGTGAATACATAAATGTAACTGACGAAAAAACTGCAAATACCAAAGCATTAAATGCACTACAAAATGGAGCCTCTGGTTTAGTTTTTAAAATTACACAGAAAACAAATTTTGAAACTTTATGTAAAGGTATTTTATTTGAACATATTTATTCTTTATTCGAAGTTGCTCCTGAATTTGAAGGAGAATTAAACACATTTTTAGAAACTAAAAATTACAATCATTATTGTTTTGTTGAAAGTGATACTATTTTAAATGGTAAAATAAACGTACCAAATTCGGAAAATACAATTTCTATAAACACTAGTATTTATAATGAATCTGGGGCAAATCCTGTAAATCAATTAGCTTTTACGGTTTCTCATATCAATGAATATTTAAACGAATTAACCACACAAAATAAATTAGCTGAACTTAAATCGTTGCACATAACAGCATCTGTTGGTGGCGATTTTTTCATGGAAATTTGCAAGCTTCGTGCTTTAAGGAAATTGACCCATTTTATTTTAGAGCAATATAACTGTGATGCACAAATTCATATTCACGCACAAACAACTTTAGTGAATAAAACAAATATTGATGTTTATAACAATTTGTTACGTTCAACAACCGAAACAATGAGTGCAAGTATTGGTGGCGCAAATAGCATTGTAGTTTTCCCATTTGATTTTGGAATTAATTCAGATAATGATTTTAGCAGTCGAATGGCTCGCAATCAACAATTAATTTTGAAAGATGAAAGCTATTTAAATAAAGTGTCTGATATGGCCGCTGGGTCTTATTATATCGAAACCATAACTAAAACACTTTGCGAAAAAGCATGGGATGTTTTTAAAGATATTGAATCAAAAGGTGGTTTAATTAATGCCTTAAAACTAAATTATATTCAAGCTCTCATAAAAGAGGATGCTGACAAACTAATTACTGATTTTAAAGATGGTAAATTGATTTTAGTTGGGGTTAATAAATTTCAAAATAAACTAGAGGAACCTAAATCTAGTGTTACTTCTCAAATTGAAAATGTTACTCAAAGTCTAACAATTCAGCCAATCAACGTTTTAAGGTTAGCTTAATATTTCTTTGGGCGTTACCCTGCGGGTCAGGCTTT
>JAYVIS010000088.1:0-13346 GCA_043769975.1 Bacteroidota bacterium
GTAAGTTAGCAATTAAGTATCATCCGGATAAAAATCCAGATGATAAAGTAGCTGAAGATAAGTTTAAAGAAGCTGCAGAAGCATATGAGATATTGAGTAATCCTGAAAAAAGACAGCGTTACAATCAATATGGGCACGCTGGAGTAGGTGGAGCATCTGGCAATGGCGGCGGTGGTCATTACGGCGGCGGTATGAATATGGATGACATATTCAGCAATTTTGGTGATATTTTTGGAGGTGGTGGTTTTGGCGGAAGCCAAAGAAGTGGTGGTGGAAGACGTGTGATGCGTGGTTCAAACCTTCGAATAAAAGTGAAATTAACCCTAAGCGAAGTTGCTAAGGGTGTAGAGAAAAAATTGAAAGTTAATAAGTTTGTGAGTTGTCATACATGTAAGGGATCTGGTGCTAAAAGCGGACAATTTGAAACCTGTAAATCTTGTAACGGACATGGTGTTCAAACGCGAACTCAACAAACTTTTTTAGGCGCAATGCAAACTCAGGTTACTTGTAGTACTTGTAATGGTGAAGGTAAAATTGTAAAAGATAAGTGTAATACGTGCCATGGTGATGGAATTGTGCGTGAAGAAGAAGTATTATCAGTTAATATTCCAGCAGGTGTTGCAGAAGGAATGCAGTTATCGGTAAGTGGAAAAGGAAATGCCGCTCCTCGAGGTGGTGTTAATGGAGATTTATTAGTTGTAATAGAAGAAGAAGAACATGAATTACTTAAGCGTGATGGTAGTAATTTGTTTTATGATAGTTATGTTAACTTTGCTGATGCAGCTTTAGGAACAAGTATTGAAATTCCAACGGTTGATGCTAAAGTAAAAATTAAAATTGAACCAGGTACTCAAAGTGGTAAAGTGCTACGATTAAAAGGTAAAGGATTACCCGATATAAATTCATACGGACACGGCGATTTGTTAGTAAACATTAATGTTTGGACTCCTCAGAATTTATCAAGTGATGAGAAAAAAGCTTTAGAAACATTAAGAGAATCAAAAAACTTTACTCCAAATCCAAATAGAAAAGAAAAAGGATTTTTTGACAGAATGAAAGAATATTTTGAATAAATATTTCTAAAAAATAACTTATGTAGAATGCAAAAACACCTGTTAATTAATAGGTGTTTTTTTTGCTTTAAATAACATGTAAATTAGTTTTATTATATTAACCATTCCTTATATTTGCTTAACAATTAAAACATCCTATGGACTTAGAATTCAATAAAAACGATGATAAAATGCGTTTGCTTATTTCGCAAATGGAACAACGCTTACAAAAAGTTTACGAAGGTGGCGGAAAAAAGCGTATCGAAAAATTACATGAACAAGGGAAAATGACTGCGCGAGAGCGTATTGATTTTTTATTAGATAAAGACACTCCTCGCTTTGAAATGGGTGCTTTTGCAGGTTATGAAATGTATGCTGAACACGGCGGTTGTCCTGGTGGAGGCGTAGTTATTGTAATTGGTTATGTAAGCGGTAAACAATGCATTGTTGTTGCTAATGATGCAACTGTTAAAGCAGGTGCATGGTTTCCAATAACAGGAAAAAAGAATTTAAGAGCTCAAGAAATTGCAATGGAAAACCGTTTACCAATTATTTATTTAGTTGATAGCGCTGGAGTTTATTTACCAATGCAAGACGAGATTTTTCCTGATAAAGAACACTTCGGACGTATTTTTAGAAATAATGCTGTGATGAGTGGAATGGGTATTTTACAAATTTCGGCCGTTATGGGAAGTTGCGTTGCTGGTGGTGCATATTTGCCTATTATGAGCGATGAAGCCATGATTGTAGATAAAACTGGTTCAATCTTTTTAGCAGGTAGTTATTTAGTTAAAGCCGCAGTTGGTGAAACAATCGATAACGAATCTTTAGGTGGTGCAACAACACATTGTGAAATTAGTGGAGTTACAGATTATAAATGTAAAGATGATGCTGATTGCTTAACACGCATTCGCAACATTATGAGTAAAGTAGGGGATTATGATAAAGCTGGTTTTAACCGCGAAACACCCGTACTTCCTAAAAAGGATCAAAAAGAAATGTATGGTATCCTTAATGACAAGCAATACGAAATGCGTGATATTATTGAGCGTTTGGTTGATAATGGCGAGCATGAAGAATATAAAGAATTATATGGTCAGTCTATAGTGTGCACTTATGCTCGAATTGATGGTTGGGCAGTTGGCATTGTTGCTAATCAACGTAAAGTTGTGAAAAGTAAAAAAGGAGAAATGCAGTTTGGTGGTGTTATTTATAGTGATAGTGCTGATAAAGCGGCTCGTTTTATTATGAATTGCAACCAAAAGAAAATACCCTTAGTGTTTTTACAAGATGCAACCGGTTTTATGGTTGGCTCTAGAAGCGAACAAGGAGGCATTATTAAAGATGGAGCAAAATTAGTAAATGCAATGGCAAACTCTGTAGTTCCAAAGTTTACTATTATTATGGGAAATAGTTACGGAGCAGCAAATTATGCAATGTGTGGTAAAGCTTACGACCCACGTTTAATAGTTGGTTGGCCAACAGCACAAATTGCTGTAATGGGAGGAGCACAAGCTGCTAAAGTTTTAGTACAAATAGAAGTTGCAAGTTTAAAAGCAAAAGGCGAAGAAATTACTCCAGAAAAAGAAGCTGAATTATATAATAAAACGAAGGATCGTTATGATGAGCAAACAACTCCATATTATGCTGCAAGTAGAATTTGGATAGATGCAATTATAGATCCGTTAGATACTCGTAAAGTTATTAGCATGGGTATTGAAGCAGCAAACCATTCACCGATTACTAAACAATATAACGTTGGGGTTTTACAAACCTAATTAAATTGAATAAGGATTTTTTGTGAAAATAATAAAACAAATAAAATTACCAGAAGCTACCCTTAGTTTAAGAGAAGATGGTATGGTGCATGTTTTTTATCATGACAATACTATTTTAGATATTCCTCTGCAATTAAGAATGGCAGATTCTTTTAATGAAATTACTAAAAATAAAAAATCCTATTTTATTTTTGAAGCTGGAGAAAATGTTATTGTCACAAAAGAAGCACGTGATAATGCATTGAAACTTGAAGATGTTACACCAATTTTAGCTTCAGCGGTAATTGCACATAATTTAGCTTATAGAATAATTGCTAATTTTTTTATTAAGGTTCAAATGCCGAAAGGAAAGTATAAGGTAGTTGCAACCGAAGAAGATGCAATTATTTTTTTAAACTCTTTAAAACAAAAAGAACTCGCTTTTTAAACTAATTAGGGACTGATTTTTATTATTATTACATAATTTAATTTTATAACGATTTCTCGAATTTTTAAAGATTTTTTTGAAGCGCATATAAAATAACCAGTTTTACCTAACAAAACATTTTATGAAAAACATCCTAATCCTAATTTTTGTATTCAAAATAGGTTTGATTAGTTCACAATCCGATTTGTTTAAAAATGATCCGCACCATGTTGAACATATTGGGTTAAAAGAATCTTTTTTTGGTGCAGAGGATGATTATATGGTATGTTATCCAAAATCTCATAGAAGTTTATTTACAATGATTATTGTATTAGGTTTGGCCACTTCATTATCGATTGGTTATGCCTTATACATTCAAAGGAAATCTAATAAAAAATTATCGGTTATTAATAAAATTATTGAGGAAAAAAATAATGATGTTACTGCTAGTATCAATTATTCTAAACGTATTCAAAATGCAATGTTGCCCGAATTGCCAACTAGTATCAATGCATCAAACAGTTTAATAATTTATAAACCAAAGGATATTGTAAGTGGTGATACTTATTGGATTGATGAAATTGAAAATAATAAAATTTTTATTATTGCTGATTGCACAGGTCATGGTGTACCAGGAGCTTTGCTTACAATACTTGTAAACACAGCTATTCAAAAAGCATTATTTGAAAATAAATTAACCAATCCAAGTTTGATTTTAGAAAGCATTAATAATCAAATAAAAATTGCATTAAAGCAACAATCGAATTCGGGAATTCAAGATAGTGTTGATATGTCGGTTGCTGTATTTAATAATCAAACAAACGAATTAAAATTTGCAGGTGCAAATTCTAATATGTTTTTGGTAATTGATAATAAAATTCAATTAGTAAAAGGTTCTAAATGTACAGTAGGTTCAGTACAAACGCATGTTACAGAAGCTCCAGTTACTACATCCTATTTATTAAATAAAAATGATGGTTTTATTTTATATACCGACGGCATTGTTGACCAAATAGGAGGAACGGATTTAAATAAATTGAAAAGGAAAGGATTTCAAACACTAATTGAAGAAGCCTTAGTTAAAGATTATTTAAATTCTTTAAAATCAAAATTTGATAATTGGGTATCATCCAACGAGCAAGTTGACGATATTACTTCAATTATTTTTGTTGTATAATAAAAAAAACAATATTTTTAAATTAGAAGTATTAAGGAGTAATAGTCCAGTTATATTCTAATTTACAACTATTAAATTCGCTATTTATTTTAATATATGTAGTTTTAGATTTTTTACCAATCCAATCAGTAATTAGTTTCTTTTGTTTATCAAATGTTGCCATATTTAATAATTTAGTGTAATCATCTTTAAGATTAGCTTTATGTGGTTCTGAACGTGATTTTAAATAAACAATTCTCCATGCTTGTTTAGCATCTGTTCCAACATGCTGTATTACTGGAGTAACTTCGCCTACTTGCATTTTATCTAGCATAAAAACAAGGTTTTGATCCGTCTGTCCAAGTTCCTCAACTTCCCACTTTGTACTGTTAGTTTGAGGATTTACAATTAAGCCACCATTTTGTTTGGTTTCTTTTTCATCACTATATTTTAAGGCAGCTGCATTAAAACTTAAAGTTCCATTAGATATTAATTTTTGAATACTGTCTAATTCATTTTTTGCTTTTAATACGTCTAATTGAGATATTTTAGCCGACATTAATAAATGTCTTACATCCACAGATTCTCCTTTGCGAGCAACTAATTGTATAAAATGATAACCATAAGTTGTTTCAAATATTTCAGATATTTCACCAGCTTTTAATTTAAAAGCAACTGCTTCAAATTCTGGAACAAACTGTCCACGCATAACAGATTCATATCTGCCGCCATTTTTTGCAGAACCAGGATCTTCACTGTATAAGGCACATAACACACTCATGCTTTCTCCATTAACAACACGTTGTCTGTATGTTTCTAATAAATCTCTAGCTTCTTTTTTTGTTACATCATTAACAGGAGGTTTTCTTATAATATGTCCAATTTCATATTCTGAATTTATTAGAGGTAAACTATCCGTTGGTATAGTATTAAAATACATTCTTACTTCACTAGGTGTTAATTTTAAATCACCTGTAATTTTCTGCTGCATTTTTTGAGCTTTTAATTGATTTTTTACATCATCTCTTAACTCATCTTTAAAAACACTAATACGTTTACCGTAAAATTGTTCAAATTTCTCTTCGCTTCCAAGCATTCCCACGTAGTAATTAATACGACGGTTTAACTCTCCATCAACTTCTTTATCTTCTACCGTAATACTATCTCTATCAGCTTGAGATAATAGCAATTTTTGAAATAATAAATCTTCGAAAGATTTGCATCGAGCATTTGGATCAAGCAAGGATTTTTCTTTTTGCTGAACCAAAGCAGTTTCTACTTCCGAAAGCAATAATGGATTTTTTCCAACTATTGCAATAACCTTATCTAATATTTGTGGTTGTGCCTTTGTTAAAAAGCTTAGAAATAGGATGGCAATTATTAATTTTAAGTTCATTTGGATTTATTTATAAATTTCTATTTGATTACTGGATTTTGCTTTTTCAAAAAAATCTTTTTTAATGCTATTGATTAATTTTTGTTTTCGCTCATTTAATAGCATTGACTTTATATTGTGTTTCTCAAAATTAAGTGGTGATAATGTGTTTTTAGATTTTATCTCAATTATTTTCAAAAAATAGAAACTAGTGTTATCATTAAATTCAAATATTTTTCCGTTTTGAAGACTGTATTCTGGTACTTCTTTTAATTGAGGAATTTCTTTCTTTAAATCATCAAACATCAACCACGCATTATTGTTAGTGTAAAAATTGTTAGCATATTGAATACATAATGAGTTAAGTGGTTCTGAATCCTTTGGGTTAGTAGAATAACATAGTTTTTTTAGTTTATCTAAATTAGGTATTGCTAATGGTGTTTTAACATACAATACTTTTACAATGTTGTTTTTAAGTAAAAAGTTTTTGGAATTTTTGTTATAATAATCTTCTATTTCTGATTGAGAAATTGTTGTGTCTAATTTCTCTTCAATTAGTTTGGACTGAAATTTATGCGTTATTAATTCTTTCCGATAGTTTTCAATTTCTTTTTCAATATTTATATCTTCAGTTGATAAATAAATTACGGCTTCTTGATAAAACACTTCATCTGAAATCCATTTATCAATGTATTTGGAAGTTAAAAGCAGGCTGTCTGATTTTGAAAGTCCTTTCTGTGTAAATTGAGTTAAGTCAGATAAATTCAACGTTTTTTTATTAACCTTTGCAATCACTTTATCATTTTCAGCCGTTTTTTGTTCAGAGTTACTGCAGGCATTAAATAATATTGTAAATATTAAAAGGCAAAACAAATTATTAATATGAGTATTTACTTTCACTAATTTTTTAAAATAAAAAGGCTGTAGCAATAATTGTCACAGCCTTTTTTTAAGTATTTATGTTTTTTATTTTACAGTATTTAAAACGTCCTGATTTACCTTAACTACATATTTGTTTTTTAAATAGGCTAACCATTCTTTTTCTAAGTTGTTTTGATAATCAGCAGTGATCATTCCTTTTGCTTCAGCGATAGTTTTTGGTGTTTTTGGTAAAATTTTATTTACAACTAAAACGATTACTTTGTTTTCTTTCGCATCTTTAATGTCAGCTGCAACAATTCCTTGTTTCCAATTAGCATCAACATCCTTATTATCACCTTTTAAATAAGTAATGCTTTCAGCCGTAAGATTTAATTGAGAAGATTTATTAACTGTTTCAACTATTTCTTTTTCAGTTTTATTTTTCTTCAACATTCCACGAACTTCTTTCGCAATTTTTTCGTCAAGGCATTTGTAAGTAGTAACTTCTGCGCGTTCTTCCCAAAGATAGTTGTTCTTATTTTTGCTATAAAATACTCTAAGCCCTGCAGTGTCTTTTACTGCCTTGCTCCAAACTTCTCTATCTGTTAAATCAAATAACAAAATCCCATCTCTATATTCTTTCAATAGATTTCTATATTCAGGATATTTTGATTCAAGATTAGCATCTTCGTAATTTATTACCGTTTCGTCAACAAACTCTTTATAAGACTGTTGTAAAAACATATTGTTATCCATTTTGGCTCTGGCTGTTTGATGAGTTTCAATGTATTTTGCGAAATCATTTTGAGTATTTTTTACAGTTCCTAATGTAAACAATTCTTTGTTTCCCAATTTATCTGCTTTTTTAGCATCCCATTTTCCTTGGTATACTGTAGAATCTAACACTTTTAAAAAATCTGATTTTGCAGTTGCATTTTCTTTAAAATTATTTTCTGTTTTAATTTTTGCAATTAATGAAATTCTACCTGCTTGAGTACGACTATCTTTTCCGATGCGTTGTTTCAAATCACTTTTCATATCATCAAAACTTGCTAAGCCTTTTTTGTCAATACGTTTTACAATATGCCAACCGTATTTAGTTGTAAATGGTTCACTGTAATCTCCATTTTTTTGTAATCCAAAAGCCGCTCTTTCATATTCAATTGGCATTCTGCTACTTCCAAACCATTGAATTTGACCACCTTTTTCAGCACTTTGTTTATCATCAGAAAACTGACGAGCTAAATCTTCAAATTTTCCACCAGCTTTTAACTTAGTAGATATTTCATCTATTTTAGTTTTTAAATTTGCTTTTTCTTTTTCACCCATTTCTTTAGTAAATGCAACCATTATATGAGCAGTTAAAATTTCGCCTTGGCTTGGTCGTTTATCATTTACTTTCAAAATGTGGTAACCAAAACGAGTGCGAATAGGCATACTGATTTCTCCTACATTTGTTTTGTATGCAGCATTTTCAAATGGATATACCATTTGTAATGATGAAAAATAGCCTAAATCTCCACCGTTTTCAAGTGCTGATGGATCTTCAGATGTTTTTTTGGCAACCTCACTAAATTTATCAGTACCAGTAGTTACAGTTGCATTCAAGTTTTTAACTGCGTCAAGTTTTGCTTTAAAAGAAGCGCTATCTTTTTTTGTTGAGTTTTTAGATAATCCTGAAGAACTCTTTTTTAAGATGTTTTCATATTCTGCTAATTTCGCAGCAGAAGTAGCTTTTCCATTTATAGCATCTCTAATAATCATTAAACGAGTATAAGCTTCAATTGTGTCTTTAGGTAAAGCACCTTCTTCAATTCGTATTAGAATATGTTGAGCTTTAATTTCTGTTTTCATGCGGTCATATGCTTCTTGTAATAAGGCATCATTCACATTCTTATCAGTTAAATAAGGCGCTGCTAATTGTTTACGATAGCCAGCTAATTCAGTTTTAAATGCTGCGTTAGTATCTAATCCATTTGCTTCAGCTTCAAAAACTTTCATTTTAAAAGTAGAAAATAAATCAACATATTCTTTAACCGATTTTTGTTCTTTACTAACTTCTTTTCCACTGTTTTTTCTGTAAACATTTTCAAATTCGCTTTTGTATACAGGCTTCCCGTTTATTGTCATAATAACAGGTTCATTTGTTTGAGCAAATGATGTTAAGGTAAATGCTGATAAGGTTAAAAATCCTAAAGTACTTTTCTTCATATTCGTTTTGTTTTTTGTTTTATTTTAAGGATAGCAAATTTATAATTAGTTTTTGTTTTATTACAAATTAAAAAATATCTAATTGTTTATTTATAGTAATAAAAATTATTTTATGATTTCTTCTAACTTGGCATCTAATTCTGCTCCTCGAAGGTTTTTTGCAACAATTTTGCCTTCTTTATCAAGAAGTAAATTTTGAGGTATGCTCGTGATACTATATAGTTTTCCAGCTTCATTTCCCCAACCTTTAAGGTCGCTTATTTGTGTCCAAGTTAAATTATCTGTTGCAATGGCTTTTATCCAAGCATCTTTATTTTGGTCAAATGATACTCCTAATACTGTAAATCCTTTGTCTTTATATTTATTATAAGCCTTTACAACGTTAGGATTTTCTGCACGACAGGGCCCGCACCAACTTGCCCAAAAATCAACAAGGACATATTTTCCTTTTAAATCTTTTAAGTTTACCATTTTGCCATTTGGATCCGCTTGGGCAAAATTTAAAGCTTCGTAACCAATGGTAGTGCCACGCATTTGATTTAACTTTTCTCTACCCAATTTACCGTATTTTGTATTTTCAGTACTTTTATCTAATAGATTTACTAGTTTCTCAAGTTCTTCGATAGGGGCAGTTGAATTTTGAAAATTATAATAAATAGCATAACCACTAATTGGTGATTTTGAATGAGATTTGATATAACCTTCTAAGGCAGATTTTACTTCCTTATCCATTGCTTGATATTCAAGAACTTTTTGATTCATGACGTTATTATCGCCTTTAGCTTTTGCCTCATTATAAGCATTTACAATAGCTTGTTGTTTTAAACTAAATCCACCCATCAACATATTATAATCTAAATAATCTTTTTGTGTTGGACCACCAGTTACTTTTGCAAAAGGTAAACTATCCATATTACCAGTTATGCTAGTTTTACCAGCATCAACAAAAAATATCAAATTGGGCTGATCGTTCGAATTATTTAATTTTGTAATCCAATACATATTTGGCTCTGTAGATTTTCCATTTAATGAAAATTTACCTGCTTTTACTTTAACACTATCTGTAATAGTAGCATCATTCCATTTATGATGAATATAAACTTTCGAGTTTTCTTTAATATTTTTTAAAGCACCATTTACACTAAAATTAAATGATGATTGGGCAATTGCTCCAAAAGATAGAATTGATAAGGTGATGGAAATAATTTTTGTCATATTTAAAATATTGTCGTTAAACAAGCAAATGTAACTTTTATTGCCTTTTGTTAGGGTAATTATTCGTTAAAAAATGAAAATTTTTAATGAAGAGATGTTTTTTTTAAAGTTGAAGAATGTTAGCGTTATTATTGGCGATATCGTTAGCTTCCAAGGGAAATTTTAACATTTAAAACTTAATGTGACCAAATTATTACCAAATTGTCATATTTATTCACAATAGTTTGAAATCAAATCAATTTGTTATAGTTTTGACCCGAAATAAGTGAACACCCTAAAAGAAGAGTTTTTAGTTCTTAAAAACAGCTGCCTTTAACCA
The DNA here is from genome assembly GCA_043769975.1 of Bacteroidota bacterium. Classification (GTDB taxonomy): domain Bacteria; phylum Bacteroidota; class Bacteroidia; order B-17B0; family Aurantibacillaceae; genus UBA4416. Next base: position 10,374 of record JAYVIS010000088.1, read on the forward strand.
CTTATTAAAAAATAATTTTAATTTAAAAATACACAAAATGAAAAAAACATTACTTAGTTTATCATTAGTAACAATGAGCTTTTTAGGTAAAGCACAATGTACAGATTTATTTATTTCAGAATACGTTGAAGGAAGCGGAAATAGTAAAGCAATGGAGTTTTACAACCCTACTTCAGCAACTATTAATATGAGTAATTATCGCTTGGTACGTTATTCTAATGGTAATGCTACAGGAAGTGACAGTACTGATTTAGTTGGTTCAATTAATTCTTATAGTACGTTTGTAATTACAAATGGGGTAGGTGTTACTTCTGGAACTACAGCATCTTCTCCAGCATGTTCTCCAGTTTTGCAAGCATTAGGGCAACAAAACGATGGAGCATATCCTGCACCAACTTTTATGAATGGTGATGATGCAATGGTTTTAGTGAAAAAAATTCCATATACTCGTTTAGATATTTTTGGTAAAATTGGAGAACAACCAGTTCCTGCTTGGAGTGATGTTGCTCCTTATGATGGAACTGTTGGTAAATGGTGGACAAAAGATCATTCTTTACAACGTAAAGCAACTATTAAAGCAGGCGAAACTTCAAATCCTTCTGCCTTTAATGTAAAATTACAATGGGATTCATTACCAAACAATAATTGGACAAATGTAGGTATGCATACCTGTGATTGTAAAGTGGTTGGAGTTAACGAAAATGTGAAATCTGTTTATTTAAAAGTATTTCCAAATCCAGCTAATGGAAATGAAATTGCTTTTGTAAGTGATAAAAATATTCAAAGCATAACTATTATTAATGCAATTGGTCAAGTTGTTTATTCATCAGTTAATGCTGACAAAACAGTGGTTATTAGAAATTTAGGCTTGGCAAATGGAGTTTATTATGCCATAGTTAAAAATGAAGTAGGTTCAATAACTGAAAAATTAATAATCCAATAAGTTAATTTAAGATTTAATTAATGCATGAAGGGCTGATTCAAAATTCAGCCCTTTATATTTAAAAAAAAATATGCTAAAAAAAAGTATTTTATTTATTTCCCTTCTTTGCTCATTTATAGCAAATGCTCAAGATGTTGAAACGTTTACTCTTTCTGGGAAAATTTTAGATTCAGAAAATAATGAAGCGCTTATTGGAGCATCAGTATTAGCGAAAGCAGGCGTAGGAACTGTAGCTGATTTAGATGGAAATTTTACAATTAAATTACCCAAAGGAGAATATAATATTGTTATTTCAATGCTTGGGTATACTTCTTATAAACAGAAAATAAAATTGGATGAAAATAAAAAAATAGAAATTAAATTAGAAAATAATGTATTAAATGAAGTTGAAGTAGTTGCTAATGTTGCTCAAATTAGAGAAACACCTGTTGCGTTTAGTTCAATTTCAGCCACTAAAATTCAAGAAGAATTAGGAGGACGAGATATAAGTATGATTGCAAATAGTACTCCTGGAGCATATGCGTCAAGTAGTGGGGGTGGTGCCGGCGATTCTAGAGTTACAATTCGTGGATTTGATCAACGAAATATAGCCGTTATGGTTGATGGAATTCCTGTAAATGACATGGAAAACGGTCAAGTTTATTGGAGTAATTGGGATGGTTTAAAAGATATTACCAAAAGTGCGCAAATTCAAAGAGGCTTAGGAGCATCAAAATTAGCAGTTGTATCATTAGGTGGTACTATGAATTTTATTACAAATGGAATTGAACAAAAACAACAAATGGTTGTGAAAAAAGAATGGGGAAATAACCAACATAATTTAATGGCTCTTTCATATAATTCGGGAATCATAAATAATAAATGGGGATTTACCTTAGCTGGAACTTACAAAACAGGAAATGGTTGGGCAGAACAAACATGGACAAACGCCTATTCTTACTTTGCTAAAGTTCAATTTATGCCAAACCCACGACATATAATTAGTATTGGTGCAAATGGCGCACCACAAAGTCACGGTCAAAGAACAACTAAGGTTCCAATTTCAGTTTACAGTAAGGATATGGCTTTAAAACTTGGTATTGATTACGATTCTGTAGTTAAAAGTATAAAAACCACCACTCGATTTACTACTCCAACACAAGGAGATAGAGATTTACGTTGGAATCCTGATCAAGGCATACTAAATGGAGGGTTAATGAATGATAAAATTAATTATTACCATAAGCCATTAATAAATATTAATCATTTTTGGAAAATATCAGGAAATACTAACCTCTCAACCGTAGCATATGCTTCTTTTGGTAAAGGGGGTGGAACAAGTTTTTCTCCCACTTTTTCTGGCAGAGATACATTAACTGGCTATTATTTAGTTGATCCAAAATTTAATTCTAATTCAACATTTATAGATAATTTATATTCACCTAATGAACATAAATCAACAACAATATTAAGATCGAATAATAATAACCATCGCTGGTTTGGTGTTTTGTCAACAGTTACAAGCAAACTAAACCAGTTTTTTACCCTAACTTACGGGATTGATTTAAGATATTATAGAGGTTTTCATACTTATTCAGTTTATAATTTATTAGGTGGAGATTATTATGTAGAAGGAGGAAGTAATAAAAATCCAAATTTAGATCCAAATACACCTTCAAACTTTATAAAAAAGAAAAATGATGTTTATGGCAGTAATTTCGATAGTAAAAATAAGTGGGCTGGTTTATTTCTTCAAGGAGAATTTAAAAAAGATAAATGGTCAGCTTTCTTAACCGGAACAGGTTCGTATTCTGGATATAACAGAATAGATTATTATAAACGTAAAGACTTAGTTTTATCAGACACAACTTATTATAATGCAATTGGTTATAGTGATACTATCACTCATAAGGGAACAATATATACTAGAGATTCGAAAGAATTAAGAGTAGCTACTCCAGGTTGGAAATGGCAATTGGGTTACACAATAAAAGGCGGAGCAAATTATAATATAAACGATAATCACAATATTTTTGTAAATGTTGGAGTTA
>JAYVIS010000089.1:0-4238 GCA_043769975.1 Bacteroidota bacterium
GCTTTGGAGCAGGTATTCACTCAAACGATAGATTTTCAAGATTATTTAATATTGGTGGTTACCTTGGTTATGGCTATAAAGATAAAGAATTAAAATATGGCTTTGATACACGTATTCTATTTAAAAATAATAGTAAAGATTATTTTATAAAATATGCTTACTCACATGATATTGATGAGCCTGCACGTACGCAAAATTTTTATTCAAAAAACAATTATAATAGAACTATTTTAACTTCGAGAATGGATTTTATTGATCAGTACGAATTTAGTTTAAACTTTAGAGCTCTAAAATACTTTACCGCCAGTATTGGATTAACTCAAATGACTAAAAAGCCAACATACGATTATATTTTTTCAAACGATCTTTATAACACACCAAATAATTCTGAATTTAAATCAACGGAATTTAAAATTAAAGGACGATATGCCTATAAAGAAAGATTAGTTCAATCATTAGGGCAACTCATTTCTGAAGGATCCAAATATCCAATTCTTCACTTTTCATATTCAAAAGGATTTAAAACTTCAGGTTATGGAAATTATGATTATAATAAATTTTCTATTGGTTTAGAAAAAACGTTCACCATAAAAAATATTGGAAAAACACATATCCTTTTGGAAAGTGGCATAATAGATAGTGAATTGCCTTACCCTTTATTATTTAATGGAAATGGAAGTTTTTCAAAAAGTTCTATTTATGTTGAAAACACATTTCAAACTATGGGACTATATGAATTTATTTCTGATAAATACACCAATCTTTTTTCATCACACAATTTCGGTACTCTGTTGTGTAAAAGCAAAAACTTTCAACCTGAGATAATTTTGCACAATAGTATTGGTTTTGGTTCATTATCTAATGCTCAACAGCATCAGCAATTAAAGTTTAAAACTATGGAAAAAGGATATTATGAAGGTGGTTTAATGCTTAAAAATTTATACAAGTATAATTACTTGAATATGGTTTATATAGGATTTGGTGGCGGCGTATTTGTTAAATATGGAGAGTATGCAAGTCCTATTTTTGAAAAAAATATAGCTTTCAAATTATCTCTAACTTTTTCTTTTTAAGGCTGTTTTATGTTTCGTAAATCAAGCTTATATTTTTAAGATTCCAATAATCAAATCCATTTTTTTATCATGGTTTCAATAAACTTTACTACTTTTACTAAAACATTTTAGTAATATGAAAAAAATAATAGCAATCATCTTATTTTCTTTAGTAATGCAAGAAAGTAAAGCTGCAGTTGGTGATACAACTTGGGTAACAGTTTATAATTTAAGAAAGTTAACGTATTATGGTAATTACGATACGTCTGCTGTATTACCAACCGGAAAGACTTACCGCAAAATTCGATTACATTATATTTTAGGGCGATACGCTTGCCCTGGAGGAACAACTTATTGCGGTTCATGGGATTATACCACCCAATTATGGGTTAAGCCTCCTGGTGCTGATACGGTTGAAATTGCTAGAGTCATTACTCCTTATGCAACAGATTGGTTAACTACAAATCGTAAAAATGATTACATCATGGATATTACAGATTACTCATCTGTATTAAATGGAAATCTTGATTTTAGGTATAAATATGATGGTTATTCTTGGGGTTTTACTTTAACTTTAAAAATAGAATTTATTGAAGGTACACCACCAATGAACAATGTGGCCATTAAAAATATTTATGATGGTTATTTTCCTTATGGTAATGCTGGTAATCCTATTGAAAATTATTTGGTTCCAAAAGCAAAATCATATATGGCTCCTGTAACAAAAGCTTATGTGAAAAATACAATTAGCGGACATGGTTCTGATGATAATGGTTGTGGTGAATTTTGCAGTAAGTATTACAATTTAAAAGTAAATGGAACGCCTGTTTCTCAAAAACAATTATGGAGAGCTGATTGCGGTGTAAATGATATTTTTCCTCAAACTGGTACTTGGATTTATGACAGAGCAAATTGGTGTCCTGGAAATATTGTGAAACCAATTTTTCATGATATCACACCATATACTACTTCGGCAACTACTTTTACTACTGATATTGATATGGAGCCATACACTTCAGGTTCACCTTCTGGTGGTTATAATGTTGTTTCACAATTAATAACTTATTCTGCTCCAAATTATAGTTTAGATGCATCAATAGAAGATATTATGGCCCCAACAGATGATGCAAATTATATTCGTTCAAACAATATTTGCTCTAATCCTAAAGTGAAAATTAAAAATACAGGTACTACAAATATTACAAGCGTTGTGCTGAATTATAATTTAAAAGGTGGAGCAATAAGTACATATACGTTTACAGGAAATTTAAGTTTTTTACAAGATACGATTGTTGATTTAGGCTCAAGTGTTGTTGTGTTTAACGGAAATGAATCTAATGTATTTGAGGTTTCTATTAACAAAGTAAATGGTTTGGTTGGTGACCAAAACACTTATAATAACGTTTACACTTCAAAGTTTGTTGATGTGAAATCATACCCAAGTAAATTTGTTGTTTATTTTAAAGCAAATAAATCAGTAAGTGCAAGTAATGGAATTTATAGCGAATCTAATTGGAAAATAACGAATGATGCCGGTGTAATTGTGAAAAGTAGAATCAATAATAATTATGCAACTACAACAGCAACCGTAGGATTATATGTTGATACAGTAAGTTTACCAAACGGTTGTTATACTTTTACGATGGACGATGAAGGTTGTGATGGAATTAGTTGGTGGGCTTATACGTCTTACCCTGTAAACCCAGGAACCGGTATTTTAAAATTTAATTCGGCAGTTACGCCTTCAACTATTAAAAATTTTAATGGTGATTTTGGTTGCCAAATACAAGAGCGATTCACAATTGGTTATTTGTTACCTGTTACTGAGATAAGTAAGACAAGCCTTGATTTTCAGTTATTCCCAAATCCTGCTAGCAACGAAATTAATATATTATTAGATGTTAATGAGCGATCAGCTTTGGTATATAATATAACTGATGTTACTGGAAAAGAAGTGTTGCATGGAATAATTGAAAATGTTGGTTCTGAGCTATACACAATTCCTGTTCAAAACTTACAAAGCGGATTATATTTGGTAAACTGTAAAGTAAATTCGAGCCAAATAATTACTAAAAAGATTGTGATTACGAAGTAAAAGTTGAAAAAATAAGATTTTTTCGTATATTTTTTAAAAAAAGTGACGATTAATAGCCTTAAAACTTGTAGGTATAACAAAATTGATTATATTTGTAACCCTATTTAAAGAATAATAATAAAAGAATAAAAATATGTATTTAACATCAGAAATAAAAAAAGACATTTTCAAGAAACACGGTGGTAGCGATAAAAACACAGGTTCATCTGAAGCTCAAGTTGCATTATTTACTCACCGTATTGAACATTTAACAGGCCATTTAAAATCTAACAAAAAAGATTTTGGTACACAACGTGCTCTATTAAATTTAGTAAGTAAGCGTCGTGCATTATTAGATTATTTAAAAAACACGGACATTATGCGTTACCGTGCTCTTATTAAAGTATTAGATTTACGTAAATAGTAATGATAATTTAATGTATTAAAAAGGCATTCTGAGTAATCGGGATGCCTTTCTTATTATATTTGAACTCAAAAATTAGAATAAATATATAAACCCGTACCAAAAACGTTGGTACACAAAACAAAAAAAACAAGATGTCACAAATTGGAATTCAACATTCGTTCGACTTAGGAGATGGACGAATAGTAACCCTAGAAACAGGGAAATTAGCTAAACAAGCTGATGGAGCAGTAGTAGTAAAATTAGGTAGCACTATGATTTTAGCTACTGTAGTAAGTAACAAAGATGCAAAAGAAGGAATTGATTTTTTGCCTTTAACAGTAGATTATCAAGAAAAATATGCGGCTACAGGTCGTTTCCCTGGCGGATTCTTTAGAAGAGAAGCAAAATTATCTGATTACGAAGTATTAATTTCTCGTATTGTAGATAGAGCTATGCGCCCTCAGTTTCCAGATGATTATCATTCGGATACTCAAATCATGATTTCATTAATTTCATCTGATAAAAAAACAATGCCTGATGCATTAGTTGGTTTAGCAGCGTGTGCAGCTATTGCAGTTTCTGATATTCCTTTTAACGGACCAATTTCAGAAGTTCGTGTTGCTAAAATAGATGGTAAATTAGTTATCAATCCAACAATACAAGATTTAGCAGGTTCTCCTTTAGATATGATTGTTGCAGCTTCTGC
>JAYVIS010000090.1:0-23573 GCA_043769975.1 Bacteroidota bacterium
CTAAACCCTTGCTTTTTGCGATTCAAAATACTTTCAGGCATAAAGCTCGTCATAGCTTTTCGTAAAACATTTTTTCCATCATCAAAATTTCGATAACTTGCTGTTTGCTTCATCTTAGAACTATCGTTCTCATTTATTCTATTTATTTCAGCCGATAAATTTCCCAATTTATGTTTTACAGGAATACGCTGTGCAAAATCAACTAAATCGTTATCCATAAAAGGGAAACGTTCTTCTAATCCATTTGCCATACTCAACTTATCACCAACTAAAAACAGACTAGGTAAAAAAGTTTTAATTTCAAAATAAAGCGAATTATTGATATGTTGTTCTGGCGTATCGTATTGTAATTTATTATTAAAAGTAAATACGCGTTCAAATATTTCGCGTGGTTCATTAATATCCATTTTTTTAAAAACAGAATCATTAAATAATTCTTGTTTTTGTCCATCTGGAACTAACCGTTGCCAAAAGCCATAGTATTGATTGAAAAATTCTTTTTGATTTAAAGAATTAAAGACTCTGTAATATCTCCATGGATAACCACCATATAATTCATCACCACCAGTACCTTGCAAACAAACTTTTACAAATTTAGATGCTAAGCGAGATATGTAATAATTAGGATAACTCATCCCAACTTTTAAATCCTCAAGATGATACACTACTTTTGGCAAACTCCAACATAAGTCACCAGCATTTATGACTTGCTCGTAATGCTCAGTTTTAAATGCATTTGCCATTAATTCCGCATCCCGGCGTTCATCATAATTAGCTTCCACACCAGTAACACTACTCATATCAAAACCACACGTAAATGTAGCCATGCGTGGTATCATTTTTGAACCAACAGCTGTTATAGCGCCACTATCCATTCCTCCAGATAAATAAGCACCTACTGGAACATCTGACACCATTTGTCGTTTGACCGCTTGTTGAAATAAACGCAGAGTTTCGTCTTTAGCATCTTCAAAAGTCATTGATTCTTCTGTTTTAGAAAAATCATAATCCCACCAACTATTATGTGTTACTTGTTTAAAATCCTTTCCAATCTCTATAGTATTTGCCGGAGGTATCATGGCAACACCTTTAAATAATGTACGGAAAGAAAATAAATTTTGAAACGTAAAGTATTCATTTAACGAACTTAAATCAACCTCAACTTTAAAATCAGGATGTTTTAAAAATGCTTTTATTTCTGAGGAAAACAAAAATGTATTTTCGTTATGCCAATAATACAAAGGCTTTATTCCAAATTTATCTCTGCTTAAATATACTTTGCGATTACTATGGTTATAGGCACCAATTGCAAACATTCCATTTAATCGTTCAAAAAATTTAATGCCGTAAATCTCCAAACCTTCAACAATTACCTCTGTATCAGTTGTAGATATAAAAGTAGAACCTTTGTTGATGAGTTCTTGACGTAGCTCTTTAAAATTATAAATACAACCATTAAAAATGATAGTCCAGTTTTTAGTTTTAGAATGCATAGGCTGGGCACCTTTTTCCGATACATCTAAAATAGATAAACGACGGTGTCCAAAAGCAATATTTCCATCCACAAAAACACCACGCCCGTCAGGGCCACGGTGAGCTATAGAATCAGTCATTGATGAAATAATTGATTCATCAATTCTGTTTTGATTCAAATTAATTATGCCAGTAATGCCACACATCTTATTTTGAAACTATGGAAGTATGAGCTGCTTCTTCGCTTCTAAAAAAATCAATTTTTAAATTTAAATCATAAGCCCATTGTTTATATTCATCAGGAGAATAACGTTGAGCATTACTTGGGGAATACCAATCAAAATTACAAGAGTCATTTTCAGCTTTTGTCCATTTCGGATGATAAAAACATTTTAAAAAATTCCAGTAAATAAAACGTTGAATATCATACTCACCACCTTTGATGCCTAAAGCAGGAATATCAGGTGAAGTGAATTTCACATTTAATTCTGATAAAGTTTTTCCTAATTCTGTTAATTGGTCAGAAAATTGCCACATTTCTTCATGTGATAATGAATGAGTTGCTGTTCTAAAGTAATCATCCAATAATTCTCTAGGTAATGCTTTTTTTGCATATACATAACAAGCAAACTTGCCATTAGGAGTTAATAATGACGCTAAATGTGCATAGGTTTTTTGAGGATTTTCTGTGTGATGAATCACTTGATCACATAAAATAAAATCTAAACTTTCTTTTTTAAAAGGCAAGTTTGCGATATCGCCTTTAAAGAAAAACACATTTGGAATATCTTTATAACGTTTAGCCGCTACGTGAGCTGCATCTGAAAAATCAATTCCGAAAACAGTTGCATGAGGCGCTAACTCTGCCAACCATGCACTTTTATAACCAAGGCCGCATCCTGCATCAATAATAACCTTTTTATCTTTTAAAAATTCCCTTAATCCTTCAACTGTTTTAAATCCATATAAATCTAACAACCAGTTTTTTTGAAAGATTTCTAATTCACTTGTACTGCTTTCTTTATCCAATTTTACCCATTTTTCAGAAAATGAATCATTGGTTTGGTTTTGATTAATATGCTCAGAAGCATTGCTTATTATAGCAATATTACCATCAAAAATGACTGGAACGGAAAACAATTGTTGTAGCTCTTCAGTTTTCATTATTTGATTGATTTAATTTTTTCAACTACATATTTAAAATCTTCTTCATTCATTTTGTTATGAAGTGGAATAGACATTGAGTACTCATTACATTGAAATGCGCCCATATAATCATGTGGCTTTATGTTATAAGTATTTGCATAATAACCAAGCATATGCACCGCGTGTGTTCCTGGGCGTGTACTGATACCCTGCTGTTGTAAGTATTCCATCATATCGTTTCGTTTCATGGGCGAATTTGTTTCGTCAATAAACAAAACATAACTTTGCCATCCATGCTTATAACCATTAGGAACTTGCGGAGTACGAAGCCAAGGAATATTAGCTAATTCTTTTGTATAAAAATCTGCCCACTTTTGACGTTCGTCAATAAACGTATCTAATTTTTTTATTTGTACAACACCAACCGCACCTTGCAAATCCGTCATACGGTAATTAAATCCAACTATATCAAAATCAGGTAGGATATAGGGTTTTGGTCCTTTATGGCGTTGCTCTTCACTAATAGAAGCTCCGTGATTTCTCATCATATCAATATGAGCCATCATTTCATCATTATCAGAAGTTATCATGCCACCTTCGCCCGTTGTAACTGATTTACGAGGATGCAACGAAAAACAACCAATATCGCCCAAGCTACCAGCTGGTTTACCGTGCAATGCAGAACCTGCTGCACAGGCAGCATCTTCAACTATTTTTAATGTAGGAAATTGTTCTTTAATTGCATTGATATCCGCACATAAACCAAATAAGTGAACAGGTATGATGGCTGTAGTTTTTGAAGTGATTTTTTCTTTAATTTTAGAAATATCGATATTAAAAGTTACTGGATCAACATCCACAAAAATTGGAGTTGCATTACAATACACAACAGCGTTAGCTGTACTTACCCATGTAAATGCTGGTACAATTACTTCATCGCCTGGCTTTACACCAACTGCTAATAGCGCCAAATGCAATGCAGTTGTGCAATTACTTACAGCTAACGTATGTTTAACCTGATGTCTTTCTCCAAATAATTTTTGTAACTCAGCAACCTTTGGCCCTTGAGTTAACCAACCAGAAAATATTGGTTCTTTTAATGCTTCCCATTCTTCTTGCCCCATCATAGGCTGAGAAATTTGAATAATTCGTTTTTCCATATCTTATTATTTTAAATATTTTGTTACACTATCAGCAATTAATGTTGAAAATTGAATAGCCCCATTTTTATTTAAATGAGAAAAGTCATACATTAAACTTGAATCATTTGAAATCTCACAACTATTATAATTTAAAAAAGGTATATCATTACTTTTGGATAGCCCAACTAATATATTAGTCAACTTTTCCTTTCCAATAATATTATTAAATTTTTTACTAAAAATTGGTGGTGAGAAAAATATTAGTTTAACTTTTTTCTCTTTACACAAGGATATAATCTTTTTTAAATAGTCAATAGAAACCAAATCAATAAAATATTTATCTTCTATATTATTTTCCTTTAAAAAATTCATGTCTTTTGAATGCAATTTTTCAAGCTCCATAAAACCTTTTGATTTAAAAAACTCATCTTTGTAACTATAATTTCTAAAAAATAATTTTTCAATAGAATACACATTATTAAATTCTGCATATTTAACAAAAGGCAAATAGCGCCATGAAATAACCTTTGCTTTATTTTCAAGACTATAAAGTTCATTAAACACAGTATCATTTTTTATTAAAGGTAAAAATAAAGATGCATTAAAACCTCTTCCATACGCCACATTTGGATTTATAACCCCAAATAAATCTGCACATAGCAAAACCGCTTTTGTTTTATTATTATTTAGAAAATTATGTAAAGTTAAATAATTTTCCGAAAAAGAAGATCCAGCATATCCCAAATTATAACCTCTTAATTTTGTCAAAGAGTCTAACCTTAATGTATTTAAACAGTTCATCGCCCTAGAGGAACCGATTACAATGTAATTACAATTTATATCCTTTAAATTTCGAATACAAAAAGCCCTGTCAATATTTAAAGTTTTTATTCTTCTACTAAAAACTTCCTCTGCCATAAACAACGGAATAAAAACGATTACTACAAAAATCAAACTATTTCTAACTAATTTAATCAAAACTGAAAATAAATAAATTCGTTATTTGAATGAAATGCACCAAAAAACAAAACAAACCAAGTTATTATTAAATAAAAACTCCATTTTTTTATTTTTCCTTTTTCAGTTAAATATGAATCAAAACTCCTTTTTAGCTCTATGTAATTTACAAACTCCATTATTATTATTGAGGAAAATATTATAAAGTACATTATTATTATTCTTCTATCACTTTCTAATAACCAGGGTTTAATTTTCATAAATCCAGGATTATTAAATCGACTAAAATAATCAGGAATAGCGGTGAATGCCTTCGATAAAAAATAAATGGCATCATTTAAATTAGTTACTCTAAAAAAGACCCAAGCAATAGAAACTAAAAAAAAAGTACTCACTATTTGCGCTAAAGTAAATACCTTCTGCCAAGTGCCAATACCAATTTTACTTTTGACATTTGTAATCTTCTTTATCATATAAATTCCTATAATTAAATATGCACCATGTAACATCCCCCAAATAACAAAATTCCAGCTAGCGCCATGCCATAAACCACTTAATAAAAAAATAAAAATTAAATTAAAATATAATCTTTTTTTACTAACTCTATTTCCTCCCATCGGAATGTAAACATAATCTTTAAACCATGTTGAAAGTGAAATATGCCAGCGTGTCCAAAACTCAGCAATATTTTTTGAAAAATATGGACTTCTAAAATTTTGCATTAATTCTATTCCCATAACTCTTGATGCGCCAATTGCAATATCAGAATACCCTGAAAAATCACAAAAAATTTGAAACGAAAACAAAACCATTGCTATAACATGGGAAACTCCTTGATAATTATTAGGAGCATCAAAAACTGGATTTATTATTTCGGCTATATTATCAGCTATAACCAATTTTTTAAAAAAGCCCCAAAGCATTAATTTCAAACCAGAGGATATTTTTTTATAATCAAAATTATGTTTGAAATGAAATTGATGCAAAATATTTTGGGGTCTTTCGATTGGCCCTGCAACTAATTGAGGATAATACATAACGTATAATGCATAAATCCCAAAATGTTTTTCTGCTTTTTGATTCCCTCGATATACTTCGATAGTATAACTCATTGCTTGAAATGTATGAAAGGACAATCCAATAGGAAGTATAATAGATAAAATATTAATTGAATAATTCCAACCTAAAGCAACGCTTAAATCATTTATGTTACCTATAAAAAAATTAAAATATTTAAAATAAAATAAAATTCCAATGTTCGCTATTAAACTTATAACCAGATACGCTTTTTTATTTTTAGGCTTTGCGTTTTCTATTTTAATTCCAGCTATGTAATCTATTATTATTGTTGCAAATAATATTAATATATATATAGGAATAAAGTAGGCATAAAATATGCAACTTGCAATCAATAACAATAACCACCTAATCTTAAATGGCAAAATGTAATACAAAGCCGTTACAACAATAAAAAAAACTAAAAAAGAGAATGAGTTAAAAAGCATTCTATTTAGTTATCTCCCTCCATTCAATTAATTTAAGTAAGCCTTCGGTTAAATTATATTTAAATTTAAAACCTAATTCTTTTTCTGCTTTCACTGCTGAACCAATTCTATTTTGCACAAGTGCTCTTGCGTCGTCTGCACTGTATGGTTTATAGGTTACTTTTAATTTCGATTTTTTTAATTCCAAAATTAAATCACACAATTCTTTAATTGAAGTTTGAACCTCAGTTCCAACATTATAAAAGCCATAATCTGTATCCGAAATTAAAGCTTGCACATTGCATCGTGCCACATCTTCTACATAAATAAAATCATAAGCCTGTGTGCCATCGCCATTGATAATTGGTGCTTCATTAGCATCAATTTTATTCAACATAATTGGCACAACACCAGTATAAGCTGCAGTTTGATCTTGATGTGGTCCGTATACATTCATATAACGTAACCCAATAACCTTCATTCCATATCTATCATTAAAGGCAGTTGCCATTGCTTCACCAGCAATTTTAGTTGCACCATAAAAGTTTTTATTATTAAAAGGATGCTCTTCCGTCATTGGAAGTTCAACAGCATCACCATATACAGAAGCCGAAGAAGACCAAATTATTTTTTTGATATTATTATTTACACAAGCTTCAAACACATTAAATGTTCCAGCAATATTTACATCAAATGCGGTTCGAGGAAAATCCTTACAATGCAATAACCACATGGCTGAAAGACAAATGACATAATCTATTCCTTTCATAGCAGTATTTAAAATATCAGTTTCTCTGATATCTCCTCCTATTGGATAAATTGAACAACGTTTATCTTTTAGAGATTCTTCTAAATGACTTTTTTTTCCTCTTGCAAAATTATCGTATACAATCACCTCAGCAACATCATGTTTAAGTAATTCAGCAACAACAAAACTTCCAATAAAACCAGCTCCGCCAATTACAAGTACTTTCGAATTTTTAATTTCCATTTTATAGTATATTTATATTTTCTAATTTCATAAATGAATTCCCATGTTTTTCATGCCATTTGTAATTATGCATGCCATCTAAAGAGTCTGATTGCACTTCAAATAGGCCAACTCTTTCGATATAGTCGATAGTATCACCATTGTATCTAAACAGATGAGGTGTTAAAAAATACTTTCCTGGTAAAAAACTATCACTAAAAACAAAATCAATAGAGTGCATTCCTTTTTTTAAATTTAAAGATGTCACACTACTTTCTGGATATTCATAATAACTTATTTTATGCATTTCATCATTACTAACCGAAAAAGAAATGATTAGGTCAGGAATATCAATTAATAATTCAAATTCTAATTTCACGCTTAATTGCTCTTTAAAGAAAAAATTTGATTTAATATGATTAGTATTATTTTTAGTAATTACTTTATCTATGAAACCTTGCCCACTATTATAAGCCCTTTTAAAATCTCTTGGAACAATACCATCATTTAATAATTTATCATCATTTGAAAAATAAGTATTTATTATATTCTGTGTAGCCCCAGAAGCTGTAATAGAACCATTGTGCATTAGCATGGCACTTGTACAAAGTTGTTTTACTGCTCCCATATTATGGCTGACAAAAATAACAGTTCTTCCATTACTGCTCACATTTTTCATCTTGCCAATGCATTTATCCTGAAATTCCTGATCACCAACTGCTAATACTTCATCCACAATTAAGATTTCAGATTCTAAATGTGCAGCAACTCCAAATGCCAAACGCACATACATGCCGCTACTGTATCGTTTTACGGGCGTATCAATATAGCGTTCTACACCGCTAAAATCAACAATTTCATCAAACTTCGATTTAATTTCAGATTTAGTCATACCCAAAATAGCGCCATTCAAAAAAATATTTTCTCTTCCCGAAAGCTCAGGATGAAAACCAGTACCAACTTCCAACAAAGATGCGATTCGTCCTTTTACTTTATAACTGCCTGTTGTGGGTGAAGTGGTACGAGATAATATTTTCAATAAGGTCGATTTTCCTGCCCCATTTTTTCCAATAATTCCTAATACATCACCTTGGTTCACATCAAATGATACATCTTTTAAGGCCCACACAAAATCACTGATTCCTTTTTGAGTTCTATCATTTACTTCCCCCAGTTTTAAAAACGGATCTTCTTTTCCGCGCACCCTTGCCCACCATCGGTTTAAATCATGGCTAATAGTGCCGGTTCCAATATCACCTAAGCGATATTGCTTTCCTAAATTCTCTACTTTTATAACGGTGTTACTCATTGCTTTTAAACAGTATCCATAAAAGATTTTTCAACCTTATTAAAAATTAATATAGCTAAACAAAAAACCACAACAGTAAAAATGGTTGTGTAAAACAAACCATTTACCGAATAATCTTTTGGCACTCCTAAAAAAGCGGCCTTAAAGGTTTCTATAATTGGTGTCATAGGATTAGCCTCAACCACTTTTTTCATAAGGCCTTTAAACTTCGACAAGGGCAAAATAACTGGAGTGATATACATAAATAATTGAATACCAAAACTGATTAAAAATCGTAAATCGCGGTATTTGGTGGTGAACGATGAAACAATAATACCAAGACCCAAACCCATAATACCCATTAGTAATACTAAAAAAGGAATAAGTAACATCAGTTTATTTGGTTGCAAATTGGCATCGTTAAAATACATCACAATAAAAACACCTATAAAAAGCAAGAATTGAATTAAAAATTTTAAAACGCTACTAATAACAACAGATAGTGGTGATATTAAACGTGGAAAATAAACTTTACCAAAAATACCGGCATTATTAATAAAGGTTCCTGACGTACTGTTTAAGCAATCTGCAAAATAATTCCAACAGGTTGTGCCTGCCAAATAAAATAAAAATTTGGGTTTATCATCAGTGCTTAAATTCGCAATGTTTCCAAAAATAATGGTGAACGTTAAAGCGGTTAATATCGGTTGAATAAAAAACCAAAGCGGCCCCAAAATGGTTTGCTTGTAGGTAGCAACAATATCGCGTTTTACAAACATAAACAGCAAATCGCGATAGCGCCATATTTCTTTGAAATTAAATTCAAACCAGGATGATTTTGGTTTTACTATTAAATCCCACTCTTCGTTAGTACTCATTCTTTTTTTTAATTATTTTTTAAAAGCGTTCCTTTTGATTTTCGGAATCGTTTATTTTTTTTTGATGACACAAATAACTGATAAACCAACTTTATTGAAGGTCACTTTATCTACAATTTTGATAATAGGTACAAGGGTATTATAAAGTTTCATTTCACCTTCGGGTATCATTTTATTTTTAAATAATTTACCGCTCACCCACCAACCTAATGTACCAACTGCATTAAAATAAAATGCGGAAATAATTTCGCCATAATTTCCCATTAAGCTTGTTAATGATTTCTTATTATATCGTCTGTAATGCTCAAGCGTTGTATCAAAATTATTATACAAGGCCTGGTATGCAGGAACCAAAATAACTAAATTACCACCTGGTTTCAAAAGCTTAACCATATTTTTAATTGCCAAATCATCATCTTTAATATGTTCCACCACATTTAAAGAAAAAACTGAATCAAATGTATTTAATAAATTTTTGCTTTTAGTATCAAAATCAGGATCTACAATATCTAAATCCAACACTTTATTTTCGGGTAATTTAAATTTGTCTTTTAAAATGGTGCGGTAATTTTCTCTTAAATCCGAAACTGAAATATCATAGTTATTAGCTACAAAAAACTCAGAAATGTTTCCAATTCCACTTCCTATTTCAAGAGTAGCGCCTTTGCAATAAGGCTCAATGGTTTGGTACATCCAATTGTTTAGTTTTTTTGCTTTAGATACAACATCTAAAATATCTAAACCTTCTTGGTCAACAGCTTTACTTTTAAACTCCATTTTTTTGAATTAAAATTACTTAAATATATTATACTTTAAAATGCAATAGATGGCTCTGAATCCATCTTTCCATCCTATTTTTTTTCCATCTTCAAAGGTTCTTCCATAATATGAAATACCAACTTCATAAATTCTAATTTTAGGAACTCTCGAAATTTTTGCTGTGACTTCAGGCTCAAAACCAAATCTCTTTTCTTGAAATTTAATGGCCTGTATTGTTTTTGTATTAAACAATTTATAACAGGTTTCCATATCAGATAAATTTAAATTAGTAAAAGCATTAGAAAGTGCTGTTAAAAATTTATTACCAATGGTATGCCAATAAAATAAAATACGGTGAGCATTTCCACCAATAAAACGAGAGCCATATACCACATCCGCAAAACCATTGACGATTGGTTTCAGTAATTTATTATACTCTTCAGGATCATATTCTAAATCGGCATCCTGTATAATTAAATACTCGCCTGTAGCTTTAAATATCCCAGTGTGCAAGGCTGCACCTTTTCCCTGATTAAATTCATGTTTAAAATATTGAATATTTAATAATGGATTAGCAACCATGTATCGTGATACGGCTTCATCGGTATCATCATTACTAAAATCATTTACAATAATAATTTCTTTTTGTATGTCATTGATAAGTTCAACACGTTTAATTTTATCCAAAATAAAATGAATCGTTTTTCCTTCATTGTACGCAGGAATAATAATCGATAATAATTTAAAATCCATAATTTAATTAATTCTTAATATATTTTTAGGAACCTTTACTCTCACACTTTGCTTTAAACTCAATAACTCAATTTGCACATAATCTTCATTGCCAAACTGCACTAAAACACCTTTGTATCCTTTTAAAAAGCCTTGCAAAATTTCAACTTCATCATTTAATTTCAATCCTTTTACTTCGGACGTAATATCATAACCCGTTTTTTCGACAGACTTTAAAATATCTATATCTTCCTCTTTTATTTTAGCTTCCACTCCACCAAATTTGATAAACGAAAAAACACTTGGGTTTAACAGTACTTTTTCTTTATCTTCTAATTCAATTTTTACAAAAACATACCCACTGAGCATAGGGAGTTCTACCCATTTTTTTCGGTCGCTCCATTGCTGCTGCTTTTTAGCCACTGGTGTATATGCTTCTATATTCAGCTCACAAAGTTTTTCAGCCACTTTTTTTTCGTGGCGAACGTTTACATATATAGCATACCAGTTTTTTAACATTCAACAATAGCTTCGCAACCTCACTCACACCGAGCAACAGTAATTTACCTCATTCTAACAAAGAAATTATGATTTCTCTTTGTTATTGTAACCATATCCATAGCCGTAACCATAACCGTAGCCATAGCCGTAACCATATTTTGAATAATAGTATTTATTTTTACGGCGCTTTACCCCGTTAAGCACTAAATATACATTCTTAATAGAATTATCTTCAACCGTTTTTTGGAAAAGAGTTAACACGCCCTTGGTGGCAAATTTTGTATTTAAAACAAATAAATTAATATCAGAATACTGCATTAAATAAGCAGCATCTGACAACAAGCCCAATGGTGGTGTATCTATTAAAACATAGTCGAAATTTTTCTTTGCATAATCCATCAATTCTCTCAGTTTTTCTGACAAAACCAGATCGGAAGGATTGGGAGGAATAGGTCCTGACAAAATTGCAAATAAGTTTGTAATTTGAGTAGGCTTCACAATTTCATCCAATGTGTTAGCCCCAACCATAAAGGTACTGATACCAATATCTGCATTTAACTCTAATGCTTTTTGAATCCGCGGTTTATGCAAATCTAACTCTAATAATACCACACGTTTTCCTCCCTTTGCCAAAATAGCGGCAATGTTAATGGTGGTAAACGTTTTACCCTCTCCTGGACCATTAGAGGTGACTAAAATGGTACTTTGCGGAGCATTTAAAAACACATATTGCAGATTGGTTCGGAGCGTTCGAAACGATTCTGATACAAACGAATTTGGACTTGTTTCCACAATAAATCCAGTGCTTGCAACATTTTTTTGAAACGGTAAATCGCCAATAATGGGTAAATAGGTTTTTTCGGAAAGTTCCTCCACATTTTGAATTGTTGTAAAAAACAAAAACCGAATTAAAATAATGAAAATAGAAATAACCAAGCCCGTTGTGATAAATTTAGAGATGATGCCTTTTTTATCAGGGCTCACAATACCAAGGTTTCTAGGGCTATCAATGACATTTATTTCGGGCACAATAGATGCTTTGGCAATTTTGGTGTTGGCTTTTTTCTGTAATAAAAAATTAAACATTTCTTCGTTGACAGTCACTTTTCGTTGGATGTTTAATATTTCGCGCTGCTTTTGTGGAATGGTTTTAATTTCGCCGACATAACTGCCAATTTCACTATTTAAATTTTCAATAATTTTAAAACTTGCATTTCGGGTATTATTAACATATACCAGCATATTTTGCTTAAGCTGTTTAATTTTTTGTTTAATTTCAATCACATTGGGATTAATCTCTTTTGATGAACTCAACGCTGTTCCTAACAATATTTGAGCATTGTATAACTCTTTAACAGATGAAATTAAAAAATTATCATTATCCACCAAAAACACATTGGGAGGTAAAAACTGAGGATCCCGATCTTCAATAATATATTTTTCCAAATCATTGATGGCATCAATTTTTAATTTCAATTTCGATTTTTGATCGTCATAATCCGATAACTTCTTAAAAAAATCTGATCTTTCCCAATCCAAATCCAAAATAGCTTTATTTTTTTTGTAATTCTGCATGGTGTCTTCCACCTCCTTTAAAGAAGTTCTTACCTCATCTAATTGCTTATCAATATAACTGATGGTTCGTTCATTGATATCAAACCGAGAATTCAAGGAACGGTTAATATAGGCTTTTGATAAGGTATCTAAAATTAATACAGCACGTTCAGGAATAATATCTTTTAAAGATAAAACCAATACGTTAGTGTAATCTGGATTTAAAACTTCTAAGGCTTGTTGGTAACCATAAACCAAATTATTTAAATCATGAACAACTACCTGATATTCAATTTGAGAAAATTGAGAAAAAGTATTTCTATTTAAATTAGCTTCTCTTTCAACTAAAAAATTAAAATCAACATCTAAAAAACTCTCACCAAATCTTCCGTTTTTAACAACATCAACACCATTATAAGTATATTTCAATTGGTATTTATCGTAATCAACGATTTTAAAATTGATTAATCCTTCAATTAAATTGGGGTTAATATTGTTAACGATTACTCGAAAAGGAGTTCCCGAAAACTGTTCGGTTGTTCTTACCCTCCCAATTAAAAAATAAGAAACCTGCAAACGGTCTTTCAATTTATCAATGGTTTCTTTCATTAAATCATATGATTTAATGATCCTCATTTCATTTGAATTATCAATAAAACTTTGGGTTCCGCCATAAAAACTATTATCGGTAATCAAATTCTCCTTGTAATAGGTATCATTCGACTTTAATAATTCAACAGAGGCCTGATATATATTGGTAAGCTTATAAACATAAAAATAACCAATCACATAAAATATCGAAATAAGTAGTAAAGGAATGTACCAATTTTTGGTAACAATCCTCCAAATTACTTTAAGATCATTAATGTTTAAATTTGAATTATTCTTTTTTTGGCTCACAATACTAAATAGGTTGTCAAATATAATAATTTGGCATGATTTTCACACTACAATTGTTGTTCCAATTTTAATTAGTTATATTTATACCCATAA
Organism: Bacteroidota bacterium; assembly: GCA_043769975.1. GTDB lineage: Bacteria > Bacteroidota > Bacteroidia > B-17B0 > Aurantibacillaceae > UBA4416. Next base: position 13,878 of record JAYVIS010000090.1, read on the forward strand.
AATTTTATTTAATAATGAAATCGAAAATACAAATAATTGGCTTTTTTATTTTAAGTGCCTATACTTCTTGTTTTGCAGCACCAGCACCACCATCAGTTGGCGGCGCGTCATGTTGGCCACCTCCTTGCATTCCAATTGATGGAGGTATTTCCTTATTAATTGCTGCCGGCGCATTGTATGGTGGATCAAAATTATATTCCAAACAAAAAAACAAAAAAACATTATAAATTAGTTAAACCCCCTCATTTTGGGGGTTTTTATTTAAGGTTAATCCTAAAGACAATCAACTCTTTCATCTAAAAAAAACCTATAATTCCTTGAATAACAGCAGTCAAAATACTATTAATTTCAAAATTACAATTTAAGCTATTATTGAAAATATGATGGTAATTGGCAAATTAAATACATTTCATAAATTCATTATTAGGGCCATCATACTATATGGGTCCTGTTATTTTATTTACGAAGTCCTAAAAAAATACACCTTTTTCGATCAATATTTTATTCGAATTATTATTAAATTTTGCACAGGCATTTTTGATGTTTTAAATTACAAAACCTTTGCCAGTAAAGAAGTTAATGACTTTCAGGTTTTTGGAATTGATGGCTCAAATGGTGTATGGATTGGCGGACCTTGCAATGGCATCACACTCATGTTTTTATTTGCCATTTTTATTATTTCATATCCAGGAAATCTAAAAAACAAACTTTGGTATTTACCTCTCGGAATAATTGCAGTATATCTTTTAAATATTTTACGTATTGTCAGCCTTGCACTTATAGCATTTTACTATCCTGAATACCTAAACTTTAATCATACTTACACATTTACTTTTATAGCCTACAGCTTTGTTTTTGGCTTATGGATGCTTTGGGTAAATAAATTCGCCAACCAAAAAATAAATTAATGAAAACCGGTTTAAAATACGTCCTTTTTTTTAGTTTGTTTGCTATTTTAGGCTTTAGTAGAGAATTTTTGTTCGTCAATATCAACAATCAACTCTACAAACTGTATTACCATAATAATGACATTATCATTCCTGAAAGTTTACACTTTTTATCAAATTTTGATTATGAGACGATGTATTATTTAAAATATCCTTTAACTATTCTGTGTTTTATTCTCTATTTTTTAGTTTCATTTTATTCTGTAAAAAATATTTGCGACAACAAAAAAATAACACGATGGATTGTTTATATTTATGCTTTGTTATTGATACTAGCAAGTATAACAATGGCTTATAATTACATCATTAAAGATCAACTATCGGGAGACGAATACACATTTAGCAGATGGTTGATGGGCATTGCTCAATCGCCGTTGGTTGCATTTTTTACTATTGCCACATCAACACTCTATTCAAAATTTAATACTGAAAAAAAATAAACTTATGAAAAAAGACACCGCAATTTTTAAACTGATTAAAGAAGAAAAAGAACGCCAAACCAGAGGAATTGAACTTATTGCTAGTGAAAATTATGTGAGCGATCAGGTAATGAAAGCTATGGGTAGCGTTTTAACAAATAAATATGCTGAAGGCTTGCCAAATAAACGTTATTATGGCGGTTGCGAAGTAGTTGATAAAGTTGAACAATTAGCAATTGATAGAGCAAAAGAATTATTTGGTGCTGTTTGGGTAAATGTACAACCTCATTCGGGAGCACAAGCAAATGCGGCCGTTATGTTGGCTTGCCTTAAACCAGGAGATACCATATTAGGTTTTGATTTATCACATGGCGGACATTTAACACATGGTTCTCCAGTTAATTTTTCTGGAAAATTATACCGTGCAACATTTTATGGGGTTGAAGAAAAAACAGGAAAAGTTAATTACGATAAAGTTGAAGAAACAGCTAAAAAAGAAAAACCTAAAATGTTAATTTGTGGTGCATCTGCCTATTCAAGAGATTGGGATTATGCACGCTTACGCAAAATAGCGGATTCAGTTGGCGCCTTATTATTAGCAGATATATCTCATCCGTCTGGTTTAATAGCAAAAGGTATTTTAAATGATCCATTACCACATTGCCACATTGTAACAACTACAACTCACAAAACATTACGCGGACCACGTGGAGGAATGATTATGATGGGTAAAGATTTTGAAAACCCAATGGGTGAAAAAACGCCAAAAGGTGAATTAAAAATGATGAGTGCTTGTTTAGATATGGGCGTTTTTCCTGGAACACAAGGCGGACCGTTAGAACACGTGATTGCAGCAAAAGCAGTGGCGTATGGCGAATGTTTAAGTGATGAATATATGCACTACTGTGTACAAGTCATAAAAAATGCTCAGGTGATGGCGAAAGCTTTAATTGAAAAAGGGTATAAAATTATTTCGGGTGGTACGGATAATCACTGTATGTTAATAGATTTAAGAAGCAAAAATCTTACTGGAAAAGAGGCAGAAAAAGCATTAGGTGAAGCTGATATCACAGTAAATAAAAACATGGTGCCATTTGATGATAAATCGCCATTTGTTACTTCAGGGATACGTATTGGTACACCTGCTATTACAAGCCGTGGATTAAAAGAAAAAGACTGCCTTAAGGTGGTTGAATACATTGATGCAGCATTAAAGCACAAGGATAATCCAAAGGAAATTGCAAAACTAAAAACAAAGATTAATACCATGATGAGTAAATACCCATTATTTAAAGATTAATACTTGATTTGCTCTTAATACCAATAAAAAGAAACCCAAGCTAAATTAGCTTGGGTTTCTTTTTTAATAAAAAATCTTAACATTTAATCCTTCTATAATACCATTAGCTTTAATAAAATAGTCTAAATTACGTTTGTCACATCGAGCGGAGTCGAGATGCTAAACTGTTCTCGACTCCGCTCGAACTGACACATAGACTAAAACATATAAGCTAATGGTATAAAACGTCAGTTATCTAAAATAAAAAATCCCCATCAACAAGTTGATGGGGATTTCAAATTCATATTAACTGTTTAAATTAGAAATGCCATAAGTCATGCTCCCATCTAAAAATGTCGTTTTTAATACGATCAGATTCTAATAAAGCATCAATTCCTTTTGTGTATTCCATAATTTGACGATCAAACACATTCGTTTCTTTAGTTGCTACACTAGCAAATTGACGTTTCCAAAATATATCTTCAAATGTTCTTCGTTCAGCATCATTCTTAGAATTGTAAACTTCGTGTTTAGCAAAAAACGGACGACAAGCAGGGAAGTAAACCCAAAATTGTTCTTTTGGAGCTTCTTTCTCTTCATCATAAGTATAAATACCTAAACCTAAAATACGTACTTCTAAAACTGATTTTTGTTTATCAAAAAACCAATCTTCTTTGATACGAATTTTACGAAATTGTCTAAACATCCAAGTTGAATCAGCGGTACCTACACGAGTAGAAACTTCAGAACCATCTTCTAAATATGACAATTGTTCAACAGTATCAATTTTCACAATTTTATTTCGAATAACAGAAGGCTCTAATGGTTGTTGAAATTCTTCATCATTAAAAGCCATTAATTCATTTTTCAAAACATATTTAAAAATCAATTGTAAGAAAGATATACGACTTACAACTGGTTCAATTGGAAAATACAATTGTTGGTTTTGTTTTTCACGCATATCAATTTCTCTCCAAACACGTTTTTCCCATGTTACATCACCTTCACGAAGGTGAGTGTAGGGAATAAAACGACGGTTGTTAGAATTTTCTTTATCATAAATACCATCCTTATAATCACCAGGTTGGTAAATACTAGGTTGAGCATTAATGTTTGTTGCAGCTACAAGCGCTACAGCACAAAACAAGATATGTTTGAAATTTATCATAATAATTTATTTTACTTTGATTGTTACTCCTGGTATACTTCTTATTGTTCCATCAGGACCTTTAGCCTTAACGTTATCAACAAATATTTTACTACCTACACCACAAGAAGCCAAAACTGATTTTGCTCCAGATGATAAATTGTTTCCAGAACAAACTTCACTTTTTAAGTTTCCTTTTACAACGGCACTTAATTCAAATGATACAACAATAAATTTAGCATCAAAATCAAATCCTGCTAATTCTGCTCCAACCCCTGCAATAGAGGCTAATTCAGATTTTTTCATGTCAACATTTCCTGTTTTACCACCCACTTTTGCAACTGGATCTGGAATTTTCTTAACACGGAACTTTTTAGGAGGACCTTGTGATTTCATTCCGTCTTTAGTTTTAGCAGATACAGAGATTAAACATTCTCCAGGAGTTGAAAATTTCAAAATAAATTTACCGCCAGCACCACCAGTTTTAGTACAACCACCACCAGTAGCATTAACACTTAAATCAGTTGGAGAAACACCAGCTGCTGAAACAGCAATTGGATTTTCAACACCAATATAAAATACATTCATTTTTTCAGGCTCAACAGCTACCGAAGGAGCAGCAACCATATATGTTGCAGCAAAAGGGTAACGATCAAAAGTACCATCAGGTTTTTTGAATTTAATAACACCTTTAAAATTTTGCTCTCCTTGTCCACCTGTACCAACAGTATATTTACCCATACCGTTTTCCATTGGAATAGCTGTACCACCAGCACCTGTAGCAGAATCTGCACCAATTAAAAATTCAATATCACCAGCTCCAGTTTTTGAAGAAGATGCAACTAATAAGATATCAGCAGAATAAGGTTGACCAGCTTGAATATAAGAAGATGGCGCAATTACTTTAGCCTCTAAATGGTCAAACTTAATGGCTAATTTTCCACTAGCACCAGAAAAAACTTGAAGAATTTCAGCTTCAACGTTTTTTAAATCCGTTTGAAATTTATTTAAGTTAGTAACAACAGCAGCTAATGGTAAATGATAGAAATTATCCATCTCCCAGTTAAACTCTGTACTACCTTCTTTACGCTTACTATCAACAGGTTTTAAAGACATAAATTTTCTTTTAAGACCTTGATAATCTTCGTCCATAAATTTAGATTTTGGATCTTTTTGCATACCGTCAACAATAGAAACTAATTTTTCTTGTAACTTAGTTAACTTGCCTTTTAATTCGTCTGCAGTCCAAGGTCCTTTAGTTGGTTGCTTAGGATTTGAAATACCTAGTACATGACTTGGCATATCAAAATTATCTGGAGCTTCCATACGACGCATGTTTATTGTATCTGCAATCTTTTCATTTTTCTTAGTAGTTGGCTCTGTTTCAGCAATTACTTTTGATCTTAATTCATAGATGTATTTTTCAACTTCTTTGATTTCTTTTTGACACTCAACAGCCTTATCGTAGTAAGGTTTAGCTGCTGCGTTACCATCAATAGAACCTTGAAACGATTTTGTAACACGTTCATTATTCTCTTTTAAATTTTTGATTGATGTCACTAAACTTTCATTTACCGACATATATCCTTGCAAAATTTGTTTAGATACATTCATTGCCAAGAGCGCTGTTAGTACGAGATACATCATACCAATCATCTTTTGTCTTGGGGTTTCTTTACCGCCTCCCATATTATTTTTTAATTACTTTTAGATTTATATTTTAATGAATTTAAAACCAACTTACAGTAATAGAATTACGTAAGTTGGTTAATTTTTTTGTTATTTGTTATAATTCATAGCACCCAACATGTTTCCGTAGATACCGTTTAATGCAGTTAAATTAGAAGATAACGTAGACATTTCTTGACGATATTTCTTAGTATCATCAACAGAATCGTGTAAGTTTTTCATTAAATCAGCTAATCCACCGTAGAATTTCTCAGTTGCTTCTAGGTGATTTCTAGATCCTTGTAATTGTAATTCGTAAGTTGCGTTTAAAGCTGTTAAGTTTGAAGAAACTTTTCCTAAAGAATCACCAATTGAAGCACCTGCATCATTTGAAGAAGCAAGACTAACCATTGATTCAGCAGCTTTACTATAAGTATCAGCTAAATTAGCAACTTTTTGAGAAGCAGATTTCACGCTATCAACATATTCGTTAGTAGCTAAATGCGCATTTGATAAATCACCCATTTTAGATGCATTATCACTTAATGAACGCATACCAGCACCTAAACTTTCAATTAATTCAGGCCCAATTTTAGCTTCTGCTAACATTTCGTCTAATTGATTAGAAACTGGTAAGCCACTTTTTACAGATTCATGTTCATCATCATGTCCACCCATACCACCTAATTCAGGGTATGCTAATGTCCAGTCATATTCTTCATGAGGAATATCTATACCAAATAATACGAATAAAATTGCTTCCGTTCCAAGACCAGCGATAAGAGCCACGTCACAACCTGGCCAGTGCATGATTTTAAATAGGGCTCCAACAATTACAATAGATGCACCAAAACAAGATGCTAAGTGTAAATACTTTTTAAAACCGGTTACTTTAGGGAGTTTGCTCATAGTTGTGTAGTTTTTAGTGGTTTGTGTTTAGTTAGTTTTGTGTTTTGTGTTTGTGTTTTGTGTTTATTTTTTGTGTTTATTTTATTCTTTTAAAATACGGGATTTAAGAAAATTCAGTTTCTATTAAATTTCATCTCCTTTTGAACGACCTAAATAAGTCATTACGTTACGGAACCCAATATAACATTTTGCAGTATCTTGGTACTCATAAGTACGAGAACTTACTTGTAAGTAATAACCTACATCTTTCCAAGAACCACCACGAATTACTTTACGTTTAAGAACATTAGCATCTTTATCTTGAGCTTCATAAACATAATCAGGGTTTAAGTCATGTGCAAAATCGTAAGCTGATTCATCAAATGCATTACTTGTCCATTCTGAAACGTTTCCAGCCATACAATATAAACCATAATCATTTGGATTATATGAGTAAATATATACAGAGTGGAATCCACCATCATCAATATAAGAACCACGCATTGGTTTAAAGTTACCTAAGAAACATCCTCTAGCATTACGAATGTATGGTCCGCCCCAAGGATATGGAGATAAATCATTTCCACCACGAGCAGCATATTCCCACTCAGATTCAGTTGGTAAACGGAAATCATTTACAATTGATTGTTCAGTTCCAATTAAGTAGTTATTTAATAAATTAGATCTCCAAATACTGAAAGCTCTTGCTTGTTTCCAAGTTACACCTACAACTGGATAATCATCATAAGCTGGATGCCAAAAATACATGTTTGTCATTGGCTCATTAAATGAATATGTAAAATCATGAACCCAAGCTAATGTATCAGGGTAAACATTAATTACATCTTTTAAAATAAATACAGAACGGTCAACCCCTTTACGTTCACGTGGAGCGTAGTTTCCATTTCCTACAGATGTAAAATCATTTACATCATAAGTACCTAATGTTTTAGGGTCTTTACCTGGGTCTCCAACTGGTGTTGAAGGTGTACCTGGCACTCCATTTAATCCATCATTTAAATGTACACCATTAATATAATCTGCTTTTTTATATTCATGAGTTGCGTCTTGAATATCTGGTGATTTTTGAGGTAAAAAGCGGTTATATTTAGAAGCAGCCAAACGAATGTCGATTCTATAATATTCATAATTTAATTTACGAGTATCGATTTCTTTACGATTATAGAAACGTTCTCCTTCTGGTAAATATAAAGGTTGTAAATCCAAACGATAATCTTCATCATCACTATTCCATTTAATTTTTGTTTCCCAGTTAGTGTAAGGATCTTGTAAATTATTATCTCCTTTATATACAGGGAACATTGCTAAGAAATCTTCTTGAGGTAATTGAAAATCTTCTGCATCAGGACCAGAACCATTTGCTAATAATTTACGAGCAATAGAATCACGAACCCAATACACAAATTGACGGTATTCATTATTTGAAATTTCAGAATCATCAATGTAAAATGCTTGAACAGATACCATTTTAGAATGGGCTGTATGCGCCATTGTGATTTCTTCATCACTTGGCCCCATATGGTAACTACCCATTGGAATGTAAAGTGTTCCAAATGGATCTGGTTGAAACCATTTTTCGCGACCTTCAACTCCAACTAACTCTCCTACCTTTTTGTTACAGCCTGTAACAACGGCAACAAATGAAGCTAATACAATTAATTTTTTCATAGTGCTTTGTTTAGTTTTTTTGCTTGAAAGATTTTTATTTCTAAATTTCTTTTTCTGCGTTCTTTTAGTTTATAATCCCAATCCTTTAATTAGATACATTTCACTTTATTAACAACTTATTAACAAAACAAAATAAAGTTTGTAAGGGACTTTAACGTGCTTTTTTTTAAAAGGTTACAAATTAATCTAAAAATCTTGCATTTTGGTAACTTGTTACCTTAACTGGTTTTTTAACATTGAAGCAATATCCCAACATAACTTCATGTGTTCCAGAACTATAACCTTTAATTTTTGATGTGGTTACATCATAAGAATAACCAATTTTTAAACTCTTAGTTTTTAAGAATTTAGCACCTAACATAGGCGCAATTGCATCTTGCATACGGTAAGAAACACCGAACCAAAATGTTTTGTTATACATATAAGTTAAGTTAATATCCAATTGAGTAGATGCTCCATCAGATTTTACTTTTACATTAGGTGTTAAAGCATGAACGGGAGTTAAATCAAATGTATAACCTCCTACTAAATAGTAGTGACGAGCTAAAGCAAATTTAATATTACTATTAGCTGCAATATCTTGAGCTGTTAAATGAGTTGAAGAAATACCCACATACATTTTATTAGCAATACCATAATATATACCAAAACCTAAATCATAAGATAACTTATTTAAGTTAGCGTTATTATTGGTAGTAATTGTAGTACCACTTGCTGTCGAATAGCTATATCCAGGAATAGAGTTATCTTGAGAATTGGGTCCATCAGGAGTAATCCAAGCACCATTAAAGGATTTTTGTAAGATACCACCATCTACACCAATACCTAAATTACCTGGTCCTACTTGACGCTTGTAAGATAAAGCTAAACGAGCAAATAATGATTTATCAAAACCAATTTGATCAGACATTACATTTAAACCAATACCAATTGGTAAATTACCTAAAGGCATATCAAAACTAACAAGAGCAGTTTTTGGAGCGCCAGGAAAATTTACCCATTGCTGACGATACAAAACGTTTGCACAAATAGCATCCGATGTACCAGCATAACCAGGGTTATAAATTAATTTACTGTGCATAAACTGAGTAAACTGCGGGTCTTGCTGAGCAAATGAAACGCTAGTTAATGCTGCTAATGCAACTGTTAGTGTGGTAAAAATTTTCTTCATGTTATACCAATTTAGGTTTGTTTTATTAATTTAAGGTTTAATACCTAGGGGACTAAGATATAACTTTTTTAAATAAACTCAAACTATTTGAACTTTTTTTTGTTAAAAAGTATTCTAAAATAGTTTTTTACTCAATTTTGTACAGAATTTCTACAGAATTAAAAATAAAGTTTGATGTTCATTAAATAATCACAAAAAAAACTAATTATTGAAAATTAAAATAAATTGTGCTTTACTTTTAGAAAATATTTACATTTTTTAATTAAAATTTTAAAAATGATTGCTTCCATTTTCCATAAAGGAAAAAATTATAATGTTGATTTTTATCAACCAATTGACATTTCAATTCCCTTAAGTTCTGACAAAAATTGTGTGAATGCATGGTATGTAAATCCAATGAAATTAGAAGCCGTAGAAAATGGGGATTGGATTGGTGATGTGAATAAAGGTGGTTCCGTTAATTTTAGAAATATCACCTTTAACCCTCA
>JAYVIS010000091.1:0-2029 GCA_043769975.1 Bacteroidota bacterium
CTCATACGCTCTTTAGTAATAATAGTAGCCAAAGACTCATACGAGGATTTTAATTTATTTTTTAATTTCAAAGCTTCTTCCATTCCAACACCGTCATCTTCTATTTCATAAATTAAATAATTGTTCTCAAAATAAAGCCTGACATCAACACGGCCTTTATCTTTTTTATAAAAAATACCATGTTCTATAGCGTTTTCAATAAATGGCTGAGCCAACATCGGTGGAATATGAATACTTTCGATATCTATGTTTTCATCAATTTCGATGGCATAATCAAATTTATTTTCAAAACGTAATTTTTGCAAATCTAAATAAGTATTCAATAATTTAACTTCCGATTGTACTGAAATATAGTCTTTTCTTGAAAAATCTAAAATCATACGTATTAACTCCGAAAATTGCGCCAGGTAATTACCAGCTTTTAAACTGTCTTGTTTAAAAATATAATTTTGAATGGCATTTAATGAATTAAAAATAAAATGAGGATTCATTTGGGACACCAATAATTTTTGTTTCAATAAATTATTTTTTTGATTGGTAATCACACTTTTTTGCTTCATACTTCTAAACACAAAAAAAGAACTCACACCAACAACAATCAATACCGAAGCAAACACAATGAACCAAACGTTTTTTAATAAATTTGCTCTATCTGTTTTAGCTCGCAAAACATTTAAAGCATTTTCACTTTCAGATTTAGTAATGAGTTCCTTTTTTTCATACTCATACTTTAATTTTTGTTCAAGTAGGGCATTTTTTGATTCCTGATTTTCAATACTATTCTTTGTTTCGATATACAGTTGAAAAAACTTTGCCGCTTTATCAGATTGCTTTGTTTCAGTATAAATATCAAACAATTGTTTGGCAGCCATATTAATTTCAGAAGGGTGTTCAATTTCTTGTCCAACTCGCAAAGCATCTTCTGCATGAGAAATAGAGAGTTTATATTTTTTTTGCAATCCAAAAATCTTACTTAACACAACATGACTATGATTTATTTCTACTTTATTCTGCATTGTTTCAGACGCATGTAATCCCTTTAAAGCATATTCAAGCGCTTGATCGTATTTGTACTGATAAATGTAAATTTGAGCGATATTTAGGTAAGCAACCGAATTTATTCCATACTCTGTACCTTTAATTACATCAATACTTTTTTGCAAATAAATTAAAGCTTGTGTGTAATCATTGAGAGCATTATAATCTACACCATTTTTAAAATAAATAGTACTTAAAGCAACATCATATTTATTTTTAATGTATAGATTACAGCTTTTTTGATGGTGCTCTAACGCCTTGCGAAAATCTCGTTGCGAAAAGTTAATATCACCTATACTTAAGTGAACATCAGCAATTCCAATTTCATCACCCACTTTTTCAAAAATCTTTAAACACTCATATAACTGATTTAAAGCTTTGGTATTATTACCTTTTCTGATGTCAATTTGCGCAATTGATTGTAATGAAATGGCTACTTGATTGCTGTTTCCGAACTTTTCACTAACCTCAATACTTTTATTAAAAAACTCAATAGCTTTTTCATCATTTGATTGTTCGGAGTAAATAATACCCTGGTTATGAAGTGAAGTAGCCAGATACTTATTATAAACAATAAGTAATTGCTTATTAGGCTTTAACGCTAAATTTTTTGAAGCTAACTGCTTCATTTGTTCATTGTATTTTTGCCAATCACCTTCAGATGCTACTTCAATTAACTGGTCATAAATAGCACATTTAACAGTATCATGTTTTGCTTTTTGTAATTCAATTTTTAACGAATCAATCAAATTATCTTGTGCATAGCATGAAATGCCAATGCAAAATAAAATGACATTAAAAAAAATTATTCTTTTATAACCCATACTTAATTATTTGAACTAATAGGATTTTAGTTTTTACTATAAAAATCCAACGTACAATATACGAATAAACTATACCCAATAAAAAAGGCCTTCCAAATTTAGAAAGCCTTTTTTATTTAAAAACGTGTTACGCGTCGATGACAATAAGGTGTACCGCCTTCTTTTTC
>JAYVIS010000092.1:0-2269 GCA_043769975.1 Bacteroidota bacterium
TGCAAAAGGTTTTACAGGTTTTGTAATAACTGCTCCAGCCCCAATTAAACAATATTGTCCTAACTCATTTCCACAAATAATTGTCGCATTTGCACCAATACTTGCTCCTTTTCTTACTAATGTTGTTTTATATTCCTCTTTACGAATAATAGCACTCCGTGGATTGATAACATTAGTAAATACCATACTTGGACCTAAAAAAACATCGTCTTCACAAACAACACCAGTATATATAGAAACATTATTTTGCACTTTTACATTATTGCCTAATATAACCTGTGGTGATACCACAACGTTTTGACCAATATTACAATTTTCGCCAATAAAACAATTGGGCATGATATGAGAAAAATGCCAAATTTTGGAGCCTGCACCAATTGTACATCCATCATCAATAATGGCTGTTGGATGAGAAAAATAAACTTGATTTTTCATTTTATATTTCCTTGAGTTCCTTTTTTGTAGGATAACTAATCAAAACAGCTTGATGCGGCCTTTGAAAAACAAACATACTACCCGCAGCAACTGCACTTGCACCAGCTTGTTTTGCTTTAGCAAAATCTTCTATATTAGCTGCTCCACCTAAAGCAATTATTGGAATATTAACAGAAGAACTTATTGATTGTATTAAATTAGTATCATACCCTTTGTAAGTGCCATCTAAATCTATATTATTTATAATAAGTTCTCCAGCACCTGCAGCTTCAACTTGTTTAGCAAATTCTTGTGGTGATTTGTTACTATTATTTCTTCCATTATCGGTATATACTTTATACTTTCCTAGCCAGTTTTTTTTTACATCAATAGATGCAACTACACTTTGGCTCCCTACAGAATTTGCAGCTTGTGTAATTAAACTAATATTATGATGTAATGCTTTATTAATAATTACTTTTTCGAACCCACTAAATAGTATTTTTTTTATTTGATCAAGCGTTGTAATTCCACCTCCATAAGCCATTGGCATAAAAGCTTCGCTTGCAATTTCTGCAATTGATTCAAAATTTGGTGGGCGATTATCTCGTGATGCATCAATATCAATTACTGCAATTTCATCTACTTCTTTTTCATTAAAAATTTTAACTGCATTAATAGGATCACCAACGTATTTATAATTTTTAAATTGAACAGACTTAATTAGTCCGCCTTTATGTATTAGCAAAGTTGGAATAACTCTAATTTGCACTTCTATATTCAATTTTTATTGGTGCTATTATACTTTGAGGAAATGATACTAAAGTAATTTTCAGGGCAAGCAAATAAATTCATATTAATATTTAACAGATTTCTGTCTTCACTGATGTTTCCTTGTTTGTTCAATCCAAAAATTTTCCAGTTGTTATCAACAAATAGCTGTACAATAGGTTCTAATGGATCTTCTAGATTGTGTTCAAATTTTATAAGCTTTACTTTTTTTTCTTTTAAAATCTGTTTTGCACCCAATAAAGTTTTGTAATCTTGTCCTTCAACATCTATTTTAATAAATGAAAAATTAAATGGATAATTATTAACTAGTTCATCTAAAGTAGTTACAATCACTTCTTCTTTTTCACCTACATAATTTTCATCAACTACTTTATTAATGGTACTTGCTCCTCCTAAATTACTGAAAAAAACCTTGCCCATTTTATCACTTACAGCTTTATACAGAGTAATAAAATTATCTGATTCAAGGTTATTAAGGCTTAAATTTTTCTTAGTTCGCTGAATAGCTGCTTTACCAGCATCAATTAATAATGCACCTTTAATTACATCAGCAATCGCAAGTGTACGATTGCCAATATTACACCCAGCATCTATAACGTAATCTTCCTTATTAATAATTGACCTAATGAGTAGAATATCATAAAAATCTACATTCCTTGTGTAGATGTTTACTTCACCTGCATCATGGTCTGGGAAAGGTTCAACAATGGACTTTAAACCATTTTCAAATTCAACAATCCATTGTTTACCATTGTATTTATAAAAAAGATTCCAAATTATGTAATTCAAAAAAAATTTAAATCTCCGACCCTTGTTAAGAGGTTCCATTAAGATATCTTTCCTTATAACAAAAAGGTGAAATTTAATTTTTGAAAGTATTTCTTTAAGCATTTATTAATAATTATAATTTTAAAATTGAACCAATTTGATAAATAAGTTTTTATGTATAAGCAAAGTTGGTATAACTCTAATTTGCATTAGTAATTGTTATAAAAATTTTCTAATAATTTCATTCCGTATTTATGGCTTTTTTCTGGGTGAAATTGAACACCTAAAATATTTT
>JAYVIS010000093.1:0-4489 GCA_043769975.1 Bacteroidota bacterium
GAGGTGTTCAAGGTTATATTGGCAAACATTATCCTTTGAACCTCTACTAAATGTTTGGTCGCTAAAAATGTCTATTCTAAATTTGTTATTTGCATAGTATCTCATAATAATTATTTAGAACTATCAGCAAGGCGTAACATAAAGCAGTTTATAAAACACATAAACAGCCCATATACACCAGGCAAAATAAGTTGGTTAATTAAAAACAATTTACAACCTATTTTTTATAAAAAAACCAAGTAGTACTACTTGGTTTACTACTTGATTTACTACCTGGTTTTTTGAGCTAGTTTTTAGCAAATTTTTAAGATTAGCGCGTTTTTTCTGCAATCATAAAATTGCTATTCTTATCCTTAAAGTTGTATCCAATACCAAAACCAATCGGTTTTGAACCTAGTTGTTTATAAGTAGAATCTAAATCAGCTTGGTAAAACTGAGAAAACATAGAAATGGGTTTTAAATATTTACCATAAAATATATAATTCCATTTGCTGCTGCTTTCTGTAAAATAATGAAATGCAATACCACTATCATCTTGTATCACATGCTCGCTTTGGTTTAAAATAACATCACGCACCATCGAAAAATATCCCTTATGCATTAAGTACGAAGCTCCTTTTAAATAAGTATTAACAGTTCCCATATCGGTTAAATAAGTCATAAAGCCTTTGTTGTATTTTAAACCACCGTCCGCTGCATTTAATGAAAAATAACAAACTGTTTTTGGCTGATTAGCTTTATCAGTAAATTTTATTTCAACTCCTTTAGTTGGAGATTTTATTTTTTTAAGTTCTATAAATGAATTTAAATAAATGGTTTTGCCCATACTATCAACAATAACAGGCTTAGCAGAGCAAATAGAATTACCTGTACGTTTTAAAAACAAAAACAATAAATGCAACGTACCATCAACCTCAGCATTTTTTAAATCTTTACTCATGCTCGCTGTTCTAAAAAAACTGAATTTTAAGATCGCATTTAAGGATGTATTTACACGATTATAATAAGTTGCTAAAGAATCTGTTTCCTCTTTTTTAAAACTTGGCAAACTGCCTACCGGCTCTAAGCCAATCATTACATATTTATCAGCATCAGGAAAAAAGGTTTGAGCATGTAAAATATCTGGACCAGAAAAAGGATAAAATAGAATGGTCTGTTTTTCTACAACTTTCGAAATTTCATTTTCTCTAAATTTATGTAAGTTTGTTAATCGGGTTGAATCAAAACTCATCCAGCGTTTATTAAAATTTGCACTGAACGATTTAAATGAACCTGCACTTTGTACATAACTATAAATGGAATTAGTGTCAGCTATCCCTGACATTAAATTTGCCAAAGCATTTAGAGAATCATTAATACATGGTGATAAATTTGTTGTTAAAGCTATTGAATCAGAAACAGTATTTACTAAACTGTCTTTATCAGCAACAATTGTTTTTCCATCTTCTGTTTTTTCAGAATTTGTTTGACATGCACTTAAAGTGAGTGCTACTATTAAAATTGAAATAAATGATTTATACATGTTTGTTTTTTGAGAATTGTGTACCGATTACATAAATTACCCCCCCAATTACTAAGTTTAAAAGCCCCCAAAGTGATTCTTCTGTTTTATTAATGAATACAAAATAAATAGTAAATCCATTTAATGCCAAAAACAAAATGGGCGTAACAGGATATCCCCATGTTCTATAGGAAGTGTTTTCAATTTTCCTGGCTCTTAAAATAAACACGCTCATTACGGTTAAAAACGTAAAGATACTTAAACTAAAACCTACAAAAGTTAAAACAGATTCGAATTGTGATGTTAAAATTAAAATAACAGTAATAGCAGATTGTAATATCACTGCTAAGTATGGTACATTATTTTTATTGGTGATTGCTAAAAAATTCAACATTGGCACATCATCACCCATCGATTTCATAATGCGTGGGCCAGCCATAATCATAGCACTAATAGATGATATTAATAAAAAGGCAATTACTAAACTCATAAATTTCCCAAAAAATTCTCCAAAAATATGACTTGCCGAAACGTGACCAATTTCTAAAACGCCTGCTAACTCAGAAGCTGGTGTACTATATAAAAACACGTAATTTAATAATAAATAAATGGCTGTTACAATAAGTGTCCCAATTATTAAAGCTTTTGGTAAATCCTTTTTCACATCATGCATATCGCCAGCCAAATAAGAAGCCGCATTCCAACCGCTATAAGCGTAGGATACATATATTAAACTAACCCAAAATGGTTGACTGAAAATTTCGCTTTCCGAATTAGCTTGTGGTAAAATAGAAACTACGTGAGCTGGTGTACAGCAAAAGCCAGCAACAATAAAAAGAATAATAAATATGATTTTTAACAAGGTTAATATTTTCTGAAAGCTACTTCCCGATTTTAAATTTGTAGCGTGTATTACGGTAATTACACCAACTACTGTAAGCGCGCAAACCGTTATATTAACTTGAGGAAAAATAACATTCACATACGTTCCTAATGCTACGGATGCCAATGCAACAGGCGCAGCAAAGCCAACTGTTGATGAAACCCAGCCAGATAAAAAACCAACAAAGGGATGAATGAGTTTTGATAAATAAACATATTCGCCACCACTTTTAGGGAATGTAACTCCTAACTCAGCATAAACCAAAGCACCGCATAATGAAATAATGCCACCCAAAAGCCACAAAATCAAAATACTAAATACTGAATGTATATTTATTAATTGAAAACCAAGGCTTGTAAACACGCCTGTACCAATCATATTAGCAATAACTAATGAGATAGCTGTATAAAACCCAATTTTATAAACTGAATTCATTAATCGTAAGATTGAGTTGATTTTGAAGAAAGCTCCAACATAATCTGATATTCTTCGGGAGATAAATCATTGTAATAAAAATTAATAGGATTTACTTTTTCCCCATTTTTTATAACTTCATAATGCACGTGCGGCCCAGTACTCAAACCTGTACTACCAACGTAACCAATTAAATCGCCACGTTTTACTTTTACTCCTGGCTTCGTTGCCATTTTACTCATGTGGCCGTATAATGTCTGATATCCAAAACCATGATTAATGACTACATGATTTCCATAACCTTGCGAAGCAGCATCCGCAACCTCAACAACTCCATCGCCTGTAGCATAAATTGGTGTTCCTTGCTCAGCTGTAAAATCCATTCCTGGATGAAACTCTTGCGATTTATAAATGGGATGCGTTCTCCATCCATACCCACTTGGTGCATGTTTTAAGTTTTTATTATTCAAAGGCATAATGGCTGGAATAGAAGCAATTAATTTTTCCTTTCCTCTTGCCATTTTAATAACATCATCGTATGATTTTGATTGAATATATAATTGCTTCGTAATTCTATCTAAAGCCATGGTCGTTTCCGTCATTAAGGTAGAATTCTCGTAACCTTCTAAATCCTTATATCTACTACTTCCTCCAAATCCAGCTTGGCGAAGAGAACTTGAAATAGGCTCTGCTTCAAATATAACTCTGTAAATATTATCATCTCGATCTTGCAAATCATTTAAAACAGTTTGCACCTGATTCATTTTTTTACTCAATAAATCGTATTGTAATTTCACAACTTCTAATTCTCTATTCTGTTTTTTTTGAAGTGGTGATGGCAAAAATTTATTTGCTAAAGCAATAGTGATAACTGCAAACACAATTCCAGTTCCCAAATATGATAGCACTTGTAAAAATCTTACTTTAAAAGAGACTTTTACCTTTTCATAGGTTAGGGATTTCGTATCAAATCTATATTTTACTTTAGACATGTTTTTTTCTTAAAAGCCGAGTAAAGATACTTAAAATTTTAATTGCTGAACCCGATAAATCTTTATTTTCCTGATTAGAAGTCTATCGGAAAAATCAACAAATCATTCAAAAAAGTGAATAATTTGTGATGATTTGTGCTACTGATTTTCCTATATTCACACTTTCTTTTTTAATACTATGGAATCAAATAAAGTACGACAAACATTTCTCGATTTTTTTAAATCTAAAGGGCACGAAATTGTTCCTTCTGCACCAATGGTAGTAAAGGGCGATCCAACACTGATGTTTATTAATAGTGGAATGGCACCTTTTAAAGATTTATTTTTAGGTAATGCGCCTATTAAATATCCAAGAGTTGCAGATACTCAAAAATGCCTTCGCGTAAGTGGTAAACATAACGATTTAGAAGAAGTTGGTGTTGATACGTATCACCATACGATGTTTGAAATGCTTGGTAATTGGAGCTTTGGAGATTATTTTAAAAAAGACGCCATTGCATGGGCTTGGGAATTATTAACTGAGGTTTATAAAATAGATAAAAACAGATTATATGTGACTGTTTTTGAAGGAAGCGTTGAAGAAAATGTTCCTTTTGACCAGGAGGCTTATGATACTTGGAAATTATACATTGATGAATCACGTATTTTAAAAGGAAACAAAAAAGATAATTTCTGGGAAATGGGAGATACTGGCCCTTG
>JAYVIS010000094.1:0-2147 GCA_043769975.1 Bacteroidota bacterium
AAATTGAGTCATGCTGATAATCCCATTCAATTTTATACAGCAACCATATTAGAATGGAAGCATTTATTAAAGCCGGATAAATACAAGCAAATAATTGTGGATAGCTTAACGTATTTAGTAAATGAACAACGTGTAAAAATTTTCGGCTTTGTCATTATGAGTAATCATATTCATTTAATTTGGCAAGGGACTCAAACTCATTCATTAAAGCATACTCAGCTAAGCTTTATGAAATACACGGCACAACAAATAAAATTTGATCTAGAAAAACACCATCCAAATGTATTGCCATATTTTGTGGTTGATGCAAAAGATAGGAAGTATCAATTTTGGGAGAGAAATGCTTTATCCATTGATATTATGAGTTCTGAAGTTTTTATTCAGAAATTAAATTATATTCATAAAAACCCATTAAGAGCTAATTTATGTGAAAATGAAACTGATTATTACTATTCGTCGGTAAAGCATTATTTGGAAATGCAACATGATTTTCATTTTTTAGAACCTTATGAAAAACAACTTTAACTTGTTGGTGATAACACCAACAAGGGCTGAAAAAAGCCATGTTGCCTAATTCCGATAAAGTAGAAAAAGCAATTGCGGATTTGTTGAATTATTGAGGGCTAATTGTGAAGACAAAAAAATCTAATAAATCTTGTAAAAATTGCAAGATTTGCTTTAAAAACTAATACTATGAGTAAGTTGGCGATATCCGCTGACAATAAATTGTAAAGAGGGATATTATATATGAGCAAAATATTAAATGAATATAATCAGTTATTAAATTATATTCATAAAAACCCATTAAGAGCTAATTTATGTGAAAATGAAACTGATTATAGTTATTCTTCAGCAAAACATTGTTTCGAAATGAAACATTATTTTCATTTTCTAGAACCTTACGAAAAACAACTTTGACTTGTTGGTGATAACACCAACAAGGGCTAAAATTAATTAGTGACATAAAATAATACTAGCTATAACACAGAGTATGAAGTAGTCAAAAACATTTACTCAAATCTTACTCACTTGTAAGATTCCTTACATCCACCGTATTTAAATTAGTTAAAAAATCAAGAAGGTGTTTGTTAAATTCTTGAGGTTGCTCAAGATTGGAAACATGCCCAGCATAATCAATAACTCGAAGCGTAGAACCGTTAATATTTGCATGCAAAAATTCTGATTGAGCCAGTGGTGTTACCTCATCTTCTCTGCCACAAATAATTAATGTTGGAATGGCAATTTCACTTAATGTGGAACAGGTTTCTGAACGTTCGGCCAAAGCGGTTAAACCCATAGTAATGATGTGTGGAGAATTAGAAAATACCACAGCCCCTAATTTTTCAACCAATGCCTTTTTTTGGCTTAATGAATTTTTATGAAAAACACTTTTTATAAATCCTTCGTTAAACTCAGTCACTCCATTAACGCCTATTTCATCAATAATTTTATAGCGTTTCTCCTTAACTTCAATAGTGTCGGCAATACATTGTGTATCGCATAAAATCAAAGCCTCAAAACGTTCAGGAAATCTTTTCAAGGCATTAAGAGCTATAAATCCGCCCATAGATAACCCACAAATAATCACTTTATCAAGGTTTAACTTATCCATAAACGTTATTAAATCTTCACCAAACAAATCCATACTTAATGAAGAGTTCTCGTCTTTGGATTTTCCAAATCCTCTAATATCTAATGAAATTAATCGGTAAGAAGGTTTCAAAAAATCAAGTTGAGCTTGCCACATCGTTTTATCGAAAGGGAAACCATGTAAAAATATAATTGGGAGGCTACCTTCTCCAACGTCATTATAAGATAGATTAAAGTTATTAATAGCAATGGTTAAATTATATCCTTGAGTTTTGGTTTCCATCGTATGTGTTTTTTTAAATGTTATTAATCAAATGATTTTACATTTACAAAACTACCTATTGAATAACTGAATTATCTTACATAAAATATGATGGACATTATATAATTCACACTTTAACCAAGTTCGTGCGGATATGAAGTGTTGAATTTGGGCAGGTAATCCTGCGGTTGTTATTATGTTTTCGTTTTATCTTATGTTGAATTTTAATTTTACAATTAAATACTTTCCGTAGAATTAGCAACGCTTACTTTGCTTTTCAAAATATTTTCTGCCA
>JAYVIS010000095.1:0-5546 GCA_043769975.1 Bacteroidota bacterium
TATACCAAATTTATTTATTAAATAGTCCAATTTCATGGTATTTCATGCTGAACTTGATTCAGCATCTCTGAAGACCCTGAATCAAGTTCAGGGTGACTAAAAGTTTGGGGGAAATTTGGAATTGAGTATAACGAAAAAAAATTATTCGAATGGATAATTTAGTATAGTTCGCTCCTAAGGAGCTAATAATAATTTTATATCCATTTTATTACATACAGTTTGCTCCTCTGGAGCAATAAATAAGCACTGCAACTGACAAATAAATTTATTTTAAAATCTCATTTTATACCATTCCTGAAAAGAAATCAATGCGTAAATGATTGATGAATTGTCTTCTTTACCAGAAATATGATTACTAATGATCTTCTCAATATTTGGAATTGAGAATTGGTTGAAGTTACTAAAAAATGATTTATCTAACAACTGATTTACTTTTGCATCCGTACTAAAAATACTTCTTAAAGGCATTCCAAAACCAGCCTTTCGTCGGTTAATAATATAAGCAGGCAATTCATTTTTGAAGGCATCTTTCAAAATTCGTTTGCTGGTTCCTGTATTTGATAACTTATAACTGCGTTTGATGCTATAAGCAAATTCAACAATGTGTTTATCTAAAAACGGCACTCGGCATTCAACCGAGTTTGCCATCGCCGTTCTATCTGTATAGCTTAAATTTTTAACCAATACATTTTCAATTTCAAAACGGGTTAATGAATCAAATACATCTTCATTTTCAGGAAAATAATTTGAAAGCATATGTTCTAATTTATCTCTGTTACCTGCATAAACTGAGCAAGAATTTTCGAAGTCGCCCACCAAATTTAAAATACCAAATTTATAATTTGGATAATTGCCATACTTACCAATTTTGTGAATGTATCTTCTATAGGCTAAAAACTTACCTTTTCCCTGATTTACTTTTGCAGCTTGTTTGTATAAACCACTTGATAAACCAAATGGCACTTTCGACATCACATTTTCTGAAAGCAAGGTGAGCATGTGGCCGGCATAACCTAAAAACAGTTCATCTGCGCCCATACCCGATAAAATCACTTTCGATGTTTGTGAGGCGTCTTTTGTAATTAAATACGAAGGAATTTGAGAACCATCAGCAATTAAATCGTCCGAATAATACAAGGTCTTTTTTATTAAATCTAAATTAGCCTGTTCGCTTCCAATATTTGCTTGTAGTAATTTTAGATCCCATTCTTTAGAAATCTTATCCGCATAAAAATAATCGGAACTTGTTCCTTCTTTTTTTAAATCAACTTCGGCCTTTCGAGCACAATAGTGCAAAATATCTTTTCTATTTTTTAAGAAATAAGCAATAATGGATGAGTCCAAGCCACCCGACAAAAAATTACCAATTGGCACATCCGAAATTAAACGACTCTTTGTGCTTTGCTCAACCAGGTTATGCAATACATCTTTAGCATCATGGTAAGAAAGATTTGCATACTCTTTATTTTTTTGGAGTGTCCAATATTTATGAGTAGAAAATGTATTTACGTTTAAATCATATTCAATGTAAGATGCAGGAGGAACACGAAATATATTTTTATATAAGGTATTATTTTTGGGTGTGTATTTAAAAACAAAATAATTTAATAATTCATCGTCTGCCAGTGAAGGCTTAATACCAGAAGCTAAAATGGTTTTTATTTCCGAACCAAAAATAAATTTAGTACCATCTGAATAATAATACAAAGGTTTAACACCCACATGATCTTTAATTAAAAAAACTTTATTAAGCTTTTTATCATAAATAGAAAGTGCAAAATCTCCGTTTAATTCATTAATAAAAGAAATACCAAATTTTTGATATAATTTTAAAACAACTTCAGTGTCCGTTTTTGAATGAAAAGAATCTTGTTTAAAATATTTTAATTTCAGATCTTCAAAATTGTAAATTTCACCGTTAAACACAATGATAATCTGCTTATCATCACTAAACATGGGTTGATTGCCATTACTTGATAAATCAATAATACTTAATCGTGTATGACCTAAAAAAATTTCCTTTGCGTTATAAGTATCACTATATCCAGAATGATGATCAGGACCACGATGCTTTAATACATTGAGCATTTCAACCGTATTCAGTTTTTCATTAGATATATAACCTGCAATTCCGCACATCGTATTATTGTTTTTTAGCCCAAACTAATTGATGAAATCCAATGTATTTAGCAAAGAAACGCTCGAGCTTTGGAAATTTTCCACCAATAGGAAAATGGCCTTTTTTCATTTTTTCAACTTTAAATCCAGCTTTTTCAAGCATGGATTTTATTTCGCTTTGGTAGTAAATATTGGCAATGTAACAATCCGGACCATCTGTACAATGATGAGGGAAATTATTCCATGATAAATACGTCCAACCATCATTTTTAAAATTTTTAATATGTAAGCCCCAATTACCTTTGGAGGAACCACCTAATTTATTTTTTAAAATTTCAAAAAGTAAACGTAGTCTGAAATACAATTGTATACGAATCCAATAGTTAAATGAACCTTTAGCATAAAGCATCACAATAAACTGTCCGTTTGGTTTTAAAACACGAAACACTTCATTAAAGGTTTGTTGTGTATTGGTTGTATGATGCAAAACACCATGTGAATACACGATATCAAATTTATCGTTTGGTAAATCTAGGGCTTCGGCATTACCTTGTAAAATAGTTCCTTTTAAATTGAGGTGTTCAAAATGCAATTTAGTTGCATAAACGGCTTCAGCCGTCAAATCAACTCCAGTATAGGATTTTGCAAACTCAGCCCAACGGGTTGCATCCGCACCAATACCAAGACCAATTTCTAAAACATCTTTTCCGGTTGCAGATTTCCAATCGATATAAGAATCTAAATGATGCGTTTTCTTATATCTAAAATCACGGTAATATTTAAAAAATTCCTTGGAAGGAAATTTAGCATCAACAAATTGTTTACCGCATAAATTACTATTCCAAAATTCTTCAACTTGTTTGATGTCTGCTATATGTTCAGTTTCCATTTGTTATCAATGTATTAAAAACAGAGGTGTATTTCTCTATCATTTTTTCTTCAGTAAAATTTTCTAAATAAAGCCTTAAGCTTTCTTTTCCCATTTGCTCTCTAAGGTCTGTATTTTCTATTAATAATTTCAATTTATCAGCAATCATTTTTGGATTGTGAGATTCCACAATAAACCCATTTTTTGAATCAATAACAGATTCAATTATTGCACCTCTATCAGTTGAAATAATAGGCAAACTAGCAGCCATTGCTTCAACAATTGCCCAAGGATGGCCTTCTGGTTCACGAGGTGGAAATACAAAAACATCAGCTTCAGACAAAAACTTAAACTTATCATCTCCACCTTTTGGAGCGTGAATGGTAACAGGTAAGTTGCTTTTTTCTAAAAGAGATAAACACCTTTCCTTCACATCATTTTTGTGCCAAGCACCAACCAAATCGATAGAAAAAGTATGCGATATATGTTCTTTAGATAGTATTTCAATTGCTTTTAAAACATCTTCAACACCCTTTGATTCTAATAAATTAGAAAAATACAGGATTTTAATATCAGCATTTTTATCTTTTTTTGTTTTTGTAATTGTGTAATTTCCACCATTTGGGATTACAAAAATAGATGCGTCCGAATAATAATCTTTAAATAAATATTTTAAATTTTGTCCTAATACAATGACGCCTTTGGTTCGTTTTAAAATAAATTTAAAATATCGGTTTGTTAAATGAGTTGATTTTGACAACCAATTATTGATATCACTTCCTCTTAACTGAATTACAATTCGCTTTCTAAAAAAAGAAGCAAATAAAATAAAAACAGAATCTTTAATAAAACCAGTTGTTGTTTGGCTTATTGGAACGAGTACTAAATCTGGTTTATGTTTAGCAAGAAGGCTAATCATTTTAAAGTAAACTGACATATTTTTAACAACCTTTCCAAAATTCCATTTACCAAATGATGCTAAACTGGTATTTATTTTAGTGTCAAGGTGAACTAAATTAAATCGATTTTTAAGATCGGATTTTAATAATATTTCCGTAGCAATAGAAGGCCCCATATATGGAGGTGGAAGTTTTCCTAATATGATTACTGTTTTATTTTTCATTTTGATTCGGATAAAACAGATTTAGGTAAAGCCAAATAACATAAAATGCTATAAATGATATAAATCAAAGGCGCATATAATGTTGGACAAGTACTAACTGAATACATAAATAAAATCATAAATGTACCCAGCGCTAAAAAATAATCACTTGAGCACAAATATTTTAATCTTCTGAAAATATTAATCAGAATTAATAAATAAACTGTTAAGCCCAAAAATCCAGTAAAAAATAAAATTCTAACAAAATCATTATGCGAACCAGTTCCTACATAAGGATATGTTTCTTTTATGATTAAAGGCATTCCAAACAATTGAGCAGCAACAGGGAATTCAGAATACTCTTCCAACATCATTTTCCACCGACCTACTCTACCATGAAATAATCGCTCATTAGACTTGGTACCATCATAAACTGCTAAATCAGTTTTTATCAAAGGAGCAATTTTTTCTTCAATGGTTGATGCTCCAAAAAAATAACCTAAGGAACCAACAACGACAATAAGCACAATACCAGCTGTTTTATTTGTTTTAAGATTGAATAAAATAAATAAAGCTAGTATCACAATAAACACACCGTAACTTGCTGTGTGGCTAATTTTAAATAAACAAGCTAAAGACAGTACAATGGCAATAATAAGGCTTCTGTTAGATTTTATCATTGAGCCAATATTTTTATTTCTTAAATAAAAATAGCATACAATTAAAAAACCTAATGATATATAAATAGCGTAATTCATAACATCTCCATATGTACCTTGAATACGTTCAAGTCCACGCGTTTGTTGAACTTTAATTGGTTTCACTATAATTTCAAATAAGAAAATAGCAATTACAAAAAAAGAAGAATAAATAAAGCTTTGCAAAATGCCATCTAAATCCCTGCGCGACCGAATAAGTAATCGTAAAAAAAAGAATAAATAAACAGGCATGGTTAATTTAAGAAGGTATTCTAAAAAGGTTTTAGAAAGTGGATCAAAAATAAACATGAAGAATAAGGAAATTAACATGAGCACCGTCCAAGCGCCGAAAAGGAAATCAAAAATAGATTTATCTTTTTTTCGATAAAGCGTTATGGCTACTATGCATAAAATTGGAGTTGCAATTCCAACAAAATATAATGGTGATAATAATGGAGAAATGTTTTTCAGGTAATAAAAATTATCTACAATTGGCCTAATTAATACCAAAACCACAAACCATTTCAAATGCCATGGTAATGCTGATATCCATATTTTCCAATCTTTATATTTCATTCTTACTTACTAATAACTGTATCTAAAATTTTTTGAGCAATCGTATCATAAGACAAACTTTTTGAATTTTGAATTGCCAAATTTTCTCTGTCCAAAGTAGTGTTGCTTATAACATCCACAACATTATTTATTGTAGACTCAAAAGTTTCCTTATTAAAAAACCAACCGTTGATTCCCTCCTTAA
>JAYVIS010000096.1:0-8689 GCA_043769975.1 Bacteroidota bacterium
TACAAATTCTATGACAATTACTCAAAATGTGAGCACTTGTACTGGAGTTAACGAAGCAGTTGCAAGTTCAATTTCTGTTTATCCTAACCCTAATAACGGCATTTTAAACATTAGTTTAACTGCTGAATTGTCGAAAAATTCTTCTATTGAAGTTTATGATGCTTTAGGTAAATTAGTTGTTAAACAAGTTTTGACTACTGAATTAAATACAATTAACATATCTAACTTCGAAAACGGTATTTATGTATATAAAGTTTTAAATAACTCTAACATCGTTAAAGTTGGAAAACTAATCAAACAATAAAATTAATTTAAATTAACATTAAAAACTCCCACTTGTATTGACAAGTGGGAGTTTTTTTTGCTTTTCAAATACAAAAGAATAAAATAATCACTAAATATTAAACCTTGTTAATCCATTTATGTTATAACTAATATAAGATTGTAATTATAATTTTTTTACGCATCTTTGCAACCATAAAAACGAACTAAACATGGCCATATTTCTTTTCTTAGTACTTCACTGGTACTTATCACTTTTCGGACAAACATTTTATTTACATCGGTATTCAGCTCACAAAATGTTTACTATGAATAAATTTTGGGAAAAATTTTTCTATATTTTTGCATGGGTAACTCAAGGTTCTTCTTATTTGAATGCAAGAGCATATGCAATTTTACATCGTATGCACCACGCATATAGCGATACTGAAAAAGACCCTCACACACCACACTTTTTTAAGGATGCTTATCACATGATGTTACATACACGTTCAATTTATAATGACGTTTTAAATAAACGAGTTGTTGTTGAAGATAAATTTGACCGAAATTTTCCTGAATATCCAGCAATTGATAAGATAGCAGATAGCTGGTATACACGTATTGCTTTTGGCGTTGCATATACCGCATTTTATTATTTTTTTGCTACTCATTGGTGGATGTATTTATTTTTACCAATTCATTTTTTGATTGGACCAATACAAGGTGCAATTGTAAATTGGGCAGGACATAAATATGGTTACCGTAATTTTAACGAAGGGGATAAATCAAGAAATACATTATTTTGGGATATACTGATGATGGGTGAATTATTTCAAAACAATCATCATCATGCAGGTGCTAAACCAAACTTTGCAGTTAAGTGGTTTGAATTTGATCCAACCTACCCTGTTATTTTATTTTTAGATAAAATTCGGGTTATCAAATTGGTTAGATAGAAACTACTCCAATTATTAAATAAAAATTAAAACCATCTAATTTAATTATTAGATGGTTTTTTTTATTATACTTACATAAAATCTAACACTTAAACTTATGAAAAATATTCTTATAATTCTTGCTTTGATGATTAGTCAAAAAGTATTAAGTCAAGTAACAAAAGCTGATTTTGATGCCGCATTTATTCAATTTCCATTTGAAAAAATGGAAAAAATCATCATTAATAATGTACATGTTTATTATACAGATGGGACAAATAGATGGTCTTACTATTCTTATAAAACTGAAACTACATCTGTAGAAATTAAAAACAATTCATTTTATATTAAATCATATTCAGATAATACAAAGTCAAAAGCTACAAATTATTACATAATTCCATTTGAAAAAATGACCTCAATTTCAGTTGGAGAAACACAGATATCTATTCAACTAGTAGAATAACATCAATCAATTTTTCGAAAATTAATTACTTTCTACCTGTTGTTTGGTTTTTCTATTACTATGGTAAATAGCGAATACTGAACTTGCAAACAAAAAGAATGCTCCTGTTTGGTGCAGAACACCAAGAACCACTGGCACTTGATAAAGCAAGGTAAATAAACCTAAAATAAATTGAATAGTTATTCCATAAATTAAAAAAGTAATAGCCTGATACTGATTCTTGTTTAATTGAAGTTTATTTGATTTATACCAAATAAAGCCCAATAATAAACACAATATAATAGCGAGTGTGCGGTGGACAAATTGAATTCCACTTGCATTTTCAAAAAAGTTTAAATAAAAACTTCCCTTCATGGTAACTTGTTCAGGCATCCAACTATCCCCCATTTTTGGCCAAGAATTGAAAATATGTCCAGGACGAATTTTAGCGGAATCACCTTCTACAAAACCTGCAGTGAATGCACCATAAATAATTTGTAAAATCAAAACTGCGAAAAAAGAAAGTAACCACCATTTTAATTTCCATCCCTCTCCTTTTTCAATTCCCTCCTTTGGATATATCAGTTTAAGTGCAAACCAAAATGTAAATGCAAATAAAGTGAATGCACTAATTAAGTGCGTTGCTAATCTAAAATGGCTAACAGCAGGTTTCTCCTGTAAACCACTATAAACCATCCACCAACCTATTACAGCTTGCATAGCTCCCATAAAAAATAGAAGTATGAGCGATGGTGTCATTTCTTTTTTTATTTTTTTTCGAATCAATAAAATAATTAAGCCAATAGAAAACACATACATCATCGTTCGTCCAATTAAACGATGAATATATTCCCAAAAAAAGATATGTTTAAACTCCTCCAATTTCATTGTAAAATTTATTTTCACAAACTCCGGACTTTGTTGATATTTAGCAAATCGTTCTATCCAATCAGCTTCTGACAAAGGAGGAATAGAACCCATAAAACTCCAATCAGTTATTGACAAACCAGAGTGAGTTAGGCGAGTGATACAACCCACAACAACCATAATGTAAATTAGAGAACAGCCGATTAACAGCCAATAAATAACAGATTTGTTAGGATTTTGATTAATCATCTTACATTTTATTTCCATGTAAAATTACAAACCATTTGTCTATAAAGTTTGTTTTTTTCTAATTTAACGAAAAAAAAATATGTCTATTTTATCAAACTTCCATTTGCCCTTAACAAATCAGCTTCAGCTAATTTTATTGCATACAAAGCTTCGATATAACGAGATTGAGCATCTTCTAAATTCTTTTGAGTTTCAATAGTTTCAAGCAAATTAGACTTTCCAATCTTATAGCGTTCTAAAGAAACATTTAACACTTCCTTTGAATCAACTAAATTTTGATATTCTAATTCAACAATTGTTTTGTTTAGCTTGTATGATTTATAACTATTATAAACTTGACCATCTATTTGCTGTTGAACTAATTCGGTAGTATACCTTTGATTTAGATATAATATATTTCTTTCCTTAACGAGTTTACTGTTTTTTGTTCCATTAAATAATAACCAACCAGCTGTTAAGCCAGCGTTAAAACCTTCTTGTCGGTTTAAGAAGACAATCCCCGCTTGATTTTGACTTCGGTTAAAAACATATGCCGCATTTAATTGAACAAAGGGCAAGTTGGCAGATCGTGCTTCCTTAATAGTTTGAGAAACAATCAATTCATTTTGCTTAGAAATAAGAATAGAAGAATTTGATTTCAAAACACTCTTTTTTAGCTCATCAATATTTGGATTATAATTAACGATAATAGAATCTGTTGTTATAAAATCCTCATCAACTGATTTATTTAATAGATTGTTAAGTGCAGTTTTCGCATTTATTAATTGCAAATCCAATTGTAGTATCATGCTTTTCGCCTTATTTTCATTAGATTGAGAAAGCAACACATCGACTTTAGAATCAGAACCAATTTCAAATTTTAATTGCGCTATTTTTTTTCTTTCCTGATAAATGGTTAAGTTTTGCTTAGCAGCTTTAATTAGTTCGTTAGTTTTTACAATAGAATAATACGCACTTATAATAGCGTAAACTGTATTTTCCATTTGCTGTTTTAATTCTAATTCCGATAATTGCTCATTTTGACTTAATCGTTTTTTAATTGCAAACATTTTCAATCCATCAAAAACCATCCAGGCTACATTAGCTGATGCTCCTGTGTTATTAGACTGCGCACCATTTCTATCTTGAATAACGCCAGTATTAAATTCTTGATGAGAATTAACATTGGCTAAATTTAAATTAGCGTTTAAACTTACAACAGGAGCCATCCCTGCGTTACCAAAATTGTTTTGTGTTTTTGAAATTTCTTTTTCATTTTTTACAATTAAAATAGAGTAGTTTTTTTCCAACCCAATTTTAATTGCATCATCAATTGTTAAAACAGATTGAGCAAATAATCCAGAACTAAATCCAAAAAAAAGCAATCCATATTTATACTTTTTCATCTTCATTTTTTTATCTTTTACTAAATATGAATATATAGCAGGTATCACAAAAAGTGTAAGAACCATCGACAATAGCAATCCACCAATAATTACAATTCCCATTCCCATTCTGCTTTTAGAACCTGCACCAAGAGCCATAGCAATAGGTAAAGCACCCAGCACTGTTGCTAAACTAGTCATCAAAATAGGACGTAATCTCGAAGTTGAAGCTTCTATTAATGCTTCCTTAACCTTTAGACCTTTTTTACGAAGTTGGTTAGTAAATTCAATAATTAAAATTCCATTTTTTGTAACAAGTCCTATCAGCATTATCATTCCAATCTCACTAAAAATATTTAAGGTTTCATTAAAATACCATAATGAAAATAATGCTCCTGCTAATGCCATTGGCACTGTCAGTATTATTATAAAAGGTTCGACAAAACTTTCGAACTGAGCAGCTAATAATAAATAAATAAGTACAATCGCTAAAATAAAAGCAAATAAAATATTAGAAGAGCTCTCAGCAAAATCACGAGAAGCACCTGTTAATGAAGTCGTAAAACTTTCATCTAAAACTTGTTTTGCAATTAAATTCATTTCTTTAATTCCATCCCCAATTGTTTTTCCAGGAGCCAAACCAGCCTGCACTGTTGCTGATTGGTAACGATTATAATGATACAATTGAGGCGGGCTACTTCTTTCAACAATCGTAATAATATTATCTAACTGAATCATTTCTCCTTTACTATTTCTTACAAATAATTCTTTAATATCATTTGGATCATCTCTATTTTCACGATTCACCTGCCCTACTACTTGATATTGTTTATCACCTTTTATATAATAACCAAAACGTTGTCCACTTAAAGAAAGCTGAATAGTTTGGGCAACATCTGCAATTGAAACACCTAATACTTTTGCTTTATCACGATTAATCTCAATAATCAATTCAGGCTTATTAAATTTCAGATTAGCATCAACACCTTGAAACGTAGGATTTTTATTTGCCAATTCTAAAAATTTTGGCAACTTATCTCGTAGCTTATTAAAGTCGTTTGTTTGCAAAACAAATTGAATTGGTAAACCTCCGCGCGGACCACCGCCAGATGAGATAGACTGTTCTTGTATTACAAAAACTTTACCTTCAGGGAACTGTGAAATGTTTTTATTAATAAAATTTGCAATATCGGCTTGTGATCGTTTCCTATCTTCAGATTGAGTTAATGCTAATCTAACAAAACCAGTATTAACTGCACCAGAACCAGCAAAACCAGGAGCTGTAACCGTTAAACAAACTGCTTTTTCAGCAATAGAATCAGTAACAAATGTTGAAAGTCTATCCATTAATTTATCCGTTGACTCAAATGAAGTTCCTTCGGGAGTTGTAACAGACAATCTTAACCAATTACGATCTTCCAATGGCGATAATTCTGATTGCAGATTAAACCAAAAAAAGACAGCTGAAACAATGGACACAAATAAAATAATTAAAGACCACCACCGTTTTTTCAAAAATTGCGTGATTGCATTTTTAAACCAGGAATCTAAACCAACAAAAAATGGTTCTGACCAAATATAAAATTTACTTTTTTTAGTAGGATCTTTTCTAACTAATTTTGCATTCAACATAGGTGTTAATGTTAATGATACAAAGGCAGAAATTAAAACCGCGCCTGCTATCACAACACCAAACTCTCTAAATAAGCGTCCAACAAAACCCTCTAAAAAAATAACAGGCATAAAAACAGCAACCAACGTTAAAGAGGTTATAATTACAGCAGTGTAGATTTCGCGTGTTCCTTGTATGGCGGCGTCTTTTGGAGATAAGCCTTTTTCTATTTTTTTAAATATATTTTCAGTAACAACAATTCCATCATCAACCACCAAACCTGTTGCTAAAACAATGGCTAAAAGCGTTAATACATTTATCGAATAATCCATTAAATACATTATAAAAAATGCGCCAATTAATGATACAGGAATATCAATTAATGGACGAAATGCAACTAACCAATCTCTAAAAAATAAAAAAATAATTAGGATTACTAACAGTAAGGCGATGATTAATGTTTCTCCAACCTCAACTATTGATTTTTTTATAAATCGTGTATTATCTAGAGCAATATTAATAGTATAATCCTTAGGTAAATCTTTTTTCAATATTTCATAACGCTTATAAAATTCGTCAGAAATATCTATATAGTTTGCGCCTGGTTGCGGAACCAAGGCCAAACCAACCATTGGCGTTCCTGATTCTTTTAAAATAGTTTCTTCGTTTTCTGCGCCTAATTCAACATTAGCCACATCTCTTAATCTAACAATATTGTTTTCGTTTTCTTTAACAATCATCGTTTCAAATTCAGAAACCGTAGACAATCTTCCAATTGTATTAACAGTTAATTCTGTAGAATTTCCTTCAATCTTTCCTGCTGGCAAATCAACATTTTCTTTATCCAATGCCAACTTAATATCTAACGGTGTGAGACTATATGCAGCCATTTTATCAGGCTTTAAACGAATACGCATACAGTAGCGACGTTGCCCCCATATTTGAACGGCACTTACTCCAGAAATAGTTTGCAAATTTTGTGCTATAACATTTTCAGCATAATCGCTTACATCTAATAAGGAACGCGTATCGCTCACTAAGGTCATAGAAACAATTGGATCTGAATTGGCATCAGCTTTTGAAACAACAGGTGGCGCGTCAATATCTTGTGGTAATTGCCTTACAGCTTGCGAAACCTTGTCACGCACATCATTTGCCGCAGCTTCTAAATTTGAACTCAAATTAAACTCTACTGTAATAATGCTTGAACCTTGGTTGGATGATGATGATAACGTTCGAATTCCATCAATTCCATTAATTGCTTTTTCTAACGGTTCAGTAATTTGTGATTGAATAACATCTGCATTTGCTCCTGTGTAACTTGTTCTTACTGTTATTACTGGTGGATCGATAGATGGAAATTCACGAATACCTAAATATTTAAACCCAATTGCACCAAACAAAATGATGATGATTGATAAAACTGTAACTAATACTGGCCGTTTGACACTTAATTCTGCTAAATCCATTTTAGTTTTCCATTTTTAATAATTTTAACTGCGCATCCTTTTTCACAGATAACAATCCTGTTGTAATAATTGTATCGCCAGCAGTTAAGCCTTCTGTTATTTGAATTTTTGTATCTGTTCTTACTCCAATTGTTACCATTTTTTCAATAGCAATTCCGTTTTCGTAAACAAATACTTTCTGTCCTTTTAGCGTTGGTATAACACATTGTGTAGGAATCATCAGTGCATTTTCTGTTTCACCCAAATTAGCAAATACTTTAACAAAACTTCCTGGATAAAAATGCAGATTTCCATTATAAGCAGCACGTGCTTTAATAGTTTTGGTCATCTCATCAACGAGTGGTTCAATAGCATAAATAGTAGCCACATTTTTAATTTTAGTATCTGTATTATCATTTGAAAAATTAATTGAAGTACCCTTTACAAATAACTCACTATATTTTTCAGGAACAGAAAACTCAACAAATAATGGCTTCATTTGCACTAATGAAACAATTGCCGAGGAAGTATTTACAAAGGAACCTTCGCTAATATTTTTTAAACCCATTACTCCTGAAAATGGCGCTACAATATTGGTTTTTGCAAGTTGCGCTAAAACAAATGCTTGATCAGCTTTTAAAGAATTTAATTCGTTATCTTGCATATCCAACTCTTCTTGGCTTATCCCGTTAATAATCAAAAGCTTTTTCAACCGCTCCAGTTTTTGCTCAGCTAATTTTATTTGCGTTTTCGACTTTAATAATTGAGCTTGCAAATCAGCATCATTTAATTTCACCAACAAACTACCTTTATTAACAGGCTCACCTTCTTTAAAATAAATGGCTAAAACTTTACCACTTATCTCTGGCAAAATATCAATTTGATTAAATGCTCCAATTTTTCCAGTAGCGAAAACGGTGTTATCAAAAAACATAGGTTTCAAAACAAAATAATTAACAGCAATTGGAACTTTACTTTTTACTTTATTTCCAGAAGTTTTATCTTCTTTTTTCGGAAAAAAAACAAATTTGGTTGAGACGATAAGTGCTATGACTGCTATAATAATTAGCCAATTGGGTATTTTTTTTATCATGATAATGGTTTGACTTAAAATGTTTTAATTAATTTCTTTTTTTTGTTTTTTTATAATTAAAAAACAAATCAGTAGCTGGCAATTCTTTTAATGTAGTAGATACCTGACAAAGCACTTTACTAAATATAAATTGGTCTTGTTTTGATGTATTTGCAAATATTTTTTCATCAATCAATTGAAATGCTTTAACAATTTCGGCAGTCTGCTTCAATCCCTTTTTAGTTAAAATAATAAAATGTTCTCTTCTGTCTTTTGGATTTATTCTTCGTTCCACAAAATCAGCTTTAATTAAATAATCAATAATTTTTACCATAGCCGTTTTATCTATAGCAAGACTATTACAAATAAATTGCTGACTGCATCCATTATTATCATGCAAAAAATTTAGAATTGAGAAATATCTCTCGACATC
>JAYVIS010000097.1:0-15484 GCA_043769975.1 Bacteroidota bacterium
GTTCCACATTAAACGGATATTCGTTTTCATTTTCATGAATGTTAAACCTTAAACTATCATTAAAAAAGGTTAATCGCTTTTTTGAATTTACGTAAATATTTAAATCACTATTTAAAATGGAGTTGTTTTTTAAAATCGACATGTCATCATTTGCTTGTTTAATTTTTGAAAGAACTAAAACATTGCTAAAATAGTCTTCATGATGTAAAAATAAATAAGGGTAATATTCTTTTATTAATTGAGTTGTCGAAGCATTAAGTCCGCCTAACACTAAATATGGCTGTTTAAGTGATTTTAAATAGTTTCTAAAATTAAGTATTGAATTAAAGGCAGTATGTGAACCATTGATATAATTGAATTTTGAATGGTATTTTGATTCATAAATGGAAACGAAAAATTCTTCAGAAGCAAAAATGCCAAATACTGAATTATCGCCAAACTCCCTTTTAATGGAAAGATAGGTTTTAGCTTGTTGTTCAAATTCATGAACGTGTACTTTGGAAAATAAATGTTTTTTGTAAAAATTTTGAAAACAAAAAAGTACCATTAAAATTATGCTTAATAACGTTGTTTGTTTTTGTGTAAATGCTGTTAAAAATGAACAAGCAAACAAAATGAGGCTTATGCCACAAAATAATAATCCTGAGTTTTGTAATATCGGATTTTTATAAATAGAGTAAAAATGGATAACCAAGTAATTAATTATAAATAACCAGAAAAGAAACGTTTGTTTCCGAGTAATTGGCGTTAATTTAAAAATGGAGTTTAGGATAAAAATTAGGAATAGGATCATTATTATAATCCCGCTTATACCACAGCCAAATAAGGTTTTTGTGAAAAAATAAATTTCAATAATTCGTGGTGGTGGAAGCCAACCCCCAACTTGTGCGCCAATACCACCAATTGAAAATTGGTACAATGTAATAGGTAAGTTTGGTAAATATAAAACAACGGCCAATAAACAAAAAATAAGATACTTTTTTAGTTGTGAGTTTTTAATATAAAAGAAGGATAAGCCAACTGCAATAAAAGCAAATAAAGAACTCATGTGATGATTATAGGCACATAGTAATGAAAATAATACAAATAAGAAGTAGTCCTTAGTTTTTATCTGTTCATCAAATAAGATTTTAAAGATGCTTATTAAAAAAAGGATACTGAACAATACCCCAGTGATGTACATGCGAGAGTAAGAACTATAAACTAAAAAAATAAACGAACATGAAACTATTGTGGCGGCAATTATTCCAGTATTTTTAGTAAAAAATGTTTTCCCAAAACCGTATATATAATAGATACTAAATATTCCACAAAGTAAAAAAGGCAACTTAATTGCAATTTCATTATATCCAAATAATTTTACCCAATACCATAAAAATAATTGAATTAAAGCTGGATGCGCATCTATCTTAATAGCTTTATTTATTTCTTCCAAAAAAGTTGGGTATACCGTTCTGCTAAGACCACTTAATTCGTCGTGACTAAATTCATAATTACAAATTGGAATAAATCGATAGGCAATCCCAATTATTAAAATTAATGAGAACAGCCAATTTTGTTTTATTGTATTAAGTATTTGCATATTTTATAGTGCTAATTTAAAAATAATTATCATTTTTGTGGCCTCTTGATACAATAGATATTAAAAGTACTTTTTGATTAAGCCCAGGTGTTGGAATGGTATACAAGTGCGCTTGAGGTGCGTATGTCGCAAGACGTGGGAGTTCGAGTCTCCTCCTGGGTACTGAAGCAGACTATCTTTTGATAGTCTGCTTTTTGTTTCTATGTCCTAATAGATTAAAAGAATTTAGAAAAAAAAATCATTTCGATAGTTTGGCTGTTAAATTATATGAATATAAAAGCTTTTTTACAAACACTTTCATTAGTCCCTTTCAAAAATGGAAGATTAAAATCTTTTCTTTTTTTTAAAACTTACTAGCAATGTGATTGTTGATTTATTAAGTATACTATGTTATAATATTTGGGGAATAATTAATAACAAAAATTTATTATTGTTTTTTATTTTGGGTTTAATTAGGGAGCAATTGGCAATAAATCAAAAAGATTAAAAGTCATCATAACTGTCTCATTTAAAAATATTAAATTTGGGATTAAACAGATTAAATTTACCTTATGTTTTCAAATAAATTATTTAAAAAATATTGTTCAGTTGAATGGCTACCAATATTTGATTTGAATAAATCGACGATTCAAATTATTGCTAGGCAACGCATATTTAATGAAGGAGACCTTGTAAAAGGCATTTACTTTATTGAAGCTGGTAAAATAAAAGTATT
Source organism: Bacteroidota bacterium (assembly GCA_043769975.1). Taxonomy (GTDB): domain Bacteria; phylum Bacteroidota; class Bacteroidia; order B-17B0; family Aurantibacillaceae; genus UBA4416. The sequence continues at coordinate 2,298 of JAYVIS010000097.1, forward strand.
ATCAGGATTTAATGGGAAAGATGAGAAAATTATCCGTATTGCTGGTAACGATATGATATTGGGACATAGGGGGATTCACTACAAACATTATCACATTTCGGCTGAAGCACTAACCGATGCAACTTTAACCTTTCTACCTATTAATATTTTTATTAAAATCATTAAAGCTAATCCTAATATGGCAGTTTATCTCCTCAATTTTTTTATTGAGGAATTGCGTGAAGCAGAAGAACGAATGGATAGCTTGCTGAATTTCGATCCAAAAAAAAGAGTTGCATTAGTTCTCTTAAAACTAATTGATTGTTTTGGGTACGCTAATAAAAACAGTAATTTATTGTCTTTTACATTATCCAGAGCTGATATAGCTAATATGGTAGGAACAACCTATGAAACAGTTATAAGAACATTAGCTAATCTCGAAAAGTTAAATTTGATTGAATTAATTGGTAAAGATATTGGTATAAAAAATATTTCAAAGTTAAAAGAAATTGCAACTGATAAAAAAGTTCGTAAAAAAATTAAAGTAAAAAAGTAAGATTTTATTCAAACAATAAAATTTATTGTTATAAATGATTCTCTCAAATATTTTGAGGGTTGGTTTTTAATTTAGTCAAATCTAAATATTTTCAAAATAGACCCATTTTTAAATTAAAACATGAATATTATCATGTTTTTTTTTTAAAATATATGATAATATTCAATCTATTACTATTTTTATTGTCTTATGATTGTAATCATAAAACATCGTTCTTTTTACTTGGAATTTTACACTAAATTTAACATTAATTATTAAACTTATGAAAACACTAACAATCCTTGCATCAATCATGATAGCAACAATTTTCTCTTCTTGCGGAGGAGATACAACAAAAACAGAAACGTCAACAGCAGTTCAAGAAGAGCCGAAGAGCATGGTTAAAGATCCAGAAACGTATGATCCAAAAAGAGGTGAAGGAAAATATACAGCAGAATCACTTGCATTGAGTGATAAATTAAATGAGGCACAAGCAAAAACGGGAGAAGATGTTTCAAATGTAAAATGTACATCTTGTCACAAAATGAGTGATGAAAAATTAGTTGGACCAGGTTGGGCAGGTGTTACAAAACGTAGAACAGGAGAATGGATTATGAATTTTATTACAAATCCAGACCCCATGTTAGATAAAGATCCTGAAGCACAAGCCATGTTAGAATTATGTTTGGTTAGAATGCCGAATCAAAGTTTAACAGATGATGATGCTAGAGCTATTCTAGAGTATATGAGACAAGTTGATGGCGTAAAATAATTATAACTCAAACAATATATATAAATTATGAAAAATATAATAAAAACAGCCATGTTAACTGGTATAGTTGCGGCTACGGTCTTACAATCATGTAAGCCCAAAGATACATCAAATGCCGTGAGTGGTGATGCAGGTGTTAAAGCCTATGTTGCTCCTGGGAAATACGACGAAATGTATAACTTCGTAAGTGGTGGTTTTAGTGGGCAAATGAGTGTTTATGGATTACCTTCTGGCCGTTTATTACGAGTAATTCCTGTGTTTTCAGTAGATCCTGAAAAAGGATGGGGATATAGCGAAGAAACTAAACCAATGTTAAATACCTCTCACGGCATGGTTCCTTGGGATGATTTACATCACGTTCAACTTTCTAAAACAAACGGTGAATATGATGGAAAATGGGTTTTTGGTAATGCTAATAACACTCCTCGTGTTGCTCGTATTGATTTAACTACATTCCGTACACAAGAAATTATTGAATTACCAAATAGTGGTGGTAATCACTCCTCTCCTTTTATTACTGAGAATACTGAGTATGTTGTTGCTGGAACCCGTTTTAGTGTGCCACCAGATGATGTAAATGGCGATGTGGCTATTGATACATACAAAGAAAACTTTAAAGGAACTTTAAGTTTTATTAGCGTTGGTAAAGAAGATGGTAAAATGGATATCGCGTTCCAAATTCAATGCCCAGGAGTTAACTTCGATTTAAGTCGTGCTGGTAAAGGCGTTTCTAACGGATGGTTTTTCTTTTCTTGTTATAACACAGAGCAAGCAAACACGTTGTTAGAAGTAAACGCTTCTCAAAGAGACAAGGATTTTGTAATGGCGGTGAACTGGAAAAAAGCTGAAGAATATTTGAAAGCAGGAAAAGGCAGAAAACAAGCTGTAAGATATGCTCATAATACTTATAGTGAAAAAACACATAGTGCAACTTCTGAAATTAAAACGGAGGTGATTGTTTTAGATTCAAAAGAATTAAAAGACATTTGTTTTTTCATTCCATGTCCTAAATCTCCTCACGGTTGCGACGTTTCTCCAACTGGCGAATACATCGTTGCTAGTGGCAAATTAGCTTCTGTTATTCCAGTATTTAGTTATGATAAGATGATAAAAGCAATTGCTGCAAAAAGTTTTGATGGAGAATTTGAAGGTATTCCTGTTATTAAATATGAATCTGCATTATATGGTGAAGTAAAGAAACCAGGATTAGGGCCTTTGCATACAGAATTTGATGCTAATGGAAATGCATATACTTCAATGTTTGTGTCTTCGGAAGTTGTTAAATGGAACATCAAAGATTTAAAAGTAATTGATAGACAACCTACATTTTATTCAATTGGTCACTTATGTGTAGCTGGTGGAGATACAAAAAACCCAACAGGTAAATATTTAATCGCTTATAATAAAATTACAAAAGATCGTTATTTACCAACTGGTCCTGAGTTGTCTCAAAGTGCTCAGTTGTTTGATATCAGTGGTGAAAAAATGAAATTAATCTTAGACTTCCCAACTATTGGAGAGCCTCATTATGCGCAAGCTGTTTTAGCAAGTGTTATTAAAGATAAATCTGTAAAATTGTTTAAGATTGAAGAAAACATGCATCCGTATGTGGCAAAAGGAGAAAAGGAAACTAAGGTAGTGAGAGAAGGAAATAAAGTTCATGTGTATATGACGGCTATTCGTTCACACTTAACTCCTGATAACATTGAAGGAATTAAAATGGGAGACGAAGTGTATTTTCACGTAACAAACATTGAACAAGATTGGGATGTGCCTCATGGATTTGCAATTAAAGGTGCTGACAATGCAGAGTTATTGATTATGCCAGGTGAAACTCAAACTTTAAAATGGACTCCAACAAAAGTAGGTATTGCTCCATTCTATTGTACAGATTTTTGTAGTGCATTACACCAAGAAATGACTGGTTATTTACGAGTATCTCCTGCAGGAAGTAACGTGCCAATTAAATTTGGAACTGGGGTTACTAAACCTGAAGTAGCTGCTGCTTCTAAATAATAAACATTATTTATATAATCAAAGGAGCAGAAATTTAATATCTCTGCTCCTTTTTTTTTAATCAACTATACATTTTTATGAACTCAACTGAAAATAATATCGGAATAATCTCTAAAGGACTGCTTGTGATTGCAGGTGTTCTATTAGTTATATCTCTATTCAATCCCATTTGGAGAATTGAATTAGACGCTCCACAATATCCTGAAGGATTAGCTTTAACTATTCACGCAAATAAAATTGGTGGCGAAGTGGATATTATAAATGGATTAAATCATTATATCGGAATGAAAACGCTTCATGCCGATGAATTTATTGAGTTTACAGTTTTACCATATATAATAAGTGGTTACGCCTTAGCCTGTTTATTAGTTGTTTTTATAAGAAAAAGAAAAGCTCTCTATTTTTTATTTGGAGCATTTGTATTATTTGGCATCATTGCAATGATTGATTTTTGGAGATGGGAATATAATTACGGACATAATCTAGATCCTAATGCAGCGATTATAGTGCCAGGCATGGCCTATCAACCACCGCTTATAGGATTTAAACAGTTGTTGAATTTTGGCGCCTATTCAATTCCAGATATTGGTGGCTGGTTATTTATTGCAAGTGGTTTATTAATGGCAACAGCCGTAATTTTAGAATTTAGGAAAGCAAAAAAAATGATGAAACAAAATATAATAGCAATAGTATTACCAGTTATACTATTTTCTTTTTTCTCATGTGGACAAAAAAACCCAGATCCTATCAAATTAAATTCAGACAACTGCGACAATTGCGGAATGACAATATCAAATCCAAAATTTGCTGCAGTGTTATTTACGACAAAAGGAAGAACGTATAAATTTGACGATATTTCTTGCTTATTAGATTACAAAAATGATAATAAAGAAAAAGCAATTAACGCTGGATTATTCGTATCAAATTTTCTGAGCGGAAATCAATTATTACCTGTTGAAATAGCAGTTTATATTAAAGGTGATAATGTGAAAAGTCCAATGGGTGGAAATATTGCGGCTTTTAACAACAAGGAAAATGCAAATACTTATGCCGTTAATTTATCAGCAGAGTATGTAAATTGGGATGAAATAAATAAATAGTGAAACGAATAATTATCATATTTTTTTTTAGTTCTATTTCTTTTTTTGCATTTGCGAAAAAATTTGAAGTTGGTGCTAATAAATCATTTAAAAGTATTAAAAGTGCTTTAGCTGTAATCCAAAATGGTGATACAGTATATGTTTATGAAGGGACATATAAAGAAGGTAATATTATACTTGATAAGGAAGTAAAACTCATCGGAAAAAATTATCCAATATTAGATGGTCAAAAAAAATATGAAATTATATCCATTAAATCTGCAAACACTGTTGTTTCTGGATTTAAAGTTCAGCATTCCGGTTTTGCAACATTAGAAGATCCTGGTGGAATTAAAGTTTATAATGCTAGAAATGTTGTTATCAGAGATAACATACTGGATGATAATTTTTTCGCTATTTATTTACAGCATTGCTCAAACTGTATTGTGAAAAATAATCGGATTACCGCATACGGTGTTGAGGAACAGCAAATAGGCAATGGCATACATTGTTGGAAGAACGATAGTTTACAAATTATAGGCAATACTGTTACAGGTCATAGAGACGGCATCTATTTTGAGTTTGTGACAAATTCAATTATATGGAGAAATATTTCAAAAGCAAACATTCGTTATGGATTACATTTTATGTTTTCAAATAATGATTCTTATATATCAAACGTATTTAAAAATAATGGCGCTGGTGTAGCTGTAATGTTTACTAATAAAGTAAAAATGTTTAACAATACATTTAGTGAAAATTGGGGTGATGCGGCTTATGGCCTATTTTTAAAGGAAATATCAGATAGTTATATTTTTGGAAATAAATTCACTAATAATACAGAGGGAATTCACATGGAAGGAACTAGTCGAATTAAAGTAGAAAAAAATGTTTTCGAGGCTAATGGTTGGGGAATGAAAATTCAAGCTAGTTGCATGGATAATGAAATTGTATCCAATAATTTTTTAGGGAATACATTCGATATAAGCACGAATGGTACTCTTGTTTTAAACACGTTTAATGGAAACTATTGGGATAAATATGAAGGGTATGATTTGGATAGAAATAAAATTGGAGATGTACCCTATCATCCTCTAAGTCTGTTTTCGGTGATTGTAGAAAACAATCCTCCTGCCATGTTACTATTCAGAAGTTTTATGGTGACACTTTTGGACAAATCCGAAAAGATAATCCCAAGTCTAACGCCAGATAATTTTATTGATAATACACCATTAATGCATTCTTTAAAGTTATGATTGAAATAAATAATTTATCAAAAAACTTTGGCAAACTCAAAGTATTAAATAATGTAAATTTATCGTGTTTACAAGGTGAATGCATTGCACTTATAGGACCAAACGGGTGCGGAAAAACAACATTAATAAAAAGTATTTTAGGAATGGTAATTCCTACTAATGGAACTATAAAGTTTAAAGGCGAATACATTTCTGAAAATTTTGAGTATCGCCAACACATTGGGTATATGCCTCAAATAGGTCGATATCCTGATAATATGACTATTGGTCAAATTATAGAGATGATCAAGGAAATTAGAAAATCCAAGTCGCAATTAGATGAAGATTTATTGGTTCAGTTTAAACTAAAAGATTTGTTTAATAAACGTATGAGTACGCTTTCTGGTGGAACTACACAAAAAGTAAGTGCAACATTAGCATTTCTATTTAATCCAGATGTATTGATTTTAGATGAACCAACTGCAGGCCTTGACCCATTAGCCTCTGAAATATTAAAAGAAAAAATTATTGCAGAAAAACAAAAAGGAAAATTAATATTGATTACATCACATTTACTAAGTGAATTGGATGATTTAATAACCCAAATTATTTTTATGCAAGATGGTGTTGTTCAATTTCACAAAACTATAGAAGAGCTTAAATCGTCAACTGGAGAAGAAAAAATATCAAAAGCTATTGCAAACATTTTAAAAAACAAAAGCTATGAATCGAATCATTAAATTTATTATCCTAGATATTCTTAAGAATAAAATTGTTTTGGTGTATACAATCATTTTATCTATATTATCTTGGAGTGTATTTAGTTTAGAGGACAATAGTACGAAAGGGCTTTTGACTTTATTAAACATTATTCTATTAACAGTACCATTAATCTCGGTAATTTTCTCAACAATATATTTATATAATAGTTCGGAATTTATTGAATTGTTATTAAGCCAGCCAATTAAACGAAGTAAAATTTGGTGGAGTTTGTTTTTTGGATTAACTCTATCGCTATTATTATCTTTTTTTATCGGCACAGGAATTCCAATTTTATTTTATGCGCCTACTGATGTTGGCTTCATGATGCTCATAGTTGGTTTTTTTATTACAACCGTATTTGTAGCAATAGCCTTTTTAAGCTCTATAATTACACGAGACAAAGCGAAAGGAATAGGAATTGCAATTATGACTTGGCTCTTTTTTGCCCTTTTATTCGATGGGCTAATATTATTCTTATTATTTCAACTTGCAGATTACCCTATTGAAAAAATGATGGTTGGCATTACAGCACTTAACCCTATTGATCTTGCAAGAATTTTAATTTTATTACATTTGGACGTCTCTGCAATGATGGGATATACAGGTGCAATATTTAAAGATTTTTTCGGAACTACTCTTGGAATTTTTATTGCCTTTACGATCCTGTTCTTGTGGATTATTATTCCATTTTGGATTTCTCTCATTAAATTTAATAAGAAAGATTTATAGAAATGTGTCATGGTAAAACGTAATACTAACATAACTGATTTTTTTGATTTAATAAGGCAATCTAAATTGAGTTTGTTACAACTTTCTCTAGCCTATCATAAAGCGACTGATGAAAATATGTTTTGCTCAATCACTGATACAGAAGGTAAAATACTTTATGTGAATCAAAAATTTTGTGAAACATCGCAATACTCAAAAGAGGAATTAATAGGACAGTCTCACAACATTGTTAATGCTAACTATCATTCATCTGATTTTTTTTATCAATTGTGGACAACAATAAAAAGTGGCAAGGTGTGGCAAGGTGAAGTGAAAAATAGAGCAAAGGATGGATCTTATTACTGGCTTGATTCAGTTATCATTCCCGTAAAAAATAATCGTGGAGACATCATTCATTTTTTTTCATTAAGAACTTTAATAAATGAAAAAAAGCATAAAGAAGAAGAAATAGAGAGACATTTGAAAGTTCTGCAAGAAACGCTTTTTATGATTTCCCATAGAGTTAGACTGCCTATTGCTAATATTATTGGGCTTTCAAATTTACTTGAAGTCAATACTGATTTTAAAAATGTGAGTGAAATTGTATCTTATATAAAAGAATCTTCGGCCATTCTTGATGATTTTACAAAAGAATTAACCTCCTATATATATGAAGCTTCAATCATTGAAAAAAACAAACTCGAAAAACCATGAAAAAAGATATATTAAACAAGAAAGATATAGAAAAACTGGTTAATCTTTTTTATGAAAAAGTTAAAAAAGATACTATAATTGGCCATTTTTTCAATGATGATATAAAGGTCAACTGGGATAAACATTTGCAAGTCATGTATAATTTTTGGGAAAATGTAGTTTTTTATACTGGCAGTTATAATGGTAATCCAATGCAGAAACATTTTGATATTCATGCAAAACATCCATTATCTATGAGAGATTTTAATCAATGGACAACCCTTTTTAATGAATCTGTAGATGAATTATTTGAAGGCGAAAAGGCAGAGATGATTAAACAAAAAGCTTTAAATATTGCAACAGTTATGAAGATAAAAATTATTGAACAATAATCAGAACATGACATTAAACATCTTTATAATTTATAAATAAGACAAATATCATATCGGATAATTTTGTCCGATATTAGTTATTTTGTATTTTTGTTGAATAAAAAACTAACACAGTTACAAAAATTATTGTAGATCACTAATTATTCACAAAAAAAATCTAAACAATGTTATCAAAATCACAAGCTAGAGCATTTTTCTTGGGAGGAACGGTAGTAACCTTTTCAGTATTCCTAGGGCTATCGTGGACATCAATGAGCAATGAAGTTCCGAAGAGAACACATGAAGAAAATCTTACCCCACAAGTTATTCACGGGAAGCAAATATGGGAAGCCAACAATTGTATGGGTTGCCACACAATTTTAGGAGAAGGTGCTTATTATGCTCCTGAATTAACTAAAGTGTTTGAAAGAAGAGGTGAGGGCTATATCAAAGCCGCACTAATGTCAAAAACACCTTGGTCGCCTCGTGGCCGTAAAATGGTTGCGTATGGTTTTTCAGAACAAGATGCAAACGATGTTGTTGCCTTTTTTAAATGGATTGGAGAAATTGACTTAAATGGCTTTCCTGCTAAACCTAGTTTAAAAAAATAAAATAATCACTAAAATTTAAAAACATGAAATATAAATCTCAAAAAGTAGCTTATTGGTTTTTCGCCCTATCTATGCTACTATTATCATTACAAATAATATATGGTTTCATTATGGGTTTTGCTCACATGGGCTTTGATTCATTACATAGCATTATTCCGTTTAATACAGCTAGAGCAGTTCACACTAATTTACTAGTTGTTTGGTTACTATCTGGTTTTATGGGTGCTGCGTATTATATAATTCCTGAAGAAGCTGAACACGAATTAGTAAGTGTAAAATTAGCGTTTATTCAACTAATTTCTTTAGCATTAGTTGGAGTTGTAGCAATTGTGGGTTTCCACTTTAATTATTGGGAAGGACGAAAGTTTTTAGAAATTCCAAGACCGTTAGATTTTTTAGTGGTAATAAATGTGCTTACTTTTTTAGGAATTATTGTAATGACTTTATATAAAGGAAAAAAAAGGACAACAACATCTTTAGTATTAACGATGGGTTTAGTTTTTGCTGCATTACTTTATTTACCTGGAATGATAACGTTTGATAATCAAACAATGGATTCTTTCTTCCGCTGGTGGGTAGTTCATTTATGGGTTGAAGGTGTTTGGGAATTAATCATGGGTGGTATTTTGGCTTTCTTATTAATAAAAATAACTGGTGTTGATAGAGAAGTAATTGAAAAATGGTTGTATGTAATTGTTGGCTTGACTTTTATCTCTGGAATTTTAGGAACAGGCCATCACTATTATTACATAGGTGTAGGGAAGGTTTGGTTAATTGTTGGCGGTATTTTTTCTGCTCTCGAACCGCTTGCTTTTTTCGCAATGACTCTGTTTGCAATTTCAATGTACAGAAAAGGCGAGAAAAAACATCCAAATAAAACAGCGTTAAATTGGACACTAGGAACTTCTATTGTATCTTTTCTTGGCGCAGGTCTATTAGGCTTAGCTCATACACTCCCTCAAGTAAATATGGATACGCACGGAACTTTGGTTACTGCAATGCATGGACACTTAGCGTTTTGGGGGGCATACGCAATGATTGTATTAGCAATAATTAGTTATGCATTACCAAATTTAACTGGACGTAAATTATATGAAACAACTACTGGACAATTAGCGTTTTGGTTGTCAAATATTGGAATGTTTGGAATGACAGCAGCTTTTGGCGTTGCGGGTGTTGCACAAGTTTATCTTGAACGAAAAATGGGATTAGAATTTGGCGACGTACAAAACGAAATTAAACCACACTTTTTTGTATTAATTATTTGCGCTACTTTTTTTACTTCAGGAATTATTTGTTACATTATTGAATTTGTAAAACACGGTTTACCAAATGATGAGGCTTTGATAGAAACTGGCAAAGAATAAATACAGAAGTACAATTTATTAATTAAGTAAATTGAAATGAAAATGAATTAAAACAAACGCACAGAATTGTTTTTAAAATAAATTTTGGCGTTTGTTTTTTTAAAATAAACTTATGATGGCAACACCTCCATATTACCACTCAGTTGGTAAAGAAATAGAAGTTTTTGAGCAGTCTTACAAAAATAAAATCCCATTATTACTTAAGGGGCCAACAGGTACAGGTAAGTCAAGATTTGTGGAGTACATGGCTCATAAACTTAATAAAGTTTTAATTACCATAAGCTGTCATGAAGAAACATCATCAACAGATTTAATAGGTAGATTTATTATCAAAGGAGCTGAAACAGTTTGGTTAGATGGCCCTCTTATTAAAGCAATAAAAGAAGGAGCAATTATTTATTTAGATGAGATTGCAGAAGCAAGACCAGATGTAGTAGTTGCCATTCACTCTCTAACAGATCATCGCAGAGAACTTTATATTGATAAGTTAGGAGAGACGATTAAAGCTCATGAGGATTTTATGCTAGTTGCATCTTTTAATCCAGGATATCAGAAGGGATTTAAAGAATTAAAACCTTCAACTAGACAAAGATTTATTGGATTATCGTTCGCATATCCTGAAGCTAAAATAGAAACAGAAATTTTAATACAAGAAACATCCATCAATGAATCTGATGCGAAAAAACTAGCGCAAATTGCTACAAAGATTAGAAATTTAACCGAACTAGGTCTTTCGGAAACTGTTTCAACACGTTTATTAATTGATGCTGCAAAATTAATTCATAGCGGCTTACCAAAACGATTAGCAATTAAGGTTGCCATAATCGAACCTCTTACGGATGATTTAGATGTTTCTGAAGCATTAATAGATTTATGTAACCTCATGATTTAATGCCATTAGATGAATACATATTTGGAAAACTAGCTAGTTATTTTAAAAATAATAAAAAACATTCGAACGAAGTCATTGAACGTTCTGTATATCTTAATGATCTAAAGCCAAAACTAACTATATTATCAAGAGCAATAACAGGAGAAGCAATTCAAATATTTCCTGCTGAAAAAGAGGGCGGATATAAAAATAGTAGTTTCTTTTTGCCACTTTCCTTTTCTGAATTCTCAACAAAACAATTAAATCTATCATACTATTTGTATCGTATTTTGTATTTATCTGTTCAAAAAAAATTAAACCTAAATTGGGATATTTCTAATGAACAATCAGTAGAAGTATCACAACAAAAAGCATTTGAAACATCGCAGGAAGTTTTAAATATTCTTTACGAAGAATATCCAATAACAAAAGAGTTACATCAAACATTTACTGAACAAATCATTAAGAATTCCTCCGAAAAAAATAGCCCAAATTTCACTTGGCTATATGGCAAGTGGATGAAAAATGAGATGGAAGAAGTGGCAGATAAAAAATTAAAAAACTTTTCGGATATAGTTAAAAAATCTGCTGAAAAACAACCAACAACTATTATTAAGGCTAAGCCTGTTGAAAGTATAGTTAGTATAGAGGTTGATAAAAAACAACAAGAAGATTATGTAATGACACATAACTTTGAAAAAGTAGAAACTGCTGATGAATTTAATGGAGCATGGAGAGATTTTGATGGCGAAGATGAATTAGAAGACCATCAGGAAGCTGTTGATGAATTAAATATGAAATATACTGTGAGAGTTGATGATGCTGCTCATTCTGTTTATCAAGCTGATTTCATTGAAAATACTACCATATCAGAAAGTGCCGAAGTAGATGAAAAAGGCTTTCACTTAAAATATGATGAATGGGATTATTCGAAAAGAGTTTATAAAGAAAATTTCTGTAAACTATATCCACTATCTCAAATAAAAACAGACGCTATTTACTACAAAAAAACGATTTCAAAAAACACAACTACATTAAATGGTTTGCGAAAAATGCTTGCCAATGTAAATAATAAATTACAACAGCTACATCGTCAAACACAAGGAAATGAATTTGATATAGATGCAGTAACTGATTTACTTGTTGATATTCACTCAAAACGCACGCCCTCTGAACGAATTTATATATCAAATCGTAAAAAAGAGAAAGACTTGTCTATTTTATTATTATTGGACATTAGCTTATCAAGTGACGGCTACGCAGATGGAAATAGAGTGATAGATGTTGAAAAAGAAGTGTCTATTTTATTTGGAGAAATATTGAATGAATTTAATATTGATTTTTCGATCAATTGTTTTTATTCTAAAACAAGAAACTACTCATCTTATATGACTTTGAAGGGATTTGATGAAGATTGGAATAAAGCAAAATATAAAATAGGGGCAATTGAACCACAGGGTTATACGCGCATAGGAGCAGCTCTAAGACATTCGGGTGCATTATTAGATACGAGAAATACTAAAAACAAATGGGTTATTTTAATATCTGATGGTAAGCCAAATGATTTTGATAAATATGAAGGAAAATATGGGATTAATGACGTAAGGCAAGCTTTACGAGAATTAAGTGAACGACAAATAAATTCGTACGCCCTAGCAATAGAAGCTGAAGCAAAGTATTATTTGCCACAAATGTTTGGGCAAGGTAATCATCAAATATTAACTACACCGCAGGAACTCTTACAATCAATGGTGAAATTGTATGAGAAAATAAAACACAAATCTTAAATGTATGATAAACGAAAATTATAATACACTCCCTGATGGGCATCCGGTAAAAACTTATTTTGAAGAAAGTTTATTGATACATAAATTATTAGATGAGTTAAAAATAATAGATTTAGAAAAAGAAGAACAAAAATTTTATAATATATTTAATCAACTACAAACTATTGAAAAAAGGTTTGTTAGAAAAGAAAATCAATTATTCCCTTTTCTAGAAAAAAAAGGATGGAACGGACCCGCTAAAGGAATGTGGTCTTTTCATGACACATTAAGAGGAGAGATTAGGTTATTAAAAAAAGAAATCGAATCAAAAAATTATAAGGAATGTAAACAAATAGCTACTTATTTAATTGAAGGTATTTATAATTTATTAAAAACTGAAGACACTGTTTTGTTTCCAAATG
>JAYVIS010000098.1:0-2837 GCA_043769975.1 Bacteroidota bacterium
GCTGATTTTATTATCGCAAAGAATGCCGTAGATTCTGCGTTAATAAAAACTTATAAAAATTATAACGAATTAGTATCTGAAAGTAAAAAAAATAGGATAACAGAAGATGATGAAATAATCAGAACGGATAAGAATAAGTTTAATGAACAGTTATCTATTTTCAAAGCGCAACAAAATGCAAGATTTGCAGCATATAAAGAAAGCCAAGAAGAAATGCGAGCTGAAGCTCACAAGCGCGTAGTTGAAAGTGTGGCAGATGAACTTGATATTGTTAGGGCTGATTCTGGTCTTAAAATGGATATGGAGAAAAACTTGTATACGTTTAAGAATAAACAAATGAATGATTTGTTAAGCTATACAAAAGGCAATGCAAAAGCAAAGGCTGATGCTGAAAAAGAGCAAGCTGATGATTCTGCTACATTTACAAAAAAAGTTACAGACTTTAAAATATCTGAAGATAAGCGTGAGACTAATGAATATCAAAGAGAAATAGAAAGACGTAAGGATATAGATATAGCTGCAGTTGAAGAAACAATGTCAGGTAAATTACTGACATTGCAACAAGCTGCTACAGATAAATCAAAAGGTGTTAAAAATGAAAGAGGATTTGAATTAATAGATGCGCAGTTAAACATAGATTCGCTTAAAATAACAGAACAAGGGTTGATTGATTTATTAGCAGTTGATAATTTGACTACTAATGAAATGTCTAATATTGCGCAAAAATTAGCAGATACTAAAAAGGCTATAGCTGATGCAGAGAGGTCTCAAACTGAAAAGGATTTTAAACGTAAGAAAGAACTAACACAACAAGCATTTGAATATGGAAAGCAAACAATGGATGCTACATTTAATATATTCACTGCTTTCCAGGATGCTAGTTTGCAAAGATTAGAGTGGCAACATGATCGTGAAGTTAATTTAGCTGGAGATAACGTTGATGCAAAAATAGGTGCAGAGACTAGATATGACATCGAGAAACGTAAACTAATGCGTAGGCAAGCTATTTTACAAAAAGCGCAAGCTGCTGCAAATGTAACGATAAATACAGCTATGGCAATTATGGCGACATTAAGTGAAACTGGTTTTTTTGGCTTACCATTGACACCAATAATTGCAGGAATTGGAGCGTTGCAATTGGCAGCAGTATTAGCACAACCTATGCCAGCATACGAACTTGGTGGTAAACATAAAGGTGGTATTGCTAGAATGTCAGAAAATGGTTCTGAATTATTTATACCAGATGGTGGTATACCAGTACTTACTCCAGAAAAGGAAACTATTGCTAACATGCCTAGTGGTACATTTATACCAAGTGATGAAACACAAAGGATATTAGCACAAGGTGCAATGAATAATTTCATGAATGAATCTAATGATATTAACATGTTTGAAACAAACTCTATCCTTAGAACTATTTCAAATAAAAAAGAAACAATTTATTCTAAAGGCTTTAAAATGACAAATAAAAGCAATATATTTGGTAGATATGTTACACGGAATTAATATATTAGGATGGTTTGATAAGATAGAAGATCAACGTTGGAATAACTCTGATGTTAAGGGTTTTATAGTTTCATTTAAACAAACAATGTTGCCATGCTTCATACTAGGCATAGACACTGTTGAAACTATTGCAGTTGTTAAGTTGTATAATTCTTTAAATGTATTAATTGCAACAAACAATACAGCAACTGTAGTTAATTCTAATGGTTTAAAAATTGTTAGATTTGTTGGAAGTAAAACTGAAGATTTCGAAGATGGATACTACTACTATACTATTACCATGGGTACAAAATTGGTATACTCAGAAATGTTCTGCTTAACAAGTGATACAAGTAGTTTATTTGGAATTAATATAGTATCTGGTGATTTAACATATTCAGCAGAACATTTGTTTCCATTTAATGGTCTTGAGATTGATTTCTACCTACCATGTAATGGTGTAAGTATACATAACGAAACAAAAGAAGATGGTTCCGAAAAGTATTTTGGCGATATTCCATCATTCTCCGCCGTAAACATAATACGTAAGTCTGAAATAAATGGCACTGTGCAAATATTTAAGATGTTGTCTTATCTTAGGTCATTCTTGGTTAATGGGTTAATACATATATCTTATGGTGGTTATATCAATAAAATATATGACACTGTAACGGAGCTTAAGGATGAAGACTCATTTGGTGACACTATAATAATTAATTTATCATATAGAGAATTTGACTTTATAGCTTCACGCAATGCGATATAAAATCTATATAGACTATGATGGTAGTGGGTATAAGGAATGTTTTCCAGATACAGTAAACACATTTAAATTGGTTAAAGTAAATTCAACTACTGATATTGAGCAGTTTTTTTACAGATTTAATTGGGGCTTGGTGCAGTTTTCAAATAAACCACTTTTATATAGTCAAACTAATCTTGATATATATAGATTGTTCAATATAATAAATGATATTGATTTTTCAACAAAAATATTAATAAAACAAGTTACTACTAAAAAAACATTATATGGTTATTTCGGTAGAAATGACTGTAACTTTGACTACGACAGAAAGACATTTACAGTTTCTCCGGCTATAATTGATTCATACACATCTATTCTTGAAAGTTGGGAAAATGAGATTGACTTTACAAATTATAAACTAGATAAGGATTCTGTTAAAATAAACATAGAGGGCGGTAACCAACGAACTATAATGGATTGGCCTACAAAAGAGGCTACATTTGATAACAAGTTTGCTTGGACTAGAAATAGAGTTAAGGAATCAGATTATAATGATAATGGTCTATTGACTTATTTTAATGGTCAAAAACCAAAACAAACATTATTT
>JAYVIS010000099.1:0-14542 GCA_043769975.1 Bacteroidota bacterium
GCCCTGTTCCTTTGATAGAGTCTAATTCTGACAAAGAAATTCCTTCTTCTTTGGCTATACTTTTTACTAAAGGAGAATAGAATTTATCAGAGTTTGAAAAATCAACAGCTTCTGTTGTTGCTAATGCAACTGGTGCAGTAGTAGTAGATGACGTTGTTTGTTGAGTTGGAGCTGCTGTTTTTGGGGTTTCTGCAACTGAAGCGTTTGCATCAGAAGAAATAATGGCGATAACCGCACCTACCTGAACAACATCATTCTCATTAAATAATTTTTTGATTAATGTCCCTTCAAAAGGCGATGGAATTTCAGAATCTACCTTATCAGTAGCGATTTCTAAAACGGTTTCATCAATTTTAATTGAATCTCCTTCGTTTTTTGTCCATTTAATAATAGTTGCTTCTGCAACACTTTCGCCCATTTTGGGCATAGTTAATTCGAATTGAGCCATTGTCGTTAAATAATGTAGAACGCAAAAATAACGGAATATCGGCACTACACAAATTTAATTGTGTGTTATAATTGAGTTTTTCCCTAAAATGACATTTTTTAGCCTAAAAATGTCTAATAACGGTTTAATTAACTTGCTACAATCTCAATAAAACCAATTGATTTGGATTTTTTGATAGATAGAGATTTTGAATAATTAAGAATATTCTGAATAATAGAATCAGAAGGATTTTGGTCGTCAACAAGATTGGTAGCTTGTTGCTTGTTTTTAGTAGATTTTAATGTAGAAGAAACAAGAGTAAAAGTTTGTTGCATAGATTAGTTTAGTGGGTTAATATATCTTACAACGTGATTAGTTTTAAATTATTGTGTACGGTGTTTTAAATCACTTTGTGGGTTTAAAAGCTTTCCAAAATCTGGAGTTTTGGTTTTAAAATTAGATTATAAATATATTATCGGTGCATTTGCTTTTGAATTGTTTTTTTATTTAATTTTAATCTAAATTCCAAAACCCATCATGTCAAAAAAATCAATTTTAGCTGTGTTCTTTATCACAGCGCTAGCCATTTGTGGCCTAGCTTATTTTACGTCGTCATCTGCTAAAACAAATGACAATTACATGAACCCACTTTTTAAAGAATACATTTCCGCTTATACGTCGGGAATTGTTTCGGTAGAAAGCAAGGTGTTAATTATTTTACAAGAAGAAACCACTTCAGAGGTTGAAATTGGCAAAGCCATTGAAAACAATTTATTCAGTTTTTCGCCGAGCATCGAAGGTAAATTAACCTGGCTCGATAAAAAAACAATTGAGTTTAAGCCAACAGAAAAATTAAAAACCAATCAAGCATACAAAGCAACCTTTAATTTAGGAAATGTGATAAGTGTAAGCGATGACTTAAAAAGCTTCGACTTTAATTTTACCACATTAAAGCAGGCTTTAGAAATCACGATTGATGAATATAAAGTGGATGAGAAAAATGATTTACAAATTTTAGGTACGCTTACAACAGCCGATTTTGCTGAAAACACAGCCGTTGAAAAAGCAATTGTTGCTTACCAAAACGGGCCAGCATTGCCAGTCAATTGGATTCACGAAAATTCTACAACGCATCATTTTTCAATTAATCAAGTTCAGAAAGGAAAAGGAAATGTTGTTTTAAACATTAATGGAGATGCTATTGGTGCTGAGGTTGATGAAAACAAACGAGAAATCACCATTCCAAAAGCAGATGATTTTACTTTAATGAATTTTAGCATCAATGATGAGCCTGATCAATATGTGAACTTGCAATTTTCGGATCGCTTAGATCCTAATCAAAATTTAGATGGTTTAATTTCTATTGCAAATCCAAATGGAACAGTTGCTGTTGACGAATATGATTATGATGGAAACAAAAAAGCAGCAATGCCTGTTACTGAATCTAAACTTACTTTTTTAATAGAAGGAAATACAATAAAAGTATATACGCCCGAACGTTATGTTGATGAACGCACTTTGGTAATTAACCAAGGAATTAAAAACAGCAATGGAAAAACATTAAAAGAAGCGGAAACAAAAACGTTATTTTTTGAGGACCTTAAACCAAATGTTCGTTTAATCGGAAAAGGGACTATACTGCCAAACTCAAGTAGTTTATTGTTTCCGTTTGAAGCAGTAAATCTTAATGCGGTTGATGTAAAAATTACACGCATTTATGAAAAAAACATGATGCAGTTTTTGCAGATAAATAATTTAGATGGAAATCAAGAATTGCGTCGCGTTGGAAAATTAATTATTAAAAAGAAAATTCCATTACAAGCAAACGGAAATCCAATGCGTAATAAATGGAATAAATATTCAATTGATTTATCGTCCTTAATTAAGGCTGAACCAGGCGCATTATATAACGTGAGAATTACTTATAATAAAAATTATTCTATCTATAATTGCCAAGGAGATACCACTTCTAAAAATGATGAAGAGGAAATAGTTGAAGAAAAATTTGACGAAGAAAAAGATTGGGATTATTATAGTTATTATGATGACTATAATGATGATTACTATTACTACGATTATTCGGAAAGAAATAATCCTTGCTCAAAAGCATTTTATAATAACAAAGCAGTTACTAGAAACATATTAGCGACTAATATTGGTTTAGTTGCCAAGCGCGGAAACAATGGTGACATCAGCGTATTTGCATCTGATTTAATTACAACTAAACCTTTAGCAAATGTAACAATTGAAGCTTATGATTTTCAGCAACAAAAATTAAAAGAGGTAAAAACAAATGGAGAAGGGATGTGTGTAATCAGCACAAAACAAAAACCATTTGTATTAATTGCTAAACATGGATTAGAACGCACGTATATTAAATTAGATGATGGTATGTCATTGTCATTAAGTGCTTTTGAAGTGGATGGTGAAGAAATTCAAAAAGGTGTAAAAGGTTTTATTTATGGAGAAAGAGGCGTGTGGCGTCCTGGTGATAGTTTATACTTATCATTTATTATAGAAAGTAAAACAAAAGAATTACCCGAAAATTATCCGGCAAGTTTAGAGTTAACAAATCCTCAAGGGCAAGTGGTACAAAAACTAACGCGTACTAAAAACGTCAATGGTTTTTATAATTTTTCAACGCGTACTGAAAACTCTGCTCCAACAGGCGTTTACCTTGCCAAAGTAAAAGTGGGTGGTGCTGTGTTTACAAAAAACATTCGTATTGAAACCATCATGCCAAATCGTTTAAAAATAAATTTAGACTATAAAAAAGAAAAAATTTATAGTTCAGATTTAACTTTAAAAAGTAATTTGTTTGTGAATTGGTTACATGGTGCGCCAGGTAAAAATTTAGAAACTAAAATCGATGTTTCTTTATCTCAAATTACAACCGAGTTTAAAGGCTATAAAGAATATGTATTTGATAATCCTGCTCAAAATTTTTATTCAGAAACACAAACTGTCTTTACTGGAAAAACAGATGAAAACGGACTAGTTGCTGTAGAAGCCCAATTAAGTGATACTAAAAATGCACCAGGTTTTTTAGCGGCTAATTTTGTGATTAGAGCGTTTGAAGAAGGTGGTTCTTTTAGCACCGATCGATTCACGATTCCTGTTTCGCCATTTACAAATTATGTGGGTGTTAAAACTCCTCAAACAAAGGACAATCAAAATTATTTAGAAACTGACACCGATCATAACATTCAAATTGCGACGGTTGATGAATTTGGAAAACCAACGTCTCGTTCAAATATTGAAGTGAAAGTGTATAAGTTAGATTGGCGTTGGTGGTGGGATAATTACAATCAAGATTTATCATCTTACATTGGTAGTAATTATCATGAGCCAGTTTATAACGAACAAATTTCGTCAACTAACGGTAAGGCACATTTTAATTTAAGAGTTAATCAACCTTCTTGGGGACGTTATTTAGTGTATGTAAAGGATAACGAAAGCGGACATGCCTGTGGAAAAATTGTATTTATTGATTGGCCAAGTTGGGCTGGTAAATCTCCAAAAGGAAATGAAGGTAGCAATGTATTAACTGTAAATACGGATAAAGACGAATACAAAGTTGGCGATAAAGCAAAAGTTTTAATTCCAAGTCCGACAGGAGGAAAAGTTTTAATTAACATTGAAAATGGAAGCAAAACAATTCAAAGTAAATGGATTGATACAAAATTGGGTGTTACTGAATATGAGTTTACGGTAACAAAAGAAATGACGCCAAATATTTATGTGTTTGTGCATTTAATACAACCTCACGCTCAAACAAAAAATGATTTGCCAATTCGTTTGTATGGTGTTGCTTCATTGATGATAAAAGATGAGAACACCATTTTAAAACCAACCATTAAAACCGATGCTGTTTGGAAGCCTGAATCCATTGCAACGGTAAAAGTGGGCGAAGAAAACGGAAAAGAAATGGCTTATACCTTAGCAGTTGTTGACGAAGGATTGCTTGATATTACGCGCTTTAAAACACCTGATCCTTGGAAAGCATTTTATGCTAAAGAAGCCTTGGGTGTAAAAACATGGGATATATATGATAACGTTATTGGTGCATTTGGAAATGCAATGACACGTATTTTATCGATAGGTGGTGATGATGCAACCAATAATAAACCAGAAAATAGTGCGCAACGTTTTAAACCAATGGTGCGTTTTGTTGGACCATTTTATTTAAAGAAAGGTGAAACCGCAACACATAAAATTAACATTCCACAATATGTGGGTTCAGTTCGGATTATGGTAGTTGCTGGTTACGAAGGCGCTTACGGTAATTCTGAGAAAGCGGTTCCTGTGAGAAAACCATTAATGATTCTTTCAACCTTACCGAGAGTTTTAGGCCCGGGAGAAGAAGTGGATTTACCAGTGACTGTTTTTGCAATGGAGAAAAAAGTGAAGAATGCAGTAATTACTGTTTCGACAGATAAGTTAACGCAGGTCATCGGTAATAGTTCGCAAACCGTTAGTTTTAATGCCATAGGCGATAAAGTCGTAAACTTTAAATTAAAAATTAAAGATGCCTTAGGCGTTGCAAAAATTAAAATTACGGCTAAAGGTGCAAACGAAACAACGTCTGAAACCATCGAAATTGCTGTAAGAGCAAACAATCCAAGTATGACGGACGCTGATGAATTTGTGTTAACCAGTTCTAAAAATTTAAATACGGTTTATAAACCGGTTGGCATCAGCGGTACTAATAAAGCGTATTTAGAATTGTCTACTTTACCTTCTATTAACTTAGGACAACGTTTAGAGTATTTAGTTCAATATCCACATGGTTGTGTGGAGCAAACAACGTCTTCTGTTTTTGCAGGCTTATATTTAAATGATGTGATTGATTTAAGTGCAAATCAAAAAATATTTATTGAGAAAGCAACAAAGTTGGCTATTGATAGATTAAAAGGATTTCAAACAGCAAGTGGTGGTTTAAGTTATTGGCAAGGTTTAAATACTGCTGATGAATGGGGAACAACGTATGCAGGGCATTTTTTATTAGAAGCAAAAGCAAAAGGATATTCTTTACCGTATGGCTTATTAGAAAACTGGAAAAAATACCAAAAAAGTAAAGCACAAAATTACGTGAGTAATAAAAACACGGCGTATTATGGCGAAGATTTAACCCAAGCGTATCGTCTTTACACATTAGCGTTAGCGGGCAGTCCAGAGCTTGGCGCTATGAATCGTTTAAAAGAAAAAGCGAGTTTATGTGCCGAAGTAAAATGGCGTTTATCTGCTGCTTATGCCTTAATGGGACAAAAAGATGTGGCGAAAAAATTAATTTATAACGTCACGAGCAATGCAAAATCATATGCAGATAGTTATTATACCTATGGAAGTGTAGAACGTGATGATGCCATGATTTTGGAAACCATGACCTTATTAAAAGATAACACCAATGCATTTTTAAAAGTAAAAGCATTAGCTGTAAAATTAGGTGATAATGGTTATTGGTTAAGCACACAATCTACTGCTTACTGTTTAATGGCCATTAGCAAGTATGCGAAGTTAACTGCTACGAGTGCTAATTTAAGTGCTGATATAAAAATTGGGAATGAAACACTGACTGTTTCTGATTTTAATAAAACAAAAATTAAACTCATCGAATTAAAAAATGCAAATGCTAATTGTGATATTAAAGTGGTGATTAAAGGCTCTGGAAATGTGTTCGCCCGATTGATTAAACAAGGCATTCCAAAAGCTGGTAATGAAGTAGATCAATTTAGTAATTTAGATTTAAGTGTGAAGTATACGACGTTGGTTGGTAATCCAATTGATGTGACAAACTTAGAACAAGGCACGGACTTTTTAGTTGAGGTAACGATTAAAAATCCTGGCGCAAGAGGCATGTATCGCAATATGGCCTTATCTCAAATTGTAGCCAGTGGATGGGAAATTCGTAACCACCGTTTAGATAATATTACCTATTTAAAAGGAGACATTCCGACCTACGAAGATATTAGAGACGACCGTGTTTACAGTTATTTTGATTTGGGAGCTGGCTCACAAAAAACATTTAAAATATTATTGAACGCTTCCTACAAAGGATTATTTTATTTGCCGGGCATTAGTTGTAGTGCCATGTATGATAATAGTATTTCAGCGCACGTAGCAGGCAAATGGGTGACTATTAAAAAAGCAGAAGATGTTTTGTAAAAAAACGTTTTTATTAAAATGGAATATGTAAATTGTACAACCCAATACAGTCATAATTAAACACATTTAAAAAGCAAAAACATATGAAGGCAATAAAAGCAATTTTTGTAATCGCATTAATGATAAGCACCAATTTAGTTTTTGGGCAAGACGTTTCTTATTATGACCTTACCTTTGGTTTAGATTCGACCACAACGCCATACAAACCAAATGCTAATTATGTGTTTATACGATCTAAAAGAGGGACTGAGCCCATAAAAGCAACATCGGCTGGCGACTCTATCAAATCATTTGTGATTCAAAAAATTGTGCTTGTTTTTTCTGAGACTTCAGCTTCTGAAATTGAAAACCGCGAAGCGTATAACCAAGAGCGTTGGGAAAATTTAATTCCAACGTATCCCGAATTTTTTCAGGCAAAAACAAGCTATAAAAATATTTGCCAATGTAGCCAAGATGCTGCAGGGCAAGATTATAAAGCAGTACAGGGCTTTTACATTTATTATACACCAAAACCAGGTAGCGAACCTAAAAAAGAAGTGGAAGTGGCCAAAGTAGAAACACCTAAACCAGCTGAACCTAAAAAAGAAGAGCCAAAAAAAGAAGAACCTAAAAAAGTGCTTGAAGTAGCAAAAGTAGAAACGCCTAAACCTGTTGAACCAAAAAAGGAAACGGTAAAAGAGGAACCTAAAAAAGTAGTTGAGGTAGCAAAGAAAGAAGAGCCTAAAAAAGTAAAAGAAGTTGAATCAAAAGTTGAGGAAGTAAAACCAGTTGAGGTTGTAAAAAAAGAAGAACCAAAAAAAGAAGTGGAAGTAATTACACCACCTACTAACACCAGCACAGAAGAAGTGAGTGACTCTAAAAACAAAGCAACTTTGCCTCCTGCTAAACCTCGAAAAGCAAAAGACCCAAAAGCTTGCCGCACTGCTTGTTACGGAACTGGTGAAAGTGACTTAAATGCTTTTTTTAAAGATAAGATTGTGCTAACCAAAAAAATGAAGAAAGATGAAGTTGATTTAAAGCTCCAACTAAACGTAGATGGCACAGTTAAAAAAGTAATTATCATTGGCGATAACGCCGATTTAAATAAATTAGTAGAAGAAGCTGTTAAAGATATGATTTGGAATGCTTCGGTAAAGGCTGGTTTAACTATTAAATCGGAAGTACGCATGATTTTAAAATTTGATAAAGAAACAAAAGGCTTAAAAGCGAATGACCTTATGGTTAACCCTCGCTTAGGACCAAAATGCCTAACGTGCACGAGTGATGAGGAATTGTTTAGTAAATAATTGATAAAATCACTTCTATACATAAGTATAATTAATTAGGCGTGCACCTTCTTAGAAAAATAAATGATGACAGACCACGAAAAATTATTAATTGACACAATCGAAGACCTTAAAAACCGACTAGACAAAGGAGGTGAATATAATCTTATTAGAGCATCAGCACTTATAAGGCAATTATTAATCGACGGCAACCCGCTTTTATCTATCGTTAACAAAAACTATAAATTACCTATACTTTTTCGTACTCAAAAAAACAGACCTAAATTTCAAACTAAAGGAACAATTAATGGAATCGCTTATGAATCAGTAATTGGTGTAACTTTCGTAAATCCAAAACATAATGATGAAGCATATATTGACAATATCATCCTTGAAAAATTCATCGAATATCCTGTTATATTTTTTGAAGGACAATATTTTACTGTATTACAAATAATAAAACAGTGTGCTCATATATATGGTGGCGTGCACTCTGGAAAAGCACGAAACGAAGACGAATTCAAACTGGATTTAGCAAATAAAGCTCTCTCTCATGGAGAAGTAAGTTGTGCAGTTGACGCAATGAGAGACATTATCTCAATCACTATTACTGCATTAGAACCTTTAGTAGCAGCAATACAAAAAATGAAATAAAAACTAATATATTAAAATGGTTAACTAATTTATAATTGAATTACTTTAATAAATACTAAAAAAAAATTATGAAAAAAATAATTTGCTTAATACTTACTGCAGTGACACTAAATTGCAACTCTCAAACAATTAATAATCTTGATGAAAAATATGGCTATAAAGATCTTAGGTTTGGTACTCCAAAAAGCCAGTTGAACGACAAGATATACGGCACAACTTCAAATGGGAATTTCTTGGTGATAGGGGACAGCTACAGAAAAATAAGAAATGTTATAGTTGAACAAGTTTATATGAAATTTACTAATGATAAATTATTTGCAATAATTTTAACTATATCTGGAGAGGCAAATGTCGACAATTTATTAAATATATATACTGATACATATGGTAATGCAACTTCTGGCGATAAAGAAGAAACGGTTTTTACTTGGGAGGGAAAATCCGTAATACTATCTTACGATATTGACTTAGATGATCAAGGTAAATATAAAGCTACTGTATATATAAGCGCGAAAGATTTATTGCACAAAAATTATCAAGCTGAAATACAAAAAAACAAAGACGACCTCTAAATAAAAAATACTATATAAAGCAAAGTGTCGCCAACAATTTAAATCCAGTAGTTCGCTTCGGCCTTGTAGATATAAAAGCATTGAAAAAAGAGGCAAACAATTAGTTAATTTTTTCTTTGCTAATGCCCTGCATCATAGTATCTTTAGACTAACATTTCGTTAGGCGTTGTTTCAAACTCCAAACAAGGCAAACTGCGAAAACTTTACCTGCCATTTTAGAAAAATATGAAATCACATTTACATTTTAAACAGGAAATTTTCAAATTAAAGTCCTTTTATAGTTCTACTAGCTATTCATATGACCAAACAGACGCAATAATAAAGAACTATAAAGCTAATCGTATTGAATTTAATGTTCCAAATGAAACAGGACTTTCTATAAAACAACCTCATTTTTATAAAACTAAACATACTTTTCAAGTAGAGCTCCGCAAAAAATTATTAGAAATCATTTTTGTTCGTTTAGTATCAGCATTAGAAGTTTACCTCGTAGATTTAATTCGCGATGCATTTATAGCTAATAAAGAACCATTTAAAAAGCAGGATATTAAATTCGATTTTACACAAGGGGAACTATTGTCTGTTAAATCTACTTCTGAACTATATAATAAAGTTATTAATGCGGAATGTCGTAAATTAACCAGCGGGGGATTTCAGGCAATAAATAAATATTATAAAAAATATTTTGACATTGAATTATCTGAATTTGCTCCTGGTAAAACAAAAATGGATGAATATCATCTTCGCCGACATCTACTAGTACATAGATTAGGTAAAACTGATGAACAGTATCGTAATAAATATAATTCAAATGACACACATATCACAATAGGAGAAAGATATCTACTTACTTGTATTAGTGATTTTTCATCGTTTGCAGAAATGATTAACAATCAAATCAAATACAAACTTGAAAATGAATTTACAAAAAAGGCGAAACGTGAAAAGCAAATAGATGAAAAAGTTAAACTAAAAATTGAATTTTTCTCAAATACAAAGCCTGAATACCTAGAACCTAATTTTGAATTTTGGGCTAATGATGATTTATGCATTTTTGCAAATATAATTGACGATAAAAAATTAGTTGATGCGAACAAAATCGAAGTTGATATTTCAGGAACAAGTGCTGAGATTAAAGGGTTTTTAAAAATAATTCGAAAAGCAGAAAAAAAGGAAGAAATATCAGTAATCTATATTAAAGAAAAATCAAGTCAAATTAATGTGACACCAAAAAACAAGACTTTTTTAGATGATGAAACATTAAATAAAATTAAGGAAAATCTTCCTGCACAACCTTGGGAAACCGGTATACATAAAAAGGTTGCGGCAGAACTTGGTATTGCGAACAGACTTGTATCGGTAGCTATCCAACAATTAATCGCAAAAAAGGTGTTTAAGCAACAAATTGACGGAGTAGTAATTGAACCTGTAAATAATCAAGACACTTCAGAAGAAAAATAAAAACGGCAGTTAACATACGCCTTGCTCCAGCTTTGAAGACATCAAAGTATTTGTAAAAGATAAAAATTTATTTTATATAAGAAAAATAAAATATTTAATATTTTATTAATAACCAAAGTATTAAATAAAGAAATGATACTATTAATAATTTATAAAAAATTTTAATCCAGCTAATATAATTATATACTTCAGTTTTTTTGTTTTTAGAAAAGGGATTAAATACCCAAATTATTTGCACAATGAGTATGTATGTAATTAGCTTCTCATACCAAGAAAAATTTGAGTAACTAATATACCAATCCCAAGTAATATAATCTGTCTTAAAAACACAAAATGGAAATACTAGGATGATTATAATTCCAAATGTACTTTCAATCATTGATGGCGCAATTGACTCTAAAAAACTAGCGCTTTCTTCGAAAACATATTTAAGATTTATGTTGCGCATTTTTGAACAGTCAACTACGAATAAATTGCCGGGAATTGTTGTTCTTTGCCTTTGGTTATTTATTAATTTAAATCTTTCGGCATTTTGGAGGATTACTTTGTTTAATAACTGACAGTTACTTTCATTTAATTCGTAATCTACAACTATGCCAGAATAAAGTTTGGTTTTGCCATCAGCATCGATAAGAATATCCGCCACAGTAAAGAGGTGTTTTTTATTCTTCTCTTTCATGTGTTTCATTTTTTTAAAATTAGTTAATTCGCCACTAAAAGCATAAAACCAATAATTTTTAAATCGTAATAATTTAAATTTTGTGTCTATTCTAGATATTCTTATAAGTCGTCCTGTCATTAAACCTATGAGGATGCTAGAAGTATAAAGAAGTGAAAGAAAAGGCAGAACGTTTTCGGCTATTATTATATTAATTGGCCTGGAATTATTTTCATTCAGATGAATTGTAGGGTCATTAATGTCTTTAAAAGTGTTAATTAGCTCTTCAAAGTTAAAGGGCGATATAAGGTTTTCATATACAAAAAAGACACATATTAAATTTATTAATCCTGGTATAGAAGATACAGCTATTAATTTAATAAGACTAAATCCTGCACTAAACTGTTTTGAAAATTCTCCATAATAGAATAAGCGTCTAATAATGATTCCAGGAAATAAGATTAAAAAAAACGCAATTACGAAGCCTAAAGAAATATCCATTGAGCTTCCTTAAATAATAATTTCACTTTCTTTACTAGATTCAAATTTCCTAAGCTTAAGTCCTAGCTCCTTCATTTTTTCAACATCAGAAAGCATTTTCGAGCCTTTTTTAGATAGTATTTTACTGCTATCGTTTTCGAATAGAGACTTGATAGCAAGAATTGCTAAAATGCCAAAAAAAATTTGACCAAAAGTTTCACCCTCACTATTTCGATTTTTTTTCATTAATGGTTTTAATAACTACAAATGTAAATCTAATTATTCATTTTAAGTATTTTAAATGGATATTTAACTTATTTTAGGCCAACCTCTTGCTATTGTTTAACATTCAGTCAAAATAAAATAAAGAACCCCATTTTGTTAATTGCCCCCCTTTTTTGTTGAAAAACAGAAATGGCTTTCACCATTTTCTTAATTATATTTGGTTAATGGCATTACTTGAAAAAGAAACAGAGAAATTATTTTATTCTATTGGCGAGGTTGCCGATATGTTTGATGTAAACACATCTTTGATTCGCTTTTGGGAAAAGGAATTTGACATTATTACCCCTTCTAAAAACAAAAAAGGAAATCGTCTTTTTACAAAAAAAGATATTGAAAATTTCAAGCTGATTTTTCATTTTGTAAAGGAAAAAGGCTACACGCTGCAAGGTGCTAAAGACAAGCTTAAAGGCGGTTTAAAAGAAAGTGATCAAAAAAACGCTGAGGTTATTTCTAAATTAAAGAACATTAAACAAGAGCTTCTTAATTTAAAAAACGCGCTTTAATTCGCCCTATTTTCCATTTGGGTTTCTTCCACAAAAAATTTATGTTTAACGCAAAATTCTGAGTAAATTTATGCTTATGAACTTAGACAGAAAACAAGCACCTGCTTTTAAAACAATTGATAAAATTGATATTACAAAAGCTAAACAGGATGTATTAGATAACGGCATTAAAGTTTACACGCTTAATAGTGGCTCGCAAGAACTTACTAAAATTGAGTTAGTGTTTAAAGCTGGCATGTATTATCAAAAACAACCCTTAGTGGCATCTGCGGCAAATAATCTGTTAGAAACAGGAACAAAAAATTACACGGCTAATCAAATTTCGGATAACATCGATTTTTTTGGTTCTTTTTTTGAATGCGCTGTCGATCAGGATTATGCAACCCTGGCTTTATTCAGCTTAAATAAATACGTTGAAAAAAGTTTACACTATGTGGAGGAAATTATAAAATACCCAACATTTCCTAAAGATGAATTTGATATTTATGTTTCAAATAAAAAACAAAAACATTTAGTTAATTCAGAAAAGGTAAATGTATTAGCGCGCAGGCGTTATACCGAATTAATGTTTGGCGAAAAGCATCCCTATGGTGTTGCTGTTAAAACGGAAGATTTTGATCAAATTAGTTTAGAAACAGTGATGCAGTTTTATAAAGAACATTATCATTCGGGAAACTGTACTATTTTTGCTTCTGGTAAATTAGATGATACCTTAATTGAAACCTTAAATAATTATTTTGGAAAAACAACATGGGGAACCGTTTGCGAATTAAACAAACCCGTTGTTGAATTACAAACCACGACTATTCAAAAACATTTTATTGAAAAACCTGATGCTATTCAATCGGCCATTAGAGTTGGGCGAATGTTGTTTAACAAAACACATCCTGATTATTTTAAATTTCAAGTATTAAATACCATTTTAGGAGGATATTTTGGTTCTCGTTTAATGGCAAATATTCGTGAAGATAAAGGTTACACGTACGGAATTGGTTCTGGATTATCTTCGTTAGTTAATGCTGGTTATTTTTTCATTTCTACAGAAGTGGGCGCTGATGTAACCAACCAAACACTAACTGAAATTTATAAAGAAATAAATATTTTACGCACTAAGCTTGTTGGTAAAGAAGAATTGGAAACCGTTAGAAACTATGTATTAGGTCAGTTTTTAAGAAGTGTGGACGGGCCGTATGCATTAGCGGATAAGTTTAAAGCTATTTGGGAATTTGATTTAGACTATACCTATTTTGAAAAATATTTTGATGCGGTTAAAACCATTACGCCTCAAGATATTAAGGATTTAGCAAATAAATATTTTCAAGAAAAAGATCTCATCGAATTAGTTGTAGGAAAGAAATAGTTTCAGCAAACAGAATGGCAAAAGTTTTTATTATAGGTCCGGCTTATCCTTTGCGTGGTGGCTTAGCTAGTTTCGATGAATTATTTTGCGAAGCGTTGAATAAACAAGGACACCAATGCGAAATTATTTCCTATAGTTTGCAGTATCCAAATTTCTTGTTTCCAGGTAGCACGCAATATCATGTGAATGGCACTGCTCCAAAAAACATTACCATTCATACGCTGATCAATTCTGTTAATCCCTTATCATGGTTTAAAACGGCATCCTTTATTAAAAAGCAAAAGCCTGATTTTATTATTTTTAGATTTTGGATTCCATTCATGGGTCCAGCATTGGGAACCATTGCACGCTTAGTAAAAAAACAAAACATCAAAGTGTTAGCAATAACCGATAATGTGATTCCTCACGAAAAACGCTTGGGTGATAAACAGTTGGCGTCTTATTTTATAAAAGGTTGCGATGGCTTTGTTACGATGAGTAAGGCCGTAATGAGCGATTTAGAAAAGTTTACAGATACCACGCATAAAAAATATTTATTACATCCGCTTTATACTGCCTTTGGAGAAAAAATTCCAAGGCAAGAAGCGCGATTAAAATTAAATTTAAAACCAGAAGATCAGGTGATTTTGTTTTTTGGTTTAATACGAAAATATAAAGGCTTGGATTTATTAATTGAAGCGTTTTCACTTTTAAAAACAAATCCGAATAATAA
>JAYVIS010000100.1:0-6604 GCA_043769975.1 Bacteroidota bacterium
TTTAGTTATTAAATAATCAAAGATTACTTTAGACCTTTTATTCGTGAGATCTAAATTAAGCTTAGCCTCACCTTTACAATCTGTATGAGATAGAATTTCTAATCGAGTAGTTGGATTTTGGTTCAATTTAATAACAATAGAATTTAATTTTTGCTTTGCTTCAGGACTCAAGGTAAATCCACCTAATTTGAAAAGGTTATCTGTAAAATTAAGATCTTTTGGATTTTTCGAATTTGCATCATTATCTTTCAATGGTTTTAAAAACATACGGTCTACTTCGTATAATTTATATTCAAAACTATTTCCTGAAAAATTTAAATTGGCAATATTTTCGCCATTCTCAGTTGCTAAAAAAACATTTTCACCTTCTTTTATTAAATTATCAGTTTCAATTTTTAATATAACTTCATTGGTCGTTTTCGGGTTTTTAGCATGAAAAGTTCCAGCTTCATTTGTTTTAATTTTCTCAAGCGTGTCATTCTTATTACTTAGAATGGTGATTTTTTTATTAATCAGTGGTTTTAAAGCGCCATCTCCATAGAGTATTTTTCCGGAAATTGAATTTTGAGCTTCTGACGAAGGTAATGTGTTTTTCATTTCATCCAAATAATCAACTAATATTTCAATGTCTGGATTAATAAAAATTATTTTCCCAAATTCATTAACTAAAAAAGAACTTGGTGTTTCAGTTAAATGATACGTTTTTACGAAAAAATCTTTATACCCTTTTAACGCGATACAATTATTAATTTTTCCTAAATTATACTTTTGGACATCCTCTTCCCATAATTTCCGATCACTTTGTAATGCAACAGTTATAATGTCAAATCCATCACTATTTTTAAATGGTAACGAATTATATTTTGCATTTAGGCGACTGTATCTATATAAATTATCTTTTGATTTTGCAACACTAGAGGACCAAAAAACCAATAAAACAATACGATTATTATAGGGAAAACTAAAACTTTGAACTGTATTAAGTGCTGTTGGTAATACTAAGCTCGGAGCTTTATCTCCAAGTTTCAGTTTAAGCGTATCTTGCGCTAATGCCGATCCTATTGAAGAGCATAAAAAAATAATAATAAATTGTAATAATTTCATCCTTATTTAAATTTACTGTTTAATATAAGCCTCTAATGCTTTTTCTAAATCTTCACCACGCAAAGCTTTCCCAATTATTACGCCATCACCATTTATTAAATAATTTGTTGGAATTCCTCTTACACCATATCTTTGAGCAACAGCATTATTCCATCCTAAATAATCACAAACATGATTTGTCCAAGTTAAGCCATCTTTTTCAATAGCTTTAATCCAAGCATCTTTATTTTGATCAAGTGAAACACTTAGTATCTCAAATCCATTACCACTTTTGAAGTTTTGCAAATGGTATTTTTTATAAGCAGCTACAACAGCTGGATTTTCTTGCCTACAAGGTCCGCACCAACTAGCCCAAAAATCGATTAATACAACTTTCCCTCTTAAAGAGTTTAACGTGATTTGCTTTCCTGAAACACCTTCTTGTGAAAATTCAGGGGCTTTATTTCCTAAGTTCAAACCTTCAACAACATCAATTTTAATTAATGGTGGTGAATCCACATTTTTGGTTTCGGTTACTGTATTTGAATTAGCGACTTCCTTTTTATTTTTACAAGAAATTAAAAAGCAAAGAAAAGAACCTAAAACTATGAATTTTGTTATTGTCATTTTATTGATTTTTTCTGATTATTTCTGCACCTATTGCATTTAAACGGCCATCAATATTTTGATAACCTCTGTCTATTTGATTAATGTTAAAAATTGTACTCTTTCCTTTTGCACTCATTGCTGCAATTAATAATGCAACTCCAGCTCTAATATCGGGCGATGCCATTTGGATTGCTCTTAATTGTACTTTTCGGTCTAAACCCATAATCGTTGCACGATGAGGGTCACATAAAATAATTTGGGCGCCCATATCAATCAATTTATCCACAAAAAACAAACGGCTTTCAAACATTTTTTGATGAACCAACATGTTACCACGCGCTTGCGTTGCAGTAACTAAAATGATACTTAACAAATCAGGAGTAAATCCAGGCCAAATTGCATCGGAAACTGTTAGCATCGATCCATCAATGAAGGTATCAATTTCATAATGTTCTTGAGAAGGAATATAAATATCATCACCTCTTCTTTCCATCTGAATTCCTAAACGCGAAAACACTTTTGGTATACATCCTAAATTCTCATAAGACACATCTTTAATCGTAATTTCAGACTGAGTCATTGCTGCCATACCAATGAAAGAACCAATTTCAATCATGTCAGGCAAAATGCGATGCGTAGTTCCACTTAATGATGTTACACCTGTAATCGTTAATAAATTTGAGCCTACTCCACTAATTTTCGCCCCCATTCTATTCAACATTTTACAAAGCTGTTGCAAATAAGGTTCACAAGCTGCATTATAAATGGTTGTTGTTCCTTCAGCTAAAACAGCAGCCATTACAATGTTTGCTGTTCCAGTTACCGAAGCTTCATCAAGCAACATATAAGCACCCTTAAGTTTTGATGCTGTTACTTTAAAGTTTTCAGTTTCGCTATCATATTCAAATTTTGCACCCAAATTTTCAAAACCAATAAAATGGGTATCCATTCTTCTTCTTCCAATTTTATCACCTCCTGGTTTTGGCATATAAGCTCTTCCAAAACGAGCAAGCATTGGTCCAATAATCATAGTTGAACCTCTTAATCCAGAACCTTTCTTTTTAAATTCATCAGACACTAAATAATCAACATTTACATTATCAGATTGAAATGTAAATTCTTCGTGGCCCGTTTTTTCAACTTTCACACCCAAATCTTTCAATAAATCAATCAATTTATTGATATCAACGATATCAGGAATGTTGCTGATTACAACTTTATCAGAAGTTAATAATACTGCGCATAATATTTGTAAGGCTTCGTTTTTTGCACCTTGAGGAATGATATCTCCTTTTAATTGCTTGCCTCCTGTAACTTCAAAAATTGCCATAGATTAAATTGCTGGTCGGTTATTGTTGTTTGTCCTATTTTTATTAAACTTACTTTTGTTTTTATTAAATCGCGCTTTATTATTTTTTCCACCTGCCGGGCCAACCGTTATTGGAGTTTGATTATTGTGATTTTTATTTTTTAATTCATTTGCATGAGTTAAAGCTGTATTTTCATCAATAACCAATTCATTATTAGTCATTTCTTTAAATTGCTTAAAAATAACATCATCTGTCACAGAATCTTTATTCCAATTAACATAAGATTTTTTTAAATGGTTAGCAATTAAAC
Organism: Bacteroidota bacterium; assembly: GCA_043769975.1. Classification (GTDB taxonomy): domain Bacteria; phylum Bacteroidota; class Bacteroidia; order B-17B0; family Aurantibacillaceae; genus UBA4416. The sequence goes on from JAYVIS010000100.1 coordinate 3,313, forward strand.
GAGTTAATTCAGTCTTTTCGGGACCATCCTCATATGTTTTTGCAACATCAATGATTCGTTCAATTGTTTTACCATAATGCTTATACTTCATTTTTGAAGCTGGATAAGGTACATTTGCTGGTTTGGTTGTAAATGTTTCAGCAGTTGGTCTTGGATATGGCGAATCAACATCTAATTTGAATTTCGAAATTAAAAATAAATGATCCCATAATTTATGAGTATAATCAGCAATATCACGCAAATGCGGATTTAACTGTCCCATAATTTGAATAATTGCTTTTGCACATTTATTTCGTTCATCTCTATCTTCAATGGTTATGCAATGGTCAATCATTACTTGAATATTTCTTCCATATTCAGGTATTTGTAAGTGTGGGAGTTGTGTATTGTATTCCATGTCTATTTAAAACCTTAAATATAACAAAATAACTGTAAAAAAGGAAGCTGTAAAAGGATTTATTAACACTCTAATGTGTTAATAAAGTAAGGTCTAATCAAATGTTTTAACCATCACAAAATCATTCATTTCAAATCCATTTCCAATATCAAAATTTTGCACAGATTCAATTTTAAAGCCATTTTTAAAATAAAAATTGATGGATTTATAATTTTCACGATTTACAGTTAATGAAATTTTATTGGGCTTGATCATATTTTCCAATTCACTTAAAACCATTGACCCAATTCCAACATGAGCGTTTTCAGAATTGATATAAAATTTGTGTAGAAAAAATACTGATTCTTCTTTAGAACTTATACTCAAAAAACCAATGGTTTCAGTTTCCTTTTTAATTAAATAAAAATGATGTTTTTTCACCTCCAATTGCTGAACCAAACTATCATAATTATAAATACTATCTAGCATATAATTTACTTGCTCTTGGCCGATAATAGGAACATAATGAATATTCCAAATTGTCTTTGCTAATTCAGCAACTGTATTTAAATCATTTGTGGTTGCAATTACTAGTTGTAACATTATGCTAAGTATTTTTATATCTTTGTACTGTGAAGCCGAATATACAGCAAAAAATTTCAATAAAAAACCGAAGAGCCAGTTTTGATTACAGTCTATTAGAAAAATTTACTGCAGGAATTGTCTTGCTTGGAACTGAAATTAAAGCAATAAGAGAAGGGAAAGCGTCGTTAGTTGATAGTTTTTGTTATTTTAGAAATGGTGAGTTATATGTAAAAAATCTTAATGTAAGTATTTATACAGAAGGGAATTTATATAATCACGAACCAACACGCGAACGAAAATTATTACTGAACAAACAAGAAATTAATAAATTACAAAAAAAATTATTAGATAAAGGTCTAACTATTATTCCAACTTTATTATTTACATCTGACAGTGGATATGCTAAATTAGAAATTGCTATTGCAAAGGGTAAAAAACTCTTTGATAAGCGAGATGATATGAAGGCAAAAGATATTGATAGAGATTTAAAAAGGAAGTTTAACAATTAATTTGTTTGTTAAAAAAAAATCTTATTTTTATATTAAAAAAAAACTAACTATGAAACAACTATTTATCCTTGCATCTTTATTAGTAATTGCTTCAATTTCTATTTGCTGTAAATCAAAAAAAAATACGACAACTTCTACAACAACTTCTGTTCCTGCAACTACAGAAATAGCAGCTGCTTTAGAAGATGAAAAAACAATACAATACCGTGTAATTATTAGCTTTATAAGCAAAGGCGCCGGAATAGATTCAAAACTAAGTAGTGCGATAACTGCTTATGTGGCTGCTCATCCAAAAAAACCAACAAGTAAAATTGTTTCTTGGGGAAGAGAAGGAGAAACTGACCATTGCTTTTTATTAAAAGAATTAACAAAAACTGAGCAAGTAGATTTTATTGCTGGAGTTAAAAGAATAATTGGAACTTCAGATATGGTTTTATTAACTGAGAACTCTAAATGTAATCACCAAGGAAGATAATAAAATTAAAAAAAACATTTAAAAAAAACACCTTGACTTTATCAAGGTGTTTTTTTTATACCCTTACTCCTTTTTTAGATGTTTGATTGTTGCTAATGCAAACTTTATTTCCGAATACGAATAATCATCACCCAGCACCAATTTTAAAGCACCTGAAATTTGAGTATCGTGCTTCTCGGCAATTTTAATGATATAATTACGCTTTTCTTTGCTCACAAATTGATCAACTGGTATCATTCCTAAACTCACATAATGAGCCAAATGATTGGAGATGGTGCCTTCCGTTAAATTTCTTTTTTGAGCTATTTCAAAAATAGTATGACCTTCTTTAAACAAATTAAACGTTTCAAGTTTAGTGTCTACCTTTTCTTTTTTCGGTTTTTTATCTGCAGGTTGTTTCTTTTCTTTTTTTAATGAACTCGATGATTTTAATATTCCTCCATCCGACTTTTTAGTAATTACAATACTATCTCTTACTAATTGTAATCGTTCAGATTGATTTGAAATTAATTTAAATTGCTGTTTACTAAATTCAGTATTCGAAATAATATGATTCAATATTAAAGTTACTTTATCTAATTGCTGTGTTTGCTTAAAAACAGATCCTTCTAATTCTAATAATTCGGTTAAATACGTTTTAATTTGTTTTTCATCCTTCAATGTTTCAATTAGGACTAAAATACTTTTTGATATATTTTTTAAAATAGGATAAAAATAATTTTTAGCTGCTTCATTCCTATTTGCTAATGTTTCTAATAGATTCGGAGGTTGATTTTGAAAAATACCATGGAGTTGATTTCCAAATTTATCAGCATTTTGTTTTAGAATCTCAAAGTTTTTAAATAATTCGATGGCCCAATCTTTATGCTTTTGTTTATTGGAGCGTTCTTCTGTTTTATCATAACTTTCGGAATGATTTTTTAGTAGAAAATACAAATCAGAAAATTGATATGTTTTATAAAGCTCAGTTTGTATAAAAACAATTTTTTCTAATTCAATCGTATCCGAAATTTCTTTTGTAGCTGGTTTATTATCAGAATATTGAACCAAAACATCATCTTGTTTAATGGAAGCAAACTGAATAGGTGCTGTTAAAATTAATCCATCTAATGATTTTAAACGCGATAAAGCAACATAAACTTGTCCCGCGGCAAACGCCCTATTCACATCCAAAATTGCTTTTTCAAAAGTTAAACCCTGACTTTTATGCACCGTAATTGCCCATGCTAATTTAATTGGAAAGTGTGTAAAAGTGCCAATTACCTGCTCTTCAATATCATTGGTGACATCGTTTATTTCATATTTTTTATTTTCCCATTGATGAGTCTCTACAATAAAAGGTGGTGT
>JAYVIS010000101.1:0-3121 GCA_043769975.1 Bacteroidota bacterium
AATAAAACGTCAATTTTCTATAAAAGAAGGTTTGTATTTATATTTGCTTCAAAAACGTTCAGAAACAGCTATTGTTTTAGCGTCATCAACATCTGATAATTGGGTAATTGATAAAGCAGTCCCTTCTTATAGCCCTATTAAACCAGTTAAAAGTAAGTCGTATGCGATAGCTTTAGTTTTGGCATTATTAATTCCTATTTTAATTATTTCAATTTTAGAATTATTAAATGATAAAATTACTGATAAAGAAAATCTTGAATCTCAAACAAAAATTCCATTAATTGGGATAATCGGACGAAATAATGAAAATACTAATTTGTTCACTGAAGTAAAACCAAGCCCTTTTATTTTAGAAGCGTTGCGATCAATTAGAACGAATATTAATTATTTTTTAAATGATAATAGTGAAGGTAAAAAACAAAATGTGATACTGATTACTTCTTCAATTAGTGGTGAGGGAAAAACATTTATTTCATATAATTTGGCTGGGATTTTAGCTCTTTCTGAAAAAAAAACAATTTTAGTTTGCTTAGATTTAAGAAAACCTAAAATTGTTGATGGTATTGATTTAAATAAAGAAATTGGAGTTTCAAGCTACTTATCTGGTTCATCAACTATTGATGAAGTTATTCAAAATTCTAAAGTTATTCCTCATCTTGATATTATTTTATCAGGTCCAATTCCTCCAAATCCTTCAGAACTTATTTTGAAAGAAAAAATGACAAAGTTGTTTGAATATTTAAAAGAAAAATATGACTATGTTGTTGTTGATACTCCGCCTATTGGGCTTGTACCTGATGGACTTGAGTTAACTAAATATTCTGATGTTAATATTTATGTTGTAAGGCAAGATATTACCAGAAAACAGCATTTGAAATTTATTAATAAACTGTATAACGAAAAGAAAATTAGTAACCTGGGAATTATTTTTAATTCAGTAAAAGTTTCAAATTCTAGTTATGGCTACGGATATGGCTATGGTTATGGATATGGTTATGGTGAAGACGTAAAATCTACTTCAAAAAGTAAATTAGCTGGTATGTTTCGTAAAAAAAAATCTAGTTAATCTAAATAAAGATGCCTCAATCAAATATATTATCTGGTTTTAAGAAAAAAATAAATTTAAATTATTTTTTAAACAGTGGCCATGCAAGGACGGTAAAAGCAAAAAAAAATATTTTTGCTTCTATCTTAATTAAAGGCATAAGTGTTATTACAAGTTTTGTTTTAGTTCCATTAACAATTCACTATTTAAATCCTATTAATTATGGGATTTGGCTTACGCTCTATAGTGTTATTAGTTGGTTTGGATTATTAGACATTGGTTTAGGTAATGGTTTGAGAAATAAGTTTGCTGAAGCATTAGCTAACAATGATAAAGCAAGTGCGAAAACTTATTTAAGCACGGCCTATGCTATGTTATCCATAATAATGGGATTAGCTTGTGTTTTGTTTTTGTTTGTGAATCAATATTTAGATTGGACACATATTTTAAATGTTGATCCAAGTAAAATTTTTGAACTTAGAAAAGTAATGGCTATACTTTTCGGGTTTTTCTGTTTACAATTAGTCGTCAAGTTAATCAGTTCGGTTTTATTAGCTGATCAACGAAGCGCTATGGCTGGTGCCATCAATACTATTTCTAGTGTTATTTCATTAATTGTGGTGTTTATTCTTACTAAAACAACATCGGAGTCATTACTATATCTTGCTATTTCTATTGGGTTTATAAATATAGTTGTTCCTATTGTTGTTAGTATTTGGTTTTTTAAAACCCATTATAAAGATTACACACCTTCATTGAAATATGTTAATTTTAAATATGCTAAAAATTTGATGAATGTGGGCGTTATGTTTTTTTTATTCCAATCAACCGCTTTAATTGTTGTGGCAACTGATAATGTGATCATTTCTCGATTATTGGGTGCAGAATCAGTAACGCCTTATAATATTGCATTAAAGTATTTATCTCCAATTACTATTATTTTTAGTTTAATATCAGCTCCTCTTTGGAGTGCATATACTGAAGCTCATACGCAACATGACATGGATTGGATAAAACGAATTACAAAAAAAATGATGAAAATTTGGACTTTCATTTTTTTGTGCACTATTCCTTTAATTGCATTGTCAAGTTTTGTTTATGAAATTTGGGTTGGAAAAGAAGTTTCAATACCTTCATTGCAATTAACTATTTGGATGGCTGTATATGTTTTAGTATCATCCTGGAATCAAATATTTGGTAACTTTATAAATGGAGTTGGTAAAATGAGATTAGCTTTTTATTTAACGATTGTAACTGCAATTATTAACATACCATTATGTTATTTTTTTGCTGGATATTTAAATTGGGGTTTATCTGGCGTTATCATTGCTTCAAGTGTATCTTTAATTCCGGATCTTGTTTTTATACCAATTCAATATTTTAAAATCGTTAATCATAAAGCCAAAGGTATTTGGGATAAATAATATATGCAGAATATAGAACAAATATTAAATACAAACGGACAAATAATGGCAATAATTATTAGTCATCGTTTTAATGAAAAAGGAATTCATTTTTTTACTCCCAATGAATTTTCGCAGCAATTGGCTTATATGAATCATCCAGCTGGTAAAATCATTGAACCTCATTATCATAATGCCGTTCAAAGAAATGTGGTTTTCACTCAGGAGGTTTTAATCATAAAAAAGGGTAAATTAAAGGTGGATTTTTATGATGATGATTTGAACCATGCTGAAAGTAGAATATTAGAAACTGGAGATATTATTTTATTGTCTGCTGGTGGACATGGTTTTGAGGTTTTAGAAGATCTCGAAATGATTGAGGTGAAGCAAGGTCCATATCAAGGAGAAGCAGATAAAACAAGATTTAATGCACCATTAAAATAATTAATATGATTCCTGTAAATGAACCATTATTAAATGGTAACGAAAAAAAATATTTGAATGAATGTATAGACACTGGTTGGATTAGTTCTGAAGGACCATTCGTTAAAAAGTTTGAAGAGGAGTTTGCATTAAAAACTCAAAGAAAACATGGTGTTGCTGTTTGTAATGGTACAGCGGCTCTTGAAATTGCAATTGAGTCGCTTGATATTATTGAAGGTGATGAAGTTAT
>JAYVIS010000102.1:0-3769 GCA_043769975.1 Bacteroidota bacterium
AATAAAAATATATCCTTTATCATAACTGTAGGCATTAACAACATGCGATTTTAAAGTGTAAATGTGTAATTGTTGTCTTAATGTTGGATTATTTTTCAATAATTCATCGGTTATTTTATTTAAATAAACGGTTATATCATCATTAACTAAAGTGTTACCGCTTTTTACAATTTTTTCAATTTCATAGTTTGCTTCAGTTAAATAAGTTTGTTTAATCAGCTTATCTGTTTCTTTTTGTTTATAAAGATCATTTATATCACTTGTAATAACATTTCTGATATTTTGGGTGAAAATATCAGGTAATGCACCTGATGATTTTAATGGAATATAATTTTCCTGCAAATTTTGTTGAGAAAATCCAAGAGTTGATACTATAATTAGGAGAGAGAAAAATTTTATCATATAGAAATTAATATTTTTTAAATATACGCAAAAATCCCTTTAGTCATTGACTAAAGGGATTTTTTTATATATTAAATAATTGTTTTTAAATTATTCAAATTTAATTTTCGAAAAACGATCTTTTCCTTTATCTTCTGTATAAATTACAATTTCATTGTTTTTACCTGGAACAAAAATTTCACAGTTCGAAGGAGGAATAAATTGAGGGTTACGTTCTTGTATTGGGGCAAAACAATAATCTTCGTTTTCCATTAATACTTTTCGCTCTTTAACATTTCCGTCTGCTAAAGATATTGTATTACAAACAAAATTAGAGCCATGTATTCCTCTTACTGATTTTAAATCTTTTGCTTCAAAATCTGCTTTTTGGTAACGTTCAATATTTTTTGGATGATCATCATTTAAGATGTATAAGTTTTTAGTTGTTGCAATTGCGATATATTGTTTAAATAAATAACGGTAATTTTGTCTATCAATTGCAATTCTTAAAGGACTGTTTTTAATCCATTCAAATTCACCTTTAGCATTTAATTTAGCAATAATAACATCCATATATTCATAAGTCCAATAAATGTTTACACCATATTGCGTACGTTCAATAACCATTTGTTCTTGATATTGTTCACCCACAAAGTAAGACGCATCTCCAACAGGAAGAATATAATCTAATTTATATTGGAAATATTTTGAACGACGAGGATTACTTTCTAATGCAGTTAATAATTTATCATCAAATGTTTTCATTGTTTTAGAAACAACTTTTTTAGTTGCTAAATCAACTTTGAAATTGAAAATGCCAATTTTAACTAAATCACGCCCTTTACGTTCAATAACATCTTTTAAGAATCCACCGATAGTAATTTGATTATTGTTGTTTTTACTAAATTCAATATCACTTACCAAATAACTATCATCAAAAGGTAAATCAACGGTTACAGCAGTTTGAGATGCTGATTCAATAATACCCATTGATAAACCATATCTTCTTTCTCTTTCTGATGAACCGCTTGCTTCGTAAGAATAACCATAATAAATATTATCATTTTCATCTAACATAAAGCCAATAAAGCCTGTAAAATCATCAGATCCATTAATGTTACTTACTTTTGTCCATAATTTCTTTTCAGAAACTGCATCCATTAAAATTAAGTCAGTTTTGTATTGATCCTTTTTGTCAGCTTTATGACTTGCCTTAATTAAAAACTTACTTTTTGCAGGATTTTGAATAATATCAAAGCTTACAAATTCATAATGATCTGAACTATAATTTGTAACCTCTTTTAATTGTGGCGAAACAACTCCAGCTGCAGTTATTGTTTGATAAAATAAAGTCATTTTATCAGCTTTTTTATCATATTGTCTTCTGAAAATGTAAATTTTTCCATTTGTGTAAAATACATCTTCAATTTTAGTTCTGTTTTCTTCTTCTAAACTAATTTCTTTTGAAAATAATGGTTTTAAAGAAGTTTTATCATATTTTTCTATGAAAAATGATGTTCCTTTTCCTTTGCTTCTAACTCTATAGCAAAAATAGCTATTATCGTCTCCGCCAAGCATACGGTTCATTTTATTGTCACGGTCATTTTCTAATTCTGGTCCGTTTGTCATTGTAGCTTGTGCAAAAGTCAAGCTGCTTAATGCTACGAAGCAAAGTGTGGTTAGTTTTTTTAGTGTCATAAATTTGATTTATTGGTTTAAGTAAATGTATAATTTTTATTTTAAAATGATGTTATGTTGATGTTTTATTTGTATAATTCTATTTCCTGCACATATATAACAATTCACCTTTTGGTAAACGGTACCTTTCAACTAATTCTGGTGAAATTTGTTTGGTATAATCTTCTACCGTTACTTTAAAACCAGCTGCCTCTAATTTATCTTTATAGTCTAATCCAAATAAACGGACATGGTCTTTTTGCCAAAAATGGAATTCTCTATCTTTTTCACTGGTTATTGTTTTGTCTTCATAAGTTTCGTAACGGTTAATGTCTTGTGGAATTTGAAATATTCCAAATCCTCCCGGTTTCATCATTCTGTATAATTCACGCATACATTGGTTTGCATCTTCAACATGCTCTAAAACGTGGTGACAAAAAATAACATCAAACGTGTTGTCTGCAAATGGAGCGTGGTGTAAATCAAAATGATGATCAGCAATCGGCGAATTATAATCACCTGTTACATAATCTAAATTAGGCATTGCTTTAAATAATTTATAAAAGCATTGCTCTGGTGCAATGTGTAACAATTTATGTTTTGCAGTAAAGAAATCTGTTTTGTCCTTTAAATATAACCATAACAAACGGTGTCTTTCTAATGATAAACTACCCGGACATAAGGCATTATCTCGTTTTGCTCTTCCGCCGTAGCCATAAGGTAAAAATTTACGATATGTTTTTCCGCTAATAGGATCTTCGTATTTATTTCCATAATAAATTATTGGTGCGATTTTGCTAAAAATCAAACTTAATTTAATAAGTAGTGGGCGAGGTATGGTGCGTAAAATGAAGTGAAACATTAGTTTTTAGTTATTTCTATGATGATTGGTACTATATTTTTTGTAGTTACGTTTGCGGTAAAGTTAACTTTATTATCAATGATAAATTTAACATCTGGAATTAAATCGTCTTCAATAATTTGATTAATTCGAGTTTGAAAATCGAGCGTTTTATTACTATTAAATTTTTCATTTAACGCTTTATAATCCAACTGGTTTTTAGAGATTAAAACACAAATATAATCTTTGGTTCCTTTTTCATCAGGACTCATACTTTGATTTCTTGGAAATACTCGGGTTCCTGTAACGCCACAATAAGCCGAATGTTTAGGTGTATAGGGAAACAATACATAACTACCATTGTCAACTTCTTTGCCGAAAATATAGACATAACACTCCGTGTTATTTTTAAATTCAACTTTAAATTTGGTGCTAATTTTTACAGGGTTAACAGTACTATAAATATTATTTCCTTTGTTAACTAATGGTATGTAATTTTTACTTTCTTTTTCGATTAAGGCCAGTGAGCAATTTAATTTGTCCTTTGTATTTCTATCAGGCATTGGATAAAGGCCATATGCCTCGTTTGCAAAGGTCACAAAATCACTATAACTCACCCAAGCTCTTCCGTTTTTTCCCCATTTTGGACCCCAACTATTTTGAATTAAAAATCCACCATCTTTTTCAAATTTAAAATCATCATAACCAATAATGCACATACAATGCCCGCCAAATCCATTTTTATTGTAATCATTAGTTGTAGGAATCCAGATTTCCTGTCCCTCCATATCTTGCATAAATGAACCACCAACGGTCATTCCAATAACAACTGGTGCATTATGTGCTAAGTTTTCTCGGATAGCATTTACA
>JAYVIS010000103.1:0-19643 GCA_043769975.1 Bacteroidota bacterium
CTAAGAATTGCAATTTTGCATTCAGATTTTAATAAATTAACTAAGTATTCTACATGTGGTGTTTTTCCTGTCCCACCAACAGCAAGGTTTCCAACACAAATTGTATGTAAATCAACGGGATGACTTTTTAAAATTTTTAAATCAAAAAGAAAGTTGCGAAAAGAAGTAATCAAGCCATAAATAATAGCAAAGGGAAATAATACTATTTTTCTGATTGACAATTTAATTGTGTAATTATTTCCTTTAGTTTATACTATGGCCTCGTTAATATTTGGAATTTTCCCAAATTGAATCACTGCTTTTATATGAGAATTTAGAGCACTCATAAATGTTTCATTTTCTAAATATGGAATTCCAAATTCTTCGGCAGTTGATTTTACAATTTCTGAAATTTCAGGGTAATGCACATGACAAATATTCGGAAACAAATGATGTTCTACTTGAAAATTTAAACCACCAACATACCAAGAAATTAGTTTGTTGTGGCGAGAAAAATTAACTGTTGTATTCATTTGGTGAATGGCCCAATTATTTTCGATTGTATAATTTTCGTTTGGCAAAGGATGAGTTGTTCCTTCAACGGTATGAGCCAATTGAAATACTACAGTTAAAATGATTCCAGAAATAAATTGCATCAGCACAAAACCTAATAATATTTTTGAAAAAGCAATATGAAAAACAAAAACTGGTAAGGCAAAAAATACGCCAAAATAAATTACTTTGCTGATAATTATTTTTAGTAAAATTATTCTGTTCTGTTCTTTTGTACTTGTATTCACACCTTGTTTCGTGTATTTTGCAAATTGAATAAAATCTTTTAATAAGGCCCAGTAAAGCGTTAAAATTCCGTAAAATAAAAACGCATAAATAAATTGTAATTTATGATACCACTTAACAGGTGTATGTGGGTTAAATTTTAATATTAATTTATCAGCAATATCATCATCATAATGTACAATATTAGTATAAGTATGGTGCATAACATTGTGTTGTAGTTTCCAATTAAAAACTGAACCACCAACTAAATTCAAGGTATTACCCATCCAATAATTTGTTTTTTGATTCGATGAATAAGCTCCATGATTTGCATCATGCATAACACTCATCCCAATTCCAGATAAAGAAAGCCCCATAATTGACCATAAAATAAGGCTAATTCCATTTGAAGGATTGAAAATTAAAATAGCTATAAATGGAAGTATGTAAAAACTAAGAAATACGATTGATTTAATAATCATAGACGTATTGTAATTACGAGAAAGATTTTTTTCTCTAAAATATCCATCAACTCGTTTTCTTAAAGTTGAAAAAAATAATGCTTTGTCTTTGTCAGAATCTATAAATCTTAATGCTTGAAATGCCATTTTTTGAGGTCTGTGTTTAGTTAAAAGTACAAAATTAAATTAAATTTAGTCAAAAAACTGAAATTTTATGATTAAATATTTTACTAATATTGTATTCACTTGAATAAACAAAAAGCATATTCGCCAATTGGGGTATTTGATTCTGGATATGGTGGATTAACCATTTTGAAAGAATTGGTAAAAACATTACCTGAATATGATTTTTTGTATTTAGGCGATAATGCGCGAGCTCCTTACGGTTCGCGCTCTTTTGAAACGGTTTACGAATACACGCTGCAATGTGTAAATGCCTTGTTTGATAGTGGTTGTGAATTAGTCATTTTGGCCTGTAATACAGCTTCAGCAAAAGCTTTGCGAACCATACAACAAAAAGATTTACCATTAATCGACCCCAAAAAAAGAGTTTTAGGGGTAATTAGACCAACTTCCGAAATTATAGGAAATATCAGTAAAACAAAGCAAGTTGGCATTTTTGCGACAACTGGAACCGTAATTTCCGAGTCCTATTTAATTGAAATTGGTAATTTTTTTCCAGAAATAAAAGTTTATCAAGAGGCTTGCCCAATGTGGGTTCCATTAATAGAAAATAATGAATTAGATAATGAAGGAGTCGATTATTTTGTAAAAAGGCACATTGATAATTTATTTAAACATTCAAATCAAATAGACACCATTATTTTAGGTTGCACGCATTACCCATTATTAAAGCCTTTAATTACAAAACATCTACCTTCAGGAATTACACTTTTAACTCAGGGATCAATTGTTGCTGATGGACTTAAAGATTATTTAATGAGGCATCCAGAAATGGATGTGTTAATTACAAAAAACAAAAAAGTTGATTATTTCACCACCGATAGTGCTGAGCAGTTTAATGAAAAAGCCAGTTTATTTTTTGGGTCAAACGTAGTTTCAAAACATATAACCATATAATTTATGACAATAAAATCTGTTCTCACTTATTCATTTTTGAGCCTGTCTTTTTTAAGTTTTTCCCAAACAATTCAAAACTCTTCATATACCACTCAAGGCTATATTAAAGAGGATGGAACGGTTCAGAATTCGAGTTATTCGACTTTAGGTTATTTTAAAACAGATGGTGCCGTTCAAAATGCGAGTTATTCAACAATTGGATATATCAAGTCTGATGGAACCATTCAAAACTCGAGTTATTCAACCATTGGATATATTAAGGAAGATGGAACTATTCAGAATTCGAGTTACTCAACGATCGGTTATATTAAAAAAGATGGAACTATGCAAAATTCAAGTTATAGTACTATTGGTTATGCGAAAAATGTAAATTCAAAGTGGGCTGCAGGAGCCGTTTTCTTTTTCTTTTTTAGATTAAACTGATAATTTAAAAACAGAAATTAGCTAATAACAAGTAATCACTTTTAGTTTCAGATATGTGTAAAAAAAAAATGCCTCGCAATTTGCGAGGCATTTTTTTTAATAAATAGGTAAATGATTATTTGTTTAAAACTAAACGTTGAACCATTTTATCTTTTCCGTTACTGATAGTAACAAAATAAACACCATTTGGTTGGTTAGCAATATCTAAAGAAACCAATTTATTAGCAATACCATCAAATTTAGAAGTACTAACAACTTGTCCTAATGTATTAGAAACTGAAACTACTACGTTTTCTTCATTAGCAAGAGTAAATACAACATTAACTAAACCAGAAGTTGGGTTAGGAAGTATTTTTACATTATTACTTAATCCAAAGTTTTCTGAAATTGAAGTATAAGTTCCACAAAGTATTGGTAACATTAATAAATTACCATTTGTTCCCCATGCAGTAGCAATACTGTTCCAAGAATCATCACTCCATTTTTCCCAAGCTAAATTTACAGTAGCCGAAGTTTGATTTGCAACTACTGCTGTATCTCCTGCTGTAGTAGGAACAACTAATGATGCATAAAAACCTCCAGAAGTTGGTGCAGTTAAAGGTGCAGCAAAATTAAAAGTATAATAAAATACGCTTGAAGTACCTGTATGTGCAGCAGCAATTGAACTTAAAGTAGCAACTGTTGAACCAATTGCTGTTCCTGGCATTGTTGTAGCATTTGTACCATTGTATACAGTCATACCAACAGTTTTAGTTGGTGCACCACCTGTACCTTCAGTTCCTGATTGAAAAAAACCAACAACTACTCCAGTAATGTTAGCACCTGTGTATAATGAATAAGAAGAAGCAGCAAAGAAATTTGCTTTTTCTTTGTCTCCATAACAGTTACTTCCATATACATATCCAGCATTTGGACTACAGCCAGGTGTAGCTGTATCTGAAGAAGCACTACCAATTGAAATAGATGGTGATGTTAATGTAGTAAGTGAAGTACAAGAAATAGCTAAACTTGAGTTAATTGAAGGTTGATTAGCTGAAACTTGAGTGTTTAAAGATTTACCACTTTTTGCAATTCTCCCATTAACTTGAGAAAATGCTGTTAAACTAGTTGCAATTACAATTGCAGAAAATAAAATTTTTTTCATGTTTGTTTTATTAATTAATTAAGGTTTATATAACGGCGAATTTACATCATTTTTTTATGGCTAAATGGCATTTTTTTTGTAATTATAGTTTGAATTTAAAGTTTTAACATTTTGTTTTTAACAAAATGTTAAATTAATCAACCATTTTTATGTAAATTCTTGTTAAATAGCATCATAATGCTAACAATTTTAGGTAAATTTGGAATGACTCTGAATCGTTTATCACATATTATACGAATAAATCCTGTGAAAATAGGATATACTTATATTTTGTTAATTGTTTTATCTGTTAATTTCTCGTTTGCTCAAGTAAAAAATGAAGCAGAATTAAAAAAACAGGCTGATAAAGATTTTGAAAATGAAGATTATAATCTAGCTTATAAACTTTATGCTCAATTAGTTTCTTTATATCCTCGTGATCCTGAATATAATTATCGTTTAGGCGTTTGTATGTTATATACAGAGCCAGATAAAAAGAAACCCTTTTCTTATCTCAAAATAGCAACTTCCAATACAAAGGATGCTCCAAAAGAAGCTAAATTCTATTTAGCAAAAACTTATCATATGAATTATCAGTTTGATGAGGCTATTAAGTTATATAACGAGTATAAGCAAATTGGTAGCTCTTCATCAATAAAAAAATTGCAGGTTGATAGAGAAATAGAATCTTGCAAAAATGGAAAAAGATTACTTTCTAACCTATCAGATTTGGTTGTTATGAGTAAAAAACAACTAAGTGAAGCTGACTATTTTAGAAGTTACGATACCAAAGATATTGGGGGTAAATTATTAGTTAAGCCAGATGACTTTAGGTCATTTATGGATAAAAGAAAAAAAGAAAAATCTGTCATTTATTTGCCTCGAAACGGAGAACGCGTTTATTATTCGAGTTATGGTGAAACTGGTGACAAAGGACGTGATATTTATTTTGTAAATAAATTGCCAAATGGTGATTGGAGTAAGCCACAAGCTATGCCTAGCTCTATAAATACTGATTATGATGAAGATTATCCGTTTTTACATCCGAATGGGAAAACCCTTTATTTTAGTTCGAAAGGACATAATAGTATGGGTGGTTATGATGTTTTTAAAACGACGTATAATTCATCAACTCAAACTTGGAGTAAACCTGTAAATCTTGAATTCCCAATAAACTCCCCTGATGACGATATTTTATTTGTTACCGATTCATTAGAGAAACATGCGTTTTTTAGTACTGGTCGTTATAGCCCTTATGGTAAATTAGATGTCTTGAAAATTAGTACTGAAAGAAGGCCAATGGATTTTGCTTTTTTGAAAGGAACAGTTGTTAAAGAGGAAGTTACCCAAAGTTTGAAATCTAAAATTACGGTAAAAAACATGGCCAATGGTGAGATAGTTGGCACTTATCAAGCTCAAGATAATGGAGATTATGTAATGGATGTTCCAAATGGTGGAAAGTTTTTATTTACAGTTGAGACTCCAGGGTTGCCAACCCAATCCGAAGGAGTTCAAATCCCTATAGCTTATTCTTTAAAACCATACAAGCAATTAATATCATATGATCATAAAAAATTGAAAATTATTAATTATTTCGATGGGCAAATTGCAGACGAAAATTATTCAGTAATGATTGATTTAATAGAAAAGAAAGCAAAACTTGAAGTTAATGAGAATGAGCCATATAATAATGCTTTGAAAAATCAAAGCGGTATTATTGATGAAAACGCCAATTTAAATGCAGTAAATACAACTAAACCAAATATTGTTGAAGATAACGGAACTCCAAAAAATAATACAAATAAAAATGTAACGAATGAACAATTGCTTTCAATTGCAAAAACGGATGCTAAAGAGGCAGGAGATGAAGCTAAAAAATTGAAACAAGAGGCTCAGGAAGCTTTTGGTTTGGCTACTCAAAAAACGGCAGAAGCAGTTGACTTAGAAAAAAAGGCTGATGCTGAATTAATAACAGCGAATTCAATAAAGGATTTGACTAAAAAAAATAGTGAAGTTGAAAAAGCAAATACATTAAAAGATGAAGCTAAAATAGCTACAGATGTTGCAAACACTGCAACCAATATGGCGAAAAAGCTTGAAGTTGATGCAAATCTGAAGCAAAAAGAATCAGACTTAACAAATCAATATATCACCGAATTAGAAGCTATTACTAAAAATAAAAATAATAAAGAAGCATTAACGAAATTAGAGAAAATACAAAAAGAATTAGATGATTTATCAAAACAAAAAAATCAATCTGACGAATTATTTGAGTCTTTAAAAGCTGAATCTGTTCTTAAACAAACTGAACTTACTAATTCTGAAAATAAAACAAATGAAATTGTAAGAGATATTAATAATATTAAAAACGAAAATAAAACGCTTGAAACTGATTTAGCAAATGAAACAGATAAATCAATCAAAGAAAATATTTCGGCACAAATAAGAGAATTAAACAATGATATAGATATTAAAAATAAAGATCTTGAAGTAAACAATTCGAAAATTGATAAACTTAAAAATGAGCTAGAAGGTATTAATAAAGAAATTGAAGTTGCAGCCAAAATATTAAATGAAAAAACTGATGTTATTGTTTCAAATAAAAATGTTGGTAATGATATTACTGAAGGAGCGGTTATTACTAATACAGTTTCGAATAGTTTAAATTCAAATCCTTCTAAAATTACTTATAATGAATTAACTCAAAAATATACTGATATTCTAATTCCATCTGCGTCAAGCAAAGAAGATTTAAATAAGCAAAATTCGAATTTAAAAAATTATAATTCAGAGATTGGAAATTTAATTGATTTAGATAAAACCGCTATTAATAATTCAAGAGATTCAAAGGAGAAAAAAAGATTAAATGAAGAAATTAAGAATCTTGAAAAATTAAAATCTGAAAATGATAAAGCAATTATTTCAAATTCAAATAAAGTAAAAGAATTAGATGCGATTGCTATAACAAACACTACTGTTTCTCCAAGCGATAATGCTAATGCAATAAGTCCAGCAATTAATTTATTAAACGAAGCCGATGCGCTAAATAATAAAGCTTTTGAGGAGCGAAAGGAAGCAAAAACTAAAACTGGAATTGAAAAAGATAATTTAATAAAACAAGCTGTTGAAAATGAAAAACTAGCAATTGATAAAAAACTTGAGGCTTCTGATATTATTGAAAAAGAAAATAAAACTTCTTTTGAAAAGAATTTAATTGATATCGCGAATCTAAATAAATTATCTGAAGGAAAAACAAGTGATGCAATTGCGCAAGCAAAAAAATTGGAGAGCGAATCTCAATTAAATTTTAAGCAAGCTGAAAAACTGAGATCAGAAGCGGATAGAAATAATTCGACAGCTGCAAAACTTGGAGGTTACAGCAATGCAGAAGAAAAAGAAGCAGAAGCAATTGCTAAACAGGAAAAAAGTTTAGAATTATTAATTAAGGAAAATCCAACCTATACAAAACAAGGACAGGCTATTGTTAATATTAACAATGGATTAGAAAACCCAAATAATGTTGCAATTTCTACAAACAGTAATAGTGCAACCACAAACACTAATGCAATTGTAAATAATTCTGGTCAACAAACTAGTGGAATAGGGGATGAGGCTTCTAAATTAAAATCGGGCTTGAATAGTAGTGCAGAAAATAATTTGAAAACATTTAATTCATATTCAAATACTGAAGCAATTAGTATTAAAGATCAAGCAATCAGTAAAATAAATGATGCATTAAACCAAGATAAACAAATAGCTAATCAATTAGATAATATATCTGAACTATCTAAAAATACAACTACTGTAAATGAGGTGAGCCTTCAATCTATTTCTGATTTAACATCTGAAGCTGATAAATTAAATGATGAAGCATTTAAATTTAGACAATCTGCAAAAAGTAAAACAGGAGATGAAAAAGAAAAAGATTTGGCTTCTGCAAAAAAGCTTGAAACTGATGCTGTCTCTAAAAAAATAAGTGCGGCCTCAGCCCAAGAAAATTATAATTCTAAGCTTTTTAATGGTAATAAAGAAAGTTTAAATGATTTACAGCAATTAGCAAAAGGAAAGAATTTACAAGAATTAAATAATGCAGATGCGCAAATAAAAGAAATAAATTTGCTATTTGATAAAGCGAAAAGCTTAAGACAAGAAGCTAAAGGTTATCTTACGGATGCTGCAAAACTTGGTGGAATAGGTAATGCTGAAGAAAAAGAAAATGCGGCATTGGCTAAGCAAGATGATTTGATTAAGGTATTTAAAAAGAATTTTCCAAATTATGAGGTTAAGCAAACTAATTCTGGCTCAGGTAATAACAATATCACTAATAAATTAAATGATACGAAAAACAATTTAAATACAAATAACCAGAAGCACATTGATGGATTAGTTTTACTAGCCTCTGCAAATGAAAAAGAATTCAAAAGTAGAATGCTTACTTTAGGGACAAATTTAACTGCCGACCAAACAGTTTTGAAAAACAACGCACAGGCTGCTTATAAATTAAGTAAAGAGCAATTATTAAAAGCTAATGAAACTACCGATCCATTTGCGAAAAAGGAATTGTTAGTTGATGCAAATAAAAATGGGCAACAATCGGTAAATTTATTATCGCAAATTTCTGCTAATACTGTAATAACAACAAATACCGCAGTTGTAACAAATACTAGTTCAGTTGTAACAAATACCAATGCAGTTGTGGCAAATACACCAACAGTATCTAATACTTCAATAAAAACAAATACAATTGCATCTGTAAAAACTGCAACTTCAGCTATTACTACTGCTTCAACTTCTACTACAGCAACTACAACAATATTAACTAATACTACGCCCGTTGTTTCAACTAATACGGCTATTGTAAATTCTACTAATACAAATTCTGTTGCATCAAATAGCACTGGAACTGTGAATCCAAATAATTTAAAAACTAGTAATAATACGGGTGATGGAACTTCTATTCTTAAATCAGGATTAAATAATGCCTCTGAAAATAAATTAAAAACGTTTAATGCCTATACAAATTCTGAAGCAATAAGTTTAAAAGAGCAAGCACTTGTTAAAATAATTGCAGCATTAGATAAAGACAAATTAATCAATAATCAATTGACCGAGATTGACGAATTGGAGAAAAAGAATACTTCCAGTGAAACTATCAACAAGCAATCAATTATAGATTTAACTACGGAAGCTGAAAAATTGAATGATGAAGCATTTAAATTAAGACAATCTGCCATTACAAAAACTGGTGATGAAAAAGCAAAAGATTTATCTTCTGCAAAACAACTCGAAAGTGAAGCTGTTTTTAAGAAAATAAGTGCAGCAAAGCAACAACAACAATTTAATTCTGCAACCTATGAAGCCAATCAAAAAAGTTTGGAAGACTTGAAGCAAATGGCTCAAGGCAAAAATATTTCAGAATTAGAAACAGCTGATATGCAAATGAATGAAGCTGATTTGTTTTTTAGCAAAGCAAAAACATTGCGAGAAGAAGCAAATGCATATCCAACTGATGCTGCTAAACTAGGAGGATATGGTAATGCTGAAGAAAAAGAAAACACTGCAATTGCGAAACAAGAGGCATTATTAAATACGTATAAAAAATATTTTTCTAATTATGTTTTAAAACAACCAATCATAAAAACAGAAAATTTAGAAGTTACTAATAAACTAAACGAGGCACAAAAAACAATTGAAGAAAATAATTTTGCTCATAATGATGGATTAACAACTTTATCACAAGCAAATGACAAAGAATATAATAGTAGAGTTTTAAGTTTGCCAGCAAATTTAACAGCAAATCAAATTTCATTGAAATCAAAAGCACAAGTTGCATTTGAAAAAAGTAAGTCTTTAGTTGCGAAGGCAAACCAAACGAGTAATGCATTAACAAAAAAAGAAATATTAATAGAAGCTAATCAAAATGGACAAGAGTCAATTAATTTTTTAAATCAAATTATTGGAAATGCACCTATTGCCAATGTTGCTACTCCAACTATAAATAACGCAAACCCAGTTGCAAATAATACATTAACGGTTACTAGTAATTCTGCAACTAAGAATAATACGATTACCCCAATTGACAATTCCGCTTCAAATACTAATATATCTAAAAATAATAACGCCTCTACAAATTCAACCGATGCAAATAGTAGTGTGAAGTTGAAAGTTGAAGGTTTAGATGTGAAAAACGGAAATGCTTATACGGCAAATAAACCAATACCTATTGATGAAAAAATTCAAGATGGTTTAGTTTTTAAAGTACAAATTGGCGCATTTAAACAGCCCTTGCCAAATGGAACATTTAAAGGGTTAACTCCAGTCATTGCCCAAACTACTCCTTCTGGTTATTTAAGGTATATGGCAGGTAATTTTGAAAAATATGAAAGCGCAAATGCGGTTAAAAATGATTTAAAAAATTTAGGTTATAGTGATGCATTTGTTGTTGCTTATTATAATGGAGTTAGAGTAAATTTAAACGAAGGAGTTGAAAAGGCAAAAGCAGCTGGGCAAATTGTTTCTGTAAATAATAATACTTCAGCAGGTTTAACAACAAATAATAATGTTCCAAAAAACTCAACCGCTCAACCTATTAAAGCAATTAGTGATAATAGTCCTGTTGAAATAACGAATGAGTTAGAGAAAATTAATGGTTTATTATATACAGTACAAATAGGTGTTTATTCAAAAGAAGTAACTCGTTCTCAGTTAAGTAATTTGAAACCAATATTTACTGAAAAGCTACCAAGTGGCCTTTATAGATATACTGCTGGTATTTATAATCAATCTGTAAAATTATTGGATGATAAGCAAAAGGTAATTGGATTAGGTGTAAAAGATGCTTTTGTTTCTGCTTATTATAATGCTAAACGTATTCCTTTTGCTGAAGGAAAAAAATTACAATTAGAAAACCAAAATGTAAAAATGGAGGTAGAAAATCCTATCATTTTTCCAAATGGATCAAATACTGTTCAACCGATATTAAATGCTGTTGCTCCAACAACAAATACGGCTACTAATGCAGTTTCAAGCCCCTCAGTTTCACCATTTAATAATGGAGTTACAACTGGGCCAACTCCTACTGCTGAAAATGGTGTTAAAACTGATGATTCTGGGATTTCTTATAAGGTACAAATTGGAGCATATAAAAATCAGGTTCCAAATGATGTTGCTGCTAAATTTTTAAATATAAAGACGTGGCCAGTTAATAATGTCGTTTTAAATGGTTTATTTATTTATACAATTGGGAATTTTAATGGCGTTTCTTTTGCTAAAAAATTAAAAGACGAAGCTATTTCTGTTGGAATATCCGATGCCTTCATAACTGTTTATAAAGACGGTAAAAAATTATATGGAAGTGAAGCAACTACTTATTTGAGTAAGTAAAATAAATACTTTACTTTTGTACTCATGATTTTCAATAATTATACCCAAACAGACGAAGTTTTAGAATTAGAAACTAAAACCGAAAAACTAAATAATATTATTTTATTTAATGATGATGTCAATACATTTGAATGGGTAATAGAATGCCTTGTTTCATATTGTGGGCATGATTCTGTTCAAGCTGAACAATGCGCAACTTTAGTTCATTATACAGGAAAATGTGAAGTGAAAAAGGGAACTTTAAAAATGCTGAAGCCCATTTGCGAAACGCTTTTAGAAAAAGGCTTAAGTGCTGAAATTAATTAAAAATAACTTTAAATGAAAAAAATCACATTATCCGCCATTTT
The DNA here is from genome assembly GCA_043769975.1 of Bacteroidota bacterium. Taxonomy (GTDB): domain Bacteria; phylum Bacteroidota; class Bacteroidia; order B-17B0; family Aurantibacillaceae; genus UBA4416. The sequence goes on from JAYVIS010000103.1 coordinate 11,574, forward strand.
ACTTGGCGTTATATTTTTAGCATGCCAAAAAAATGCAATAACCGGTAGAAGATCTTTAAGTTTAATTCCTGAATCTGAAATGATAGGAATGAGTCTCGTTGAATATGATAAATTTTTAAAAGAGCATGTTCCATTACCAGCTTTTGATAAGAATACTATTCTTGTGAGAAGTGTTGGCGTTAAAATTCAGCATGCTGTTGAAAAATATTATGCCGACAAAGGATTAAGTAACCAATTAAGTGGATTTAAATGGGAATTTAATGTAGTACAAGAAGATGTAGTTAATGCATGGTGTATGCCAGGAGGAAAAGTGGTTGTTTATACTGGACTTTTACCTGTAACCCAAGATGAAGCAAGTTTAGCCGTTGTAATGGGGCACGAAATTGCACATGCTATTGCAGGCCATGGCAATCAGAGAATGAGCCAAGGCATGGTTGTGCAATTTGGCGGAGCGGTTTTGTCAACAGCAATGCAACAAAAGCCAGCAGTTACTCAAGCATTATTTGGGCAAGCTTATGGATTAACAACAAATTTGGGAATGTTAAAATATAGCAGAAGCCATGAAACTGAGGCTGATAAAATGGGGTTAATATTTGCTGCGATGGGAGGTTATAATCCTGAGGCAGCTATTGCTTTTTGGGAAAGAATGGCTGCAGGTGGTGGACAGAAGCCACCAGAGATTTTAAGCACACATCCAAGTGATGAAAAACGCATTTCCGCCCTGAAAGCCTTTATGCCAGAAGCAAAAAAGTATTATAATGCAAAATAATTTTTATTTTTAACAACTTATTAAAAATATTGTTTATATTTACAATCTAATAATTTTTAAACACATTAAAATGAGCACAGGAACAGTAAAGTTTTTTAACGAAACAAAAGGATTTGGTTTTATCAAAGAAGACGAATCAGGAAAAGAGTATTTTGTACATGTAACAGGTTTATCTGATAAAATCAGAGAAAATGATACAGTAACTTTCGACATTCAAGAAGGTAAAAAAGGATTAAATGCAGTAAACGTAAAACTAGCGTAGTTATATAATACCATTTAAAAATTTATCCTCTCATTGTGAAATGAGAGGATTTTTTTTTGATTTTTTTTTTAAAAAATGGTCTTTTGAAACCAAAAAAATGGTATTTTAGGCAACTAAATTAAACACTGATACTAAACAATTTTATGGAACAAATTTCTGCATCAAAAGGTCACCCAAAAGGTTTATATTTATTATTTGCTACTGAAATGTGGGAGAGATTCTCATATTATGGAATGAGAGGTATTTTAATTTTATACCTTACAAAATCTTTAATGGAAGGCGGATTAGGGATTAATGAGCAATCAGCTTCGTTAATTTATGGTTTTTTTACTGGTTTCGTATATTTTACACCATTAATAGGTGGTTGGTTAGCTGATAAATATTTAGGACAAAGAAATGCAATTACAATTGGAGGCATTACAATGATGGTTGCTCAATTTGTTTTATTTGGTATTAATAATCAAATGGGTCTTTATATTGGGTTATTTTTACTAATTATTGGGAATGGTTTTTTTAAGCCAAATATTTCTACAATAGTTGGGAGATTATATTCAGCAAATGATCCAAAAAGAGATTCAGCATTTTCAATATTTTATATGGGTATTAATTTAGGAGCATTCATTGCGCCTTTAGTTATTGGATTATTTGCTGAAAATTTATTTGCAACAAAAGATGAAACTGGGAAGATATTAACTTATGGTTATAAATATGGATTTTTAATTGCAGGTTTAGGTATGTTATTAGGACAAGTATTGTTTAATACATTGGCGAAAAAGTATTTAGGAACCATTGGAGAATCTCCAGCAAAGGCAAAAGCGAGCGCTGCACTTGAAAATAAAGAGCCAGAACCAGACAAGCCTTTAACTTCAGAAGAAAAGCAAAGAGTGACTGTAATATTTATTTTAACTGCATTTGTGATATTCTTTTGGGCTGGTTTCGAGCAAGCTGGATCGTCTTTAAGTTTATATACTGATAAATTTATTGATAGAAATGTATTCGGTTTTGAAATACCAACTTCTTGGTTTCAATCTGTAAATCCTTTATTTATTGTAGCATTGGCACCTTTATTTTCAATTTTTTGGACAAGTAATCTGGGTAAAAAACTTACAACACCTGTTAAGATGGGTTTAGGTATGATATTATTGGGAATAGGATTTTTCTTTATGTTAGGAGCAGTTTCAGAAAGAGGTGGAGATAATCAAGATATTACGATTAAGGCAAGTTTGTTTTGGTTAGTTATGACTTATTTAATTCATACTTTGGGTGAATTATGTTTATCTCCTGTAGGATTATCCGTAGTTACAAAATTGGCTCCAGTTAAATTAGCATCATTAATGATGGGAGTTTGGATGTTGGCAACTTTTGTTGCAAATATTATAGGTGGTTTTGTGTCTGCATATGTTGAAGCTTTAGGGGCATTTGCTATTTTTGCTACGATTGCAGGATTTGTAATTGTTTTAGGTGCGGTAATGATTGCTCTGAACAAACCAATTCTTAGAATGATGCATGGAGTTAGATAAGATTCTAATCATTAAATTTGAAAACCTCTCTGAGAAATTAAGAGAGGTTTTTTTGTTATTCATCATTAATACTTAAAAATAAAAAATGTCGTCATCAATATTAAAAATAGAAGAAATCCAGAACTTTAAAGGTAAATACCCAAAGCAAATTTGGCCACTGTTTTTTAGTGAAATGTGGGAGCGTTTTAGTTTTTATGGGATGAGAGGAATGTTAGCCTTTTTCATGGTTAACCAACTTGATTTTGATAAAGTAACTGCTAACCTTCAATACGGCGCTACCCAAGCTTTTGTGTATGCGTTTACATTTATTGGAGGTTTATTAGCTGATAAAATATTGGGAAAAAGACGCTCCTTATTTTGGGGTGGAATATTAATGATTGTTGGCAGTGTTTTACTAGCTATTAATCCTAAAGATTTCTTTTTTTTAGGAATTGCCTTTAATATTATTGGTACCGGTTTTTTTAAACCAAATATTTCTAGTATGGTTGGTAATTTGTATAAAGACGGGGATAGTAGAGTAGACGCTGGCTTCATGTTATTTTATGCAGGTGTTAATGCAGGAGCTTTTTTTGGAGGCTATTTATGTATTGCAATAGGTAAAGGTGAAATGCTATCAACGTTAATTCCGGAAGCGATGCGTTGGAATGTGGCTTTTGGTATTTCATCTATTTTTATGATGATAAGTTTGTTAACCTTTTCTCAAACTCAAAAAAAATTGGGCGACATAGGTTTATCTCCATTATTAAACAGAGATCCGGGCTATCGCAAGCGTTTAGAAATTATTACGTGTGTGGGTTCTATACTTGCTATTCCTCTTATTATGGCAATGGTTTCAAAAACGGAGTACACGGATTATTTTATGTATACAATTGGTCCTGCATCTTTATTGTATGTTTTGTATGAAATGAAAAACTTTTCACTAGCTGAAAACAAAAAAATACTGGCGGCTGTATTATTCATGTTTTTTTCAATTATTTTTTGGGCATTTTTTGAGCAAAGTGGAGGTTCTTTAAGCTTTTTTGCTGCTGATAATTTAAATCATAACCTATTGGGATTTGATCTTGATCCTAATGGCGTTAATAATTCTTCAAATTCTTTATTCGTAATTATTTTCGCTACCCCATTAGGATTGCTATGGTTATTTTTACATAAGCGAAATTATGAGCCAAATACCATTGTAAAATTTGGATTAGGGTTTATATTTTTAGCTGTTGGTTTTTATGTATTTTATTATACTAAATTCTTTAGTGATACTAACGGAATAACTTCTTTAAATTTATTCACCTTTGGGTGGTTTATTACAACATTTGGAGAGTTGTGCTTATCTCCAATTGGAACATCAGTTATGACAAAACTATCACCCCAAAAGCTACAAGGTGTAATTATGGGTATGTGGTTTTTGGCAAGCGCTTATGGTCAATATTTTGCTGGTTTATTAGGTGCAAATATCGCCGAAGCTTCCGAAAAATCTACCAATTTAGAAAAATTGACTATTTATGCTGATGGATATAAGGAATTAGCCATTTATGCTTTAGTTGCTGGTATTGTTTTGATTGTTATTTCTCCATTTATCAAAAAATTAATGGGTAATGTTAAATAAATCGTTGTTGTTTTATTAACGTTTTGGAAATATGTTTTAACATATGTTGGCATTACTTTTGTATAATACAAAGTATGTTTAATTGGAAAGATATATCGATGGCAGGGATAATCATCCTGGCGATTGTATTTTACTCTCTTAAAAAGAGTACGCTTCAGGCTTCAATAAATTCTCAAGAGAATAAGGCCAGCAATTATCTTCTTCAAGATGAAAATACGTTTTCATTTGTTTCAGAAAACACCTACACTGAATTTTCTGAAACAACAAAAATAAATTGGATATCATTTAATGAGGCTTATTTAAAATGTAAAAAAAATCCACGACCAATTTTAATTGATGTTTATACAACTTGGTGTGGGCCTTGTAAATTGATGAGTTCACAAACATTTAATAATCCTACAATTTCAAAATATATTAATGATAATTTTTATGCTGTAAAATTTGATGCTGAAAGCAAAGACACTGTTAAATTTGATAAGTATACTTTTGTTAGTACTGATGTAACTAATGCAAAAGCGCCACATCAATTTGCGACATCAATTTTAGATAATCAATTAGCGTACCCTTCAATTGTTTTTTTAAATAATCAAATCCAACGGTTGGATATTATAAAAGGATTTCATCCTGCACAATCTTTTGAACCAATATTAAATTATTATGGTTCGGGCGATTACCAAAAAACTAAATGGGAAGAGTTTCAAAAGTCTTTCGTTTCAACAATTAAGTAATTCCGATTCTTTATCAATTATTTTTTTTAGTTATTATAATTTAATAAACAGTTACTTTCGCGAGCTATAGTTTAAATTTTATATTGATATGGATAAAGTAACAAAGTATCTCGAAATTATTTCTAACATCAATTTTTCAACACAAAAAACTGAAAGAGATGAATATGAAAGTTGTGAATTTGTAAACTGTATATTTTCAGATATTTCTCAGTTAGGTTTTATTAACTGCTCATTTAAAGCTTGTAATCTCAGTAATTGTAATGTAAATAATAGTAAACTACAAGATGTAAGTTTTTCTGATTGTAAATTATTAGGAATCAATTTTTCTCAAGCTAAAGATTTTGCATTTACTATTTTCTGCAAAAATTGTAATTTAGATTATGTATCATTTGATAAAAAGAAATTAAATAAAAGTGTATTTGAAAATTGTAAAATGCACAATTCCAATTTTACTCAAGCTGATTTAACTAAAACTAAATTGATAAATTGTGATTTATTAGAAGCGCATTTTGCTCAAACAAACCTTGTAGGCGTTGATTTTACAAGAGTTCAGAATTTCACTATTGATCCAGAAAATAACTCTATAAAAAATGCTAAATTTTTGGTCCAAGATTTAGAAAAGCTATTATATCAATATGATATTATAATTGAGTAGTTCAATTCTTGTTTCTTTATCCTGTTTTTTTCTTAACGATTAATTTCTTTTTTAATTCATTTCTTTTTATTTTCTTAATATCTAAAAAACATTAAGGTAATAATGTGGCTGTACATTTGAAAAAACTAATAATGTATAGCAAAAGAGAATTACAAACTTTAGTCATTAGCGATGTGCACTTAGGTACATTTGGCTGTCACGCAAAGGAATTATTACATTACCTAAAAACTGTTAACCCAAAAACTTTAGTACTCAACGGAGATATTATTGATATGTGGAATTTTAGTAAAAGTTATTTTCCGTCATCACACATGGATGTATTGCGACAAATTTTAAAAATGTCAAGCACAGGAACACATGTTTACTATATAACGGGTAATCATGATGAGATGCTACGAAAATACTCTGATTTACAATTAGGGAATTTTGAAATTGTAGATAAATTATTATTGGATTTAGATGGTAAATTAGCTTGGATTTTTCATGGAGATGTATTTGATACAAGTACTAAAGGTTACGCCAAGATACTAGCTAAATTGGGTGGGAAAGGCTATGATTTGTTAATTCTGATTAACCGTTTTATTAATTGGGTATTGCAATTATTTGGCAAAGATAAAATGAGTTTCTCTAAAAAAGTGAAAGACGGAGTAAAAAAAGCAGTTGCTTTTGTGAGTGATTTTGAAAGTACAGCGGCTGAATTAGCTATTGAAAAAAAATATGATTACGTTGTTTGTGGTCATATTCACATGCCACAAATAAAAGAAGTAACTAATGAAAAAGGATCTGTTACCTATTTGAATAGTGGCGATTGGGTTGAGAACTTAACGGCATTGGAATATAATGATGGTAAATGGGAAATCTTTAGTTATGATAAAAATTATGATAACCTCATTTATCTGAAGGATAATTTTAAGCAAGAAGATATTGTTTCTAAAATTTTAGCATCTTAAATTTATATTAATGAAAATATTTTACGCTGTACAAGCTACCGGAAATGGTCATATTAGCAGAGCTCAACAATTATATCCATATTTAAAAAAATTTGGGGATGTTGATTTTTTTATAAGTGGAAATAATGCAAACCTAGATTTTCCTTTGCCGGTTAAATTCAGAAGTGAGGGTTGTAGTTTACATTACAGTAAATGTGGTGGACTTAATTATTTTGATGTTGTAAAGAATATTAAGCCATATATGATGTATAAAGATGCTAAATCTTTGCCATTAGAAAATTACGATGTGATAATTAATGATTTTGATTTTGTAACATCATTAGCCTGTAAACTAAAAAAATTGCCTTCTGTTCAATTAGGACATCAGGCTAGTTTTCAGTCTGATTTAACACCTCGACCTGATAAAAAAAGTTTTGTTGGTGAAACTATTTTAAAGCATTATGCTCATGCAACAAATCATATTGGTTTTCATTTTGATTCTTACGATAAATTTATACTTCCACCTGTTATTAAAGAAGAATTTATAAATGCTGATACTCAGGACTTAAAGCATGTTACAGTTTATTTGCCATCTTTTCAGCAACATTGTTTGTTAGAGGCATTTACTAAGTTAAAAGATATTCAATTTCATTGGTTTTTAGATGGCGTTGAATCAATAAGAACTGAAGGAAACATCACTTATTACCCTATTAATCAATCATTATTTAACAAAAGCCTATTAACTTGCCATGGTTTAATAACCGGCGGTGGATTTGAAACACCGTCGGAGGCTTTGTATTTAAAGAAAAAATTAATAAGCATTCCAATCAAAAACCATTATGAACAACAATGTAATGCAGCTGCACTAAAAAAATTGGGTGTCAAAGTATTAGATGATGTAGATGATAATTTTGCTGGAATAGTTGAAAAATGGTACTTGGATCAAAATATTAACCCAACAATTAAAGCCAATAATATTAACGAAACCTTACAGTTACTGCTAGGCACTTATCCATCCAAAAAGGCTGTAAAAGAGGAAATCGCTATGTTTATTTAGGGTTTTTGAAGGTTTCAGTTTGATTTTTTATTAAGTAAAAAAAGACTTACATTTGCAAAATATTAGTAGAAAAAAAATGAGAAAAGTTATTGAATACCGTAAATTATTAGGAGTTGATAAAGCTGTTACTTTAGGTGAATTAAAAAGTCTTTATCGTAATTTTATGAAAGAATTTCATCCTGATAAAATTCAAGATAACGATGATGCTAAATTAGAGGCTGAAGAAAAAAGTAAGCGTGTTATTGAAGCATATCATTTTTTAGTAAGTATTGCTCCTGAAACGATTGAGTCAACTCTAGAAGAATACACTAAAACAACGACTACAAGTAACATCGCCGACATTAATTATAAAGGTAAACGTTTACGCATTGATTTCACGGATGGTTCGGGTTACGAATATTATGGTGTACCTGAGAATACGTTCTCGAAATTAATTAATGCAGATTCTCAAGGTAGATTTGCTCGTCGCCATATTTATACTTCTTTTCTTTATAGAAATGTAAGTAAATTAGGCGTAACTGTTTAAAAGCTTTTATTTTAATTTTCTTAT
>JAYVIS010000104.1:0-11058 GCA_043769975.1 Bacteroidota bacterium
TATAGAAAGGGATAAAATAGTGCACCATACAACCTCTGGCCCGCATAAAGATGATTTAGAATTTAAATTACTAAATACGAGTTTAAAGAAATTTGCCTCACAAGGTCAACAAAAATCATATTTATTGGCACTTAAACTTGCACAATTTGAGTTTATAAAAGATAAAACAAATACCAAACCCTTATTGCTTCTTGATGATATTTATGATAAATTAGATGAACAAAGATTTACAAAATTGATTGAGTTGGTAAGTAGTGAAAATTTTGGACAAGTATTTATAACTGATACTCATCAAGAGCGAATGAACCAATTATTTATTAAAACAAATACGGAGCATTCTATTTTTTTAGTTGAAAATGGTACAGTAACACAACATGGCTAAACAAAGTAACTTAATAAAACTAGGTGATGCAATCTCTCAACTTTTCAAAGAAGAAAAGTTAGATGAAAAGTACAGCATTTTTGCAATTAGAAATGATTGGGAGAAAATAGTTGGAACAATGATTTCGAAGCATACAACCCAAATTAATTTTACTAACGGACATTTATATGTGTCAATTGATTCATCTATCGTAAGAAACGAAATGGCCTATGCTAAAGAAGATATTATAAATAAAGTAAATAAATTTGTTGGAAGCAGATTGATTAAAGAACTTGTATTGAAATAAAAGATGAAAACATTTAACGTTCCTGATTTTTATCGCAGTCCGATAATAACCAAAGTAAAGCAATATCGAAAAATACAAGATCCTCGTAAAAGGGACAACTCCCCTACTGTTTTAAATTTTGGAAAAATAAATTATTTAATTGCACGACATTTTGGCTTTTGTTACGGCGTAGAAAATGCCATTGAAATTTCTTATAAAGCGATTGAAGAAAATGAAGGCAAGCGTATTTTTTTATTGAGTCAAATGATACACAATCCTGATGTAAACAATGATTTAATTGAAAGAGGCGTAAAGTTTTTACAAGATACCAATGGAAAACAATTAATTAGTTTTGATGATTTGACGAGTGACGATGTTGTTATTATCCCCGCTTTTGGAGCACCTTTAGATGTTATTTCATTATTAGAATCCAAAAAAATAAAAACGGAATCCTATAATACAACATGTCCTTTTGTTGAACGAGTTTGGAAAAAATCAGAATCAATTGGCAAAGATAATTACACTATTATTATTCATGGAAAACATACTCATGAGGAAACCCGTGCTACGTTTTCAAGAAGTGATATTCATAGTCGGGCCATTGTAGTTAGGGATTTAGATGATGCTAAATTATTAGCAGAATATATTTTAGGCAAAAAGTCCAGTGAGCAATTTGCAATTGATTTTAAAGATAAATATTCTCAAAAATTAAATATTAATCTGGATTTTGAGAAAATTGGTGTTATTAATCAAACTACTATGCTGGCCAGTGAAACTCAGGAAATAGCAGATTTTTTTAAAACAATCATGATCAAAAAATATGGCAATGAACATATTTCAGAACATTTTGCAGACACAAGAGACACGTTATGTTATGCAACCAATGAAAACCAAGATGCCACCTATGGTTTATTAAATGTTGAAGCAGATTTAGCAATTGTTGTTGGAGGTTATAACAGTAGTAACACTTCTCACCTGGTAGAATTATGTGAACGAAAATTTAAAACATTTTTTATTTCATCTGAAAAAGAAATTATTGATGCAACTACGATACAACATTTTGATTACCCTAATAAAAAACATTTAGTGACAAAAAACTTTTTACCATCTCATACGCCATTAAATATTATAATTACTAGTGGCGCGTCATGCCCAGATTCAGTTATTGAAGGAGTCATAAATAAAATAAACAGTTTCTACACAGATTTAATTTCTGTTGAAGATGTTTTTAAAAATCTAAACCCAAAACTATAAATACTTAAATATACTTTTTCATATAAAGAAAAAAACATGAACTTAAACTTAACTAAACCCTTAGCATTTTTTGATTTAGAAACTACAGGTATCAATATTGGAACTGATAGAATTGTTGAAATTTCAATCGTACGCGTTAATATTGATAATTCGACCGATATTTTAACTAAAAAAATAAATCCTACCATACCAATACCATTAGCAACATCAAAAATACATGGTATTTATGATAAGGATGTTGTTGACAGTCCAACATTTAAAGAAGTTGCTAGTCAACTATTTCAATTTATTGCCAATTGTGATTTAGCAGGATTTAATTCCAACAAATTTGACGTGCCTCTTTTGGCTGAAGAATTTTTAAGAGCTGAAGTTGATTTTGATTTAAAAAATAGAAAATTAATTGATGTTCAAAATATTTTTCACATCATGGAGCCACGTAATTTAACAGCAGCATATAAATTTTATTGTGGGAAACCTTTAGAAAACGCACATTCTGCAGAAGCGGATACCGTTGCAACATTTGAAATTTTCAAAGCACAATTAAAACATTATGAAAATACACAAGTAACAGATGATAAAGGAAATGTTCATACACCAGTAATTAACGACATGAATGTGTTAAGCGAACTAACAACACGATTTAAACAAGCAGATTTATCGTCTAGAATTGTTTTTAATGAAAAAGATGAAGAGATTTTTAATTTTGGTAAACATAAAGGAAAAACAGTAAAAGAAGTTTTTGAAAAAGAGCCAGGATATTATAGCTGGATGATGCAAGGTGACTTTCCGTTATATACTAAAAAAGTAATTACACAAATTAGATTAAGCATGAAATAACAAACAGGTAATGAAGGCAAAAAATTCTTATTTACTGATTCTATTTTTTAGCATATTATATAATAATGCTAAAAGTCAAACTATAGGCGTAAGTGCGTCTGGTATTTATAATTTTCAATCAGAAAGCTTTGGTGCAGGAGTTAGAGCAAGTATTTTTCCAAATAAAAGATTGAGTATTGTTCCTCAATTTTCTTATTTTTTTGGACCAAAAGTTAAAGAATATACGATTGGTTTAGGTTTAGAAGGCAAATTTATTAAACGAGAAAAACTAATCATGTATGCTTTAATACATGGCGGCTACAACAAATGGATTAACTACAAAGAATCAGGATTAAAAAATGCACAACCTGTAAATTGGAATTTAGAAGGTGGTATTGGAATTTCAACAAATACATGCTTAAGACCTTTTTTAGAATACCGTTATAATTTAAAATTCAGAGAAACGCACCTAAATTTAGGTTTTTTATATATCTTTGGTTGTAGGAACAATCGATATATAAATGATAAATGTCCAACTTTTAAATAATTCAATATGAAAAATTCAAACGTTTTTAAAACACTTTTACTGGTTACTGTTTTTTTTACAATCATACTAAGCTGTTCTAAAGAAAGGATTTCAAGTCCGCCGCTTAATAGTTATAATTCTCCAAATTCTTATTTGGATTCTAAACAACAAGCCGAACAAGAGTTTACAATTGACTCTAGTGGTTCTGGTCCTATCATTGGAAATCAAGGAACTAAAATTTGGACAGGGAAACAATGTTTAATGTTGCCAAGCGGAGATAGCGTGGTATGGCCCTTTAAAATAAAATTAGTAGAATTATATACTCCAAAAGATATGATTTATTACAGAATGCCAACTGTGGCAGGTGGAAATATTTTAGAAACAGATGGAGAAATTAGACTGAGAGCATTTAAAGGAACAACAGAATTAGTAATTAAACCAGGTGCTTGTGGTGTACAAATTGAAATGCCTAATGCAGCTCCAAAAAGTTATATGCGCGTACATTATGGCTTTAGCACATCTGATTGGACAGACAATCCTGCAACCTTAGGAATTACCTCAAGTTTAAATCCCGTATTTACTGCAACTTCGTATGGCTATTTTAACTATATAGCAAAATTAGGATGGATTAATTGCGGAATTAATGCAGGTAGTTCATCTACCAGTAATTTAACATTCTCATCAACAGTTGATGATTTAACTAATGTAGCCATTTTTGTTTATGTATCTGGTAAAAAAACAGTGATGCAAGTTTCAAGTTTAACTTCAGGTCAAATTCCAAATGGCTCTAACATTAAAATTGTAGCAATTGGTTTAAATGCTGCCGGACAATTATTTAGCTTTAATCAAAATTTAACGATTACTGCCAATACACCAATTGATGTTACAATGACTGCAACAACTGATGCTAGTTTAACTTCTTTATTAAACAGTTTATAAAAAAGAAAGTAACTTACCAAGTTGCCTTTATTTTTGAACGAAAGAAACCTATATGCACGATATAGAACCCTTTTATAATTGGCAACATTTATATGTGGCGTCGGAAGACGAAGAATCACCTTTTTTTGGAACAGAATACAGCGAATTTACATTCAGTAATACCGTTTATAATTATTACATACATCCACAATGGGATGATATGGGAAGCGAAACACTTTATTTAAAAATATTATTTGTTGATTACGAAGAAGGTTATGCTTTTATTGAATTAATTGGAGAATGGAATGATGCTATTAATAATGATATCATGCTTTTAAAAAGAGATATCATTGACGATTTAATATTTCATAAAATAAATAAATTTATTATCATCGGCGAAAACGTTTTAAACTATCATTCATCAGATGATTCTTATTATGAAGAATGGTTTGAGGATGTTGAAGATGGATGGATTGTATTTCTCAATTTTAGAGATCACGTTTTAAAAGAATTTAAAAATGCTGGTCTCGATTACTATTTTAATACGGGAGGAGAACTAAATGATTTTGAATGGCGTAAATTTTCTCCTGGACAAGTTTTCGGAAATATATCCAAAATTATATCTAAAAGACTCGCTTAAACATTTCTATTTTTCATAATTGCAAGTAAAACAACTATAAAACAAACTAAACGAACATTTATCATGTATTTAGGTGATAAAAATTACCGTTTTATAAAATGATTTCTTACTAAATTTGTAGCATGTTTAAAATAACAACTTTTGTCATATTTTTATTTTTAATCTTTTCTTGCAAAAGCAAAGTGGAAAAAATAAAACCAACAGTGGAGTCGATTTCAGAGTCAATTTATGCATCAGGAATCATAAAAAGCAAAAATCAATATCAGGCAGTTGCAACAGTAAATGGAATTATTGAATCCATATTTGTAACCGAAGGTGATACTGTAAAAATAGGCACACCTATTTTACTAATTTCAAACGAAGCGCAACGTTTAAATAAAGAAAATGCAACACTTGCTTCACAATTCTCTGATTATAATGCTAATAGAGGAAAACTAAGGGAAGCAAAACTTTTTATTGAACTTGCTAAAAATAAAATGAAAAATGATTCTCTTTTATTTATGAGGCAAAAAAATCTGTGGCAACAAAAAATTGGTACACAAGTTGAACTCGAGCAACGTGAGTTAGGTGCTCAAAATTCAAAAACATCCTATTTATCAGCTCTTGAAAAATATGCAGAACTTAATCGTCAATTAGAATTTAGTTCGTCTCAATCAAAAAATAATTTGCTTATTTCTAGTAAGCTTGAAAATGATTTTACTTTAAAAAGTGAAATAGATGGCATTGTATATAGTTTACCAAAATCGAAAGGCGATATTGTTGGACTGCAAACAGCTCTTGCTGTGATTGGAGACGCAAAACACTTTGTGTTAGAAATGCAGGTAGATGAATATGATATTTTGAAAATAAAAAAAGGTTTAATAGTACTTATTAATTTAGATAGTTATAAAGGAAAAGTATTTGAAGCAAAGGTTACTAAAATTAATCCCTTAATGAACGAACGAAGTAAAACATTTATAGTAGAAGCTGAATTTATAACACAGCCCGAAAGTCTTTATCCAAACGTTACTTTTGAAGCCAGTATTGTTATGAATACAAAAAATAATGCTTTGCTCATTCCCGGAAATTACATATTAAATGATTCAATTGTTATGAAAGCCAATGGAGAAAAAGTAATTGTAAAAACTGGATTAAAAGATTATCAAAAAATTGAAATAGTATCTGGGATAAGTGCCGAAGATGAACTTATTAAGCCATCCGAATGAACTATAAATTATTAGCAAACATATCTTTATTGCTTTTACTTGCGCGATGGAAACAAACATTGGTTGCTGCTATTGGCGTTACATTCAGTATAACCATGTTTATCACATTGCTTGGTTTTATGAATGGATTAAATGATTTACTTGATGGCCTTATTTTAAATCGTACGCCACATATCCGTTTGTATAATGAAATTCAAGCTTCCAAACTTCAACCAATTGACAGGTCTTTAACTTATAAGGATCATCACAATTTCGTAAGTTCTGTAAAGCCTAAAAACGAACGCCTTGAAATTTATAATAATGGGGCAATTTTAAATGCTTTAAAAAAAGACCCAAGAGTTTTAGGCGTAGCACCAAAAATTACTGCTCAAGTTTTTTATAATGTTGGAGCTATTGATTTAACAGGGATAATTAACGGAATAGATGTTGAAGCTGAAAACAAATTATTTAAGTTCAGTGAATATGTAACAACAGGTCATTATATAGATTTAAAAAACATCCCAAATAGTATCATCTTAGGAAAAGGTGCAGCCACCAAAATGTTAGCTAACATTGGAGATGTGATACAAGTAACAACAGCAAAAGGCGAACGCTTGCAGTTAAAAGTGGTTGGATATTTCCAATCAGGCATACAAGATATTGACAACGTACAAAGTTATGCGTCTATTATTACTACGCAAAAATTATTAGGTGAAACAAATAGCTATGTTACAGACCTTCAAATAAAATTGAAAGATGTTATATTAGCACCGCAAATAGCTAAAGAGTATGAAAAAACATTTGAGGTTGAGGCAATAGATATCCAAACTGCTAATTCACAATTTGAAACAGGAAGCTCTGTTCGGTCTTTAATATCATATGTTGTAGGAATTACTTTGTTAATTGTTGCCGGTTTTGGTATTTATAATATTTTGAATATGATGATTTATGAAAAAATGGATTCTATTGCCATTTTAAAAGCAACTGGATTTTCTGGGAAAGATGTGAATGTTATTTTTATTACGATTGCTTTAAGCATTGGTTTTTTTGGTGGCATATTTGGTTTACTATTTGGATTTGGGGTATCCGAAATAATTGACCAGATCCCATTTAATACAGCAGCATTGCCAACCATTAAAACGTATCCAATCAATTACAATCCTAAATTTTATATGATTGGCGGCCTTTTTGCTTTAGTTACAACTTATTTTGCTGGTTATTTTCCTGCACGAAAAGCAAGTAAAATTGACCCAGTAATCATAATTAGAGGCAAATAATGATGGACGAAAAAATATTAGAAGCAATTCATATTACTAAATATTTTCATGATCCATTAACGGTTCAAGTTTTAAAAGATGTAAATTTTTCAATAAATAAAGGAGAATTCATTTCTGTAATTGGCAAGTCGGGTTGCGGAAAGTCCACCCTACTCTACATCTTATCAACTATGGATACTGATTTTGAAGGAGAATTGTTGATAGATGGCGTTAGTATGAAAAACAAAAAAGAAGCTGAATTAGCAAAAGTTAGAAATGAAAAAATTGGCTTTGTATTTCAATTTCATTATTTACTCAATGAATTTTCTGTATTAAAAAACGTGATGTTTCCTGGTTTAAAATTAGGAAAATTTTCAGAAAAAGAAATTGAATACCGAGCCTACGAAAAATTAAAAATATTAGGCGTAGAAAATGAGGCTTTAAAAAAGCCTAACCAATTATCTGGCGGACAAAAACAACGAGTTGCCATTGCGCGTGCACTGATCAATAATCCATTAATTATAATGGGCGATGAACCTACTGGAAATTTAGATAAAAAAAATAGCGAAATTGTTTTTAATATTTTTAAAGAACTAGCCGAAGTTTATAATCAATCTTTATTAATTGTTACACATGATAACGAATTTGCATCACGCACTCATCGTATCATTGAAATGGAAGATGGAAAAATTATTAAAATGTAATTTTTGAATTAACAAATAAAAAGGACTAACGTACTTTACGTTCGTTAGCCCTGGTTATAAAATTCTATTTATAAGAATGACAACATTTCCAAAAATTTAATTTCCGTTTTTATTCTGCCTTATCATAAATTTTTACATCTAATTTAGACATATCTCCCTCTTTTTGTTTTGATTTTAAAATAGCTAAAAAGTCGCGAGCTGATTGAGCACTTTCAGCTTCTTCAATTACTACAACGTGATTTTCATTGTCAATTGAAGAACATACACTTAACACTTTAATTCCAGCTTTTTCACGAACAGGCATTCCAGCATCAAATCCTTTTTTCCATTCAGCAAAATTTTTCACTTCAAGAGTAACGATCATAATTACTTTTCCGTTTTTAACTGGTGTAAATGCTAATGTAATTGACATAGTTGTAAATGCTACTATTACTAAAATTGTTTTTTTCATATTTCTCAAATTTTATAGTGTTTATATGTTAATGTTATACCCAGCGTTGAACCGAGGCTACTGTATCCATTGGATTGGTGTTAAAGCAAATTTTTGATTTAGGAGACCATTCAAGAACAACATTTATAGCTCTTTCGAAAAAAATAAAATTCGATTCAGGTTTTCTGATTCCCGCGCCAATAATTACACAATCAAACTGCTTTTCTTGTAATTGCTTTTTAATTACATCAATGGCTGTTTCGCCAAAATCTGTCCAACACAACTGCGCATCATATCCAATCTCATTAAGTTGTTTGATAGAATTTTTAATTCCCATTTCTACTTTTTCAGCTGTGAGGCCAGGCATTGCAGCAAATTCGGGAGTTGTAAAGTCAATTAATGCTGGGTCGATACCAACAACCAGAACAGTTTTTTTGTTTTCCATAGTATTTAGTTTTTAGATTATGATACAAAACTATTAAAAGCTGTAGCTGTAAAACGTTGACAAAAGTCAAGAAATTTAACTGCTTGTGATTTTTTTTCGAATGCGACTTAATGTTTCAGGACTAATCCCTAAATAAGAGGCAATAAAATGTTGTGGAACTCGTTGAAATAATTGTGGTTTCGCCTTTAGTAAATTAGTGTATCTAACTTCTCCTGTTGTTGATTGAAGGTCTGCCATTTGCTGTTGCAAATTAATTACCCAATTTTGATAGCCTTTTAAATGTGCTTCGGCCCACCATGGAAATTTTATAAATGCTTGTTCCCAATTATCTCCGCTGATAGTTAATAATTCGCATTCTTCAATTGCCTGGAAATTATAAATTGATTTCGTTTTATTTCTCAATGCCGCCAAGTCTCCTATAAAATGTCGTTCTTCAGCAAAATAAACAATTGACTCTTCACCTTTCTCATTGACAACAAACTGACGTAGACAACCCGCTAAAACAAAAATTGAAAATTTAGGAATTTCATTCGATTTCAAAATAAATTCGTTTTTACTAAACTTCTTTAATTCCCACAATTCTAAAAACTTTTCAAACTGCCCTTCAGGCACGCTAATTCTTTTTTCAATTTCCTCCTGAAAAATTTTGGTGTCGTGTTTCTTTATCGGCTTCATTTGTCAAAATTTATTAGTGAATTATTATTCATTCTATTATTTTACTAAAATTTTTTTTGGATTTTAAAAACCTATCTGCACAAACATTGCTATCGAATGTACCTTTTTTTAGTTAATTTCAAATAAAATAATTGTCTTTCTCGGAGTGGCTTTGCTTGCAAATTTCGAAGCCTAATATTCAAATTAAATTCAGGTTCAGTTACCAGTTGGACTAATTTAATTCAAAGTAGTCAATTATAAAAGCCTAAAGGTAATTAACAGACCAAATCATTATTTTTTTGTCATCACTTGCAGAAAAAAGATTCCCACTTTTTTTATCCCAAACAAGTTTGTTAACCGAAAATTGATGCCCTTTTAAATTTTCATATGTTATACTTTTTGGAAATTCTGTATTTATTGCGTCCCAAATCTTGATGCTTTTATCCCTGCTACAGGTAGCAAACAATTTTTTGTCGGCCGAAAAAACTATAGAATATATTGCATAATTATGCGCTGGAATTGATTTTATTAGTTGAAATTTTTCATCCCAAAATTTTAACTGAGCGTCCCATCCACCGCTCATTAAGGTGTTGTTTGTTGGATGAAATTTAACAACGTTGCATGATTTTTCATGAGCTTTGAAAGATTTTAGAATTAATTTAGTATTCAAATCAATAACTCTGATATTAGAATCCCCACATGCAATAACTGCTATATTATTTTTAATATCTATTGAACGAATTCTTTCATTAGAAACTTGAAGTATGTGTTCAGTTTTTAATGTATTTACATTAGTAAAAGCAAGACATCCGTCCGCGCTGATACTTAATAAATATGAATCAAATAGTTTAAAGTCGAAGATTTTGTCAGCATGAGATTTGAGAAGTTTTATTTCTTTTTTTTGAAACAAATCAATAATATGAATTTTACCAGTAGAGGTTCCAATAAAAAGTAAGTTGTTACTTTCGTGAAAATATAAACTATACACTGCCTCTGTTGATTTTATTAAAATTTTTGAATTCTCAAAATTATTAATGTCCCACCTTATTACATGCTTATCAACACCTCCTGAAAAAATGAAATTCTCATCTTCTACACATAGCGCATAGATTCCTGCTAAATGTCCTGAAAGCTCTTTTTTTTTCGTAATATTAATCATTTTCTGAATTTTTTAACCTTGATGGTAACGGATTGCAGCTAAAAGAAGTGCGGCTTTGAAACCGAAATGTTTTCTACCAACACAATATTTATTAGTTGCCGAAATGTTGTACTCTTTTTTGCCTACATAAAAATAACAAACTTTCGCGAAGCGGCAACTTGTAGGCAAAAAACTTATACTCCCGCCAGCATTTTTTTAGGTGTTGTTAGCTACATTTATATATTTATACACCATGTCTAAAAGTGTTTTTTCATTAACTGGTTTTGATAAGTAGTCATTACATCCTGCGTTTGACGCTTTTTGCTTGTCCTCATGGAAAGCATGCCCTGACAAAGCTATAATAGGAATGTTTTTGTTCGATTTTCTAATTTCTATAGTTGCGTTTATACCATCTATCTTTGGCATTTTTATGTCCATCAAGACCA